>NZ_JACJOU010000007.1:0-300000 GCF_014695725.1 Microcoleus sp. FACHB-672 | reverse complement strand
CTCCAATCATGGAGCCATCAGATTTATGCTTTCAATCTGAATTGTTGCAAAATATAGAAGTCGATTGCTATACGAAAGCCGGCGAAAAAATTTCTGTTGCGTTTTCCTGTTCAGTCATTCAGACAGATATAGAAGGCGTGCAAGATTTTGTTTATATCGGTCGGGATATCACCGAAAGTAAGCGTGCTGAAGCGGAAATTCGTTCTGCTCTGGAAAAAGAAAAAGAACTTAATGAAATGAAATCTAATTTTGTCTCGATGGCATCTCATGAGTTTCGGACGCCACTCACGATTATCCTAACTTCAGTAGAATTATTAGAAGATCACTATTATAGTCCTAAAAGATGCGAAAAAAAGACTCAACAATATTTTCAGATGATTCACTCAGCCGTCAAACAAATGACAAACTTATTAGATGATGTGCTGACGCTCGGAAAATCTGAAGCCGGGAGATTAGAATTCGATCCCAATTTCATTGACTTAGGAAAATTTTGTGGCGATCTGGTAGAAGAGATGCAACTCAGTGCCGGCAAAAAGCACGCCCTTACCTTTGTTAATGAGTGCGAAAATATTAATGCTTGTATGGATGAAAAACTCCTGCGCCATATTCTCACTAACTTGCTTTCCAACGCGCTCAAGTTTTCACCGCCAGGGAAGCCAGTTGTTTTGAACCTCATGTGTAAAGATAAAGAGGTAATTTTTGAGATTCAAGATCAAGGGATTGGTATTCCTTTAGAAGATCAAAAACGATTGTTTGAATTATTTCATCGGGCCAGAAATGCCCGAAATATTTCTGGCACCGGCTTAGGATTGGCGATTGTCCACAAGTCTGTAGAATTACACGGTGGCAAAATTATGGTAGCAAGTGAAGTTGGAGCCGGCACAACCTTTAGAGTCATGATTCCCTGGAATAACTCTCCCTTTTCAAATGAATATGAAAAGAAAAGTTAACCCAATAAATTTAAATTAAGAGAGTTGATATGAATAAGCATTTCAAAAAACTCTTAGTCCCGCGTCACCTGGAGTATCTGATCATAGGCGGGAACTGGATTATCTTAGATATATCCCCCGGTGTAGGAAGATTTGCGGATTGTCCTGATGAAGTGGAACCGGGAAAGGATGTCCGCACCGGCTTTCCTGAATTGATAGGAACTGAAGAGATTTTAACGGCAGTCTTGCAAGCACATCAGGAAAGCTTTGAGCTAAAAGGTATTGGGCGATTTTCCGAATTGACTTCTCCTTTTTATCTCGATTTTTATGTTAATGAATATACAGCCGATGAAGAAAGTTTTGAAAAAAAGTTGATTATTTTTTTTGAAGATGTCACAGAAAAAATGCTCTTAGAGCAAAGATTAGTACAAAGTACAAATGAATCAAATCTTTTAGTCAGCGCCCTCTCTCATTCAAAAAAATATAACAAACAAATTATCACATCAATGGCAGATGCCTTGATAGTTACTACATTTTCTGGCGCTATAAAAATAATTAACAAAGCCGCTCAAAATTTATTCAAATATGGGGAAGAAGAATTAATCGGACAGCCAATTTCAAGAATAATTGCTGATCGAAATTTTTTAAACTTAGTTTTTCAGGAGAAGCTTTTATCAAATGGTGAACTTCTGAAAGATATAGAAGTTGTTTGTCATACCAAAGCCGGTCAAAAAATTTTTGTTGAATTTTCTTGTTCGGGCCTCCAAACTGATATAGAAAACTTGAAAGATTTCCTTTATATCGGTCGCGATATTACGGAACGTCAACGCACCCAACAACGCTGGGGGGCGCAGTATGCTACAGCCCGGGTTTTATCTGAATCTGCGACATTAGAGCAGGCGATCCCTAAAATTTTGCTAGCAATTTGTGAAAGCGTGGGATGGACAGTTGGGGAACTTTGGATGGTAGAGAATGAAGAAATGAGAATGAAGCATGAAGAAAAAATTCTCACTTCTCATTTAGTTGGTGTACGCTCTCAATTGCTACGATGTGTGGAAATTTGGTCAAGACCGGCAGCAGTCAGCACAGAATTTATCGAAGTCTCCAAACAAACTACGTTTGCCTTTGGCGTTGGTTTACCCGGTCGTGTGTGGGCAAATCGTTCCCCGCACTGGATGAGCGATGTCGCTAAAGATGTTAACTTCTTGCGATCACAACTTGCCGCCCGATCTGGATTGCATGGAGGGTTTGGTTTCCCCATCCTCAGCAACGCTGAAGTGCTAGGCGTGATGGCATTCTTTAGCCGAGAAGTGCAGCAACCCGATGAAGACTTATTACAGACAATGGCTGCGATTGGCAGTCAACTGGGTCAGTTTATTAAGCGTAAACGAGCGGAAGCTGCGCTTTTTGAAAGTGAAGAAAGATATCGAGAATTGTTTGAAAATGCGAGCGATTTAATTCAATCTGTTACTGCCGGCGGTCATTTTATTTATGTCAATCGAGCTTGGCAAGAAACCTTGGGATATATAGCAGAAATTTCAGAATTAACCGTTTTTGATATCATTCATCCCGATTGTAAAGCTCAATGGTTACAGATATTTAACAGAGTAATATCTGGTGAAAAAATAGAGCGGTTTCAAGCTGCATTTCTTAGCAAAGAGGGTAAAAAAATTTCAGTAGAAGGAAATGTAAACTGTAAATTTGTAGAAGGAAAGCCCGTGGCCATTCGGGCAATCTTTCGAGATATCACCGAGCGATTGCAGGCGGAAGCGGAACTACGCCAAGAAAGGGAACAAACTGAACGCTTGTTGCTCAATATATTACCAGCACCCATTGCCGAGCGCCTGAAACAGGGGGCAAGTACGATTGCGGAAAACTTTGCCGAAGTGACGGTTATGTTTGCAGATATCGTAGGCTTTACGCAGATAGCTTCTTATCTGTCACCGATTGAATTGGTAGACTTGCTGAATCAAATTTTCTCAGCCTTTGATCGGCTGAGTGAACAGCACGGTTTGGAGAAAATTAAGACGATTGGGGATGCTTATATGGTGGTTGGCGGACTCCCCAATCGGCGGGCAGATCATGCTCAAACAATTGCTGCAATGGCCCTTGATATGCAAAGCGCAGTGGCCACATTTAATCAAGAGAATAATCAAGCATTTAGCATCCGGATCGGAATTCATAGCGGGCCGGTTGTGGCAGGAGTCATTGGCATCAAAAAATTTATTTATGATCTGTGGGGCGACACGGTGAATATCGCTAGCCGTATGGAATCACACGGTTTAGCAGGGCGAATTCAAGTGTCTGATGCCAGCTACCAACTCTTGCAGGAGTGTTATTTGTTTGAAGAACGGGGAACAATCTCAGTGAAAGGCAAAGGAGAAATGAAAACTTATTTTCTCTTAGGCAGAAAAGATCAGGACTGTGGCGAAATCGCGCAAATCCAAGGCCAAAATTCTGTATTGGGTGTGCGCGAGGTAACTCAGCGCCTAGTAGAACAGATTGAAGATAAACTGAGAGAAACTTTTGAGTAAATCCTCTGGATGCCGGTCAGGACGTGAGCGAGATTGTCAAAAATATTCACGATGAGCGAGAAGCGGTTTTTAACCGAATGAAAGGTAATTTAAAAGAAGCGAGAACGCTGTTATTTTTCCGGTTGGTCTGGAGCAAGCTTAGAAAATGACAAACAGCATTAAGAGACAGCCTGTTAGGGAGTCGTAAGGAACAAGCAACCGATGTACAGGAACTTTCCAGATATCGATTGCCTTGCTATCATTGGCATTGCTGTTTAGGGCTATATAAATCCAGGCGCAAAAATAACATGAATTTGATGGCTATTATTGTTCGAGTGCTAAGCCGGCTACGGCTTGCAGTTAGTAATTTCAGTGCGAAAGAGCAGAAAAGCTCACGCGCTGCCGAGTCCCCTCCATCTGCCGGTAAAGCAATCCGGCAAAAAAGCAAGTTATTAATATTTGTTTTGTCCCTACTATTCGGACTGAGTGTGACTCAGGTTTACGCCGCTTACCCACCCAGGCGCGTTGTCCAACAATCTCAAACACCTTCTGAAATGGTTACGGTTGGCCATACGCGAGAGTTTCGCGGCGTGTGGACAGCAACGGTAGCCAATATTGATTGGCCTTCAAAACCCGGAATGCCGGTGGAACAGCAAAAAGCAGAATTGCTGTCAATTTTGAACCGGATGCAGGCGTTAAACCTGAATGCTTTAGTATTGCAAGTCAGACCGGCAGGCGATGCTTTATACGCCTCTCAATTAGAACCTTGGAGTTATTGGCTAACCGGCACCCAAGGCAAAGCGCCGACACCCTATTATGACCCGCTAGAGTTTGCGATTGCAGAAAGCCACAAGCGCAATATCGAACTTCATGCCTGGTTCAACCCCTACCGTGCCAAGACACCGGATAAATTCTCGCTTGCCGGTAATCACATGGCAAAAGTTTATCCACAATACGCTTACCAATATGGCGATTTGCTGTGGATGGACCCAGGTGCGAAGCCAGTTCAGGATCGGACGTATGACGTGATCATGGACGTTGTGCGTCGCTATGACGTGGATGGGATTCACCTCGATGATTATTTCTATCCCTATCCGAAAAGCGGCATTTCCTTCCCCGACTCCAGAACTTACGGCGCTTACAAAGCAGCCGGTGGCACCTTTTCTCTTGCTGACTGGCGCAGAGACAATGTCAATCAATTGATGCAGCGTCTTGCTAAGGGAATTCGCGCCGAGAAACCTCACGTTAAATTTGGCATTAGTCCCTTTGGAATTTACCGGCCCGGACAGCCTGCCGGTATTGTCGGACTCGACCAGTACAATGAACTGTATGCCGATGCCAAGAAATGGTTAGAAGAAGGTTGGGTGGATTATTTAGCCCCACAACTTTACTGGCGCATCGATCCACCCCAGCAGAGTTATCCGGCATTGCTGACTTGGTGGACGCAACATAACCCCAAACGCCGCCACATTTACGCCGGTAACTATCTCAGCCAACTCAACGGCGGTAGCTGGACAGTTTCTGAGTTTAAACGACAAGTTGAAATTACCCGCAAGATGGCACCGCAACTTTCTTTAGGGAATATCTTTTTCAGCATGAAGGTATTCAAAGAAAATCGTTTGGGTGTAAATGAAGCTTTCCGATCCGCGCTTTATCCTTCGCCGGCATTGCCACCCGCCATGCCTTGGTTAGATAACGAACCACCGGCACCCCCAAGTGGAATAACGGTGACTTCTAACTACGTGACATGGGACAAGCCGGCTGCCAATGATGTTCGTTCTTGGACGCTTTATACCAAGGCCGGTAATACTTGGAAACTGCTGCGAGTGATACCCTCGAGCATAACGGCTTTTAAAGTTGAGCGCGGAACTTATGCCCTATCCGCCGTCGATGATACCGCCAACGAAAGTCAGGCAGTTGTCGTCTCCATACGGTAAAAACTAGGGGCATGGGGCATGGGGAGAGCATTCTCTATTATTCATTAACCATGCCCCTACCTTTAGGTTGGCGCAGCCTTGCCCCATGCCCGATTCCCCTCTATTTCTGCCTTTTCCGATCCCAAATTTCCCCAACCCAATAAAAAACTATAATGCCGGCCATGCTAGCAGCAAAATCCAAAAAACTCGCGCTGCGATTCGGTAAAGTTGCTTGCAGCATCTCTTCAAAAGCTGTAAATAAACTAAAGATAAATGGCCCTAGCGGAATTGGGTAATTAAAAATTGCCATCATGCGCCGGTTTATCGCACGATGGCTAAGAAAAGAAGCAATCCCGTACAAGAAAAAATGCCCAACCTTGTCAAAAGGCTCCTGCTGAAATAGTGGCAGAGGTAGCCTTCCTAAGTCCGCAAGCAGCATGATTAACAGCAGCAGGGCGAAAAAGCCAAAAAAGGCAATAATCCAGCCAAGATTTGATTTTTTGATTCCGCGAACTTTCATAGGTGCTTAGCCGGCTCACAATAGGGAAAAACAATCTAAACCTGTAGCCGGTTTAGGCATGACTATTTAATTCTTTTTGCAACCATTCATCCACCGGCTGTCCATCTTTCCGACGCAATTCAATATCAACTGCTATGACTTCCTTTGAACCCGGAGGTGCCGGCTTTTGATGAAAAATAATCTCGTAGTCTGCCGGCTCGTGATTCCGTTCCCGCAGCCAATCTTGCACCTTCATCGTGGCAAAAAATGACTGCCCTTCGGCAAACATCCGGTTAATTTGCATGTGGATAGTAAAGCGTTCAAATCTCGGCATAATCTACTCCTTTTAATTAATTTTAATTACCAAGGGTTGTCTTGTAACGAAAAATAAGCTAACGCATTAACCTTGGCGTCGCATTAACCTTGTTGCCAAATAGCTATCAAAAACATCAGATAAATATTCCTCCGCAACAGCTTCTTTGACTTCGTCTGAACTAAATTGTTGTCGGATAGCCGCTAATTCACCGGCATCTAACCAAAAACCCCCGCATTTTGGACATTCATCAACTAATACTTGCCGTTTCACGCTGAAAAAATGTCGCATCATTATGATAGTTTCACAGCGAGGGCAGTGTCGCTTCTTATTTTGATCAACCTCAATTGCTTTCGTTCTATCAATCGCTAAAAGAACTTCGCCGGCTGCCTCATCTGGCTCATCGACTTTTTTTAGCTCAAAGTTATCGAACCAAATTCCGCCGCACCCACCTTCGCAGGCATCTACTGTAATATTTCCTGCTACTTTTTGGCTTAAAGTTTTATCGCAAGCTGGGCATTTCATGTTTTTAACTCCTGATGTTTTGGTTAAGTTGAATTTTTAACTTTTGGCAGTGTTTTTTTTAACTCCAGATTAACGCCGATGAGTTTAACGGTTGGATGCAGTTATAATTTAATTTTAAAATTTTGGCAAGGGGTTGATTTTGTTAAAATAGAAAAATTATAGCATTTCTCATACCCGTGAGGTATGATAGCAACAATGAGTAAACCAGTGACGAATATCCTTCTTAGTTACCTGAAGCATAGCGCTAATAATGGAGTTGATTAAATCTTTATAGGTTCTGGCTGCTGTCTTTTTCAAGAGGGCTTTAACTTTTGACCAAAAATTTTCAATTGGGGAGAACTCTGGGGAGTAAGGAGGTAAATAAATCAGTCTAGCTCCCGCTGCTTCAATAAGTTCTCTGACCATTTCACCTTTGTGAATTTTGGCATTATCCATGACAACACACGCATTTTTCCAAAGTTTAGGGATTAACTTTTTGACAAGGAAAGCTTCAAACGTCGCTCCGTCTACTGCGCCATAAATATTGGATGAGGCCAAGACTTCTTTCAGCGACAGCGCAGAAAGCAAAGAAATGTTTCTGCCTCTTTTTTGGATTTTTTTACCTCTCGCTCTTTGGCCTTTTAAAGCTCTGGCATATAGCCTAACCATTGCGAGGTTAACTCCGGCTTCATCTATGAAAATCAGGTCTTCAACTCGGATATTTCTGATATTTAACCAAAAATCGACTCGCTGCTTTTGGACTTTCTCTCGCTCTTTTTCGGCAGCATAAAGAGTTTTTTTTTACGCTATAGTTGAGTTTTTGCGTGAGTCTCCCCATTGTGGCTCGACTGACTCTAACGTGAACCTTCTGTTCAAGCAAGTCACAAAGTTCTGCCAGAGTGGCATCATTATGAGTTTCGATGATTTCTATTAAATCAATTAATTGCTCGGCCTTGAGTTTAGGTTGAGGACTGCCTCCTTGAGGACGAGGATGAAGATTGCCAGTGTCTTTATATTGTTTGAGTAATTTTTGAACAAAGCTTGGGGCCACGTAAAAACGTTGAGCAAGCTGACGAATGGAGAGATTTTCTTTGTTATAGACTTCAATGATTTTTTGCCGAAACTCAATTGGGTAAGGCTTCATAGCTAATTTTTATAATTGATAGACTTGCCTCCGATTGTATCTCATAGCTGCGAGAAGTGCTATAATATTTCAATGCTTGTAAGGTGGGCAATCTGTGGTATATCACCAGGAGAAATTGCCCACCCTATAAGACTATTGCAAACCTTCAAGCAATTGAGTTCGAGCGCTTTCTAAGGCTGCTTTTAATTGGCTCGGATCGCGTCCACCGGCTTGTGCCAAATTCGGACGTCCCCCACCGCCACCGCCGCAAATTTTGGCAATTGTGCCGATAAATTTGCCGGCTTGTAAGCCTTTTTTATTAACATCTGCACCAAAGGCTGAGACTAAACTGACTTTGTCAGATTCGGGGACGGAACCTAACACAACAGCACCACCGGCACCGAGTTTCTGCTGCAACCGTTCTGCCGCTGTTTTCAACGCTTCGGCGTCAACATCATCTAACTGAGCGACAATAAATTTAAACTCACCAACCGACTCAGCTTTAGCTAACAATTGATCAGATTTTACAATCGCTAATTCTCCTTTAGCGGCTTCCAACTGCTTCTGGGTATTTTTCAGTTCCGTTTGCAAGCCGGTGATCCGATCTGGGATTTCTTCAGGTTTAACTTTGAAGCGATCACTCAAATCTTTAACCACCTTATCCCGGACATTTAGATATTCTAAAATAGCCGGGCCGGCAACCGCTTCAATGCGCCGCACGCCAGACGCAACCCCGGCTTCTGAAATGATTTTAAACACCCCAATTTCAGCCGTGTTGCTGACATGAGTGCCGCCGCAAAGTTCCATCGAAACGCCTGAATAATCAACGACGCGCACCTCGTCGCCATACTTTTCGCCAAACATGGCGGTTGCTCCTTTTGCCTTGGCTTCAGCGAGTGGCATAACTGTCACTTGAGCGCTGTGAGCTTCGGCGATCCAAGTGTTAATTTGCTCCTCTACTTGTTGCAACTCATCGGCTGTTAAGGAACGCGGACAATTGAAATCAAACCGCAGTCGGTCAAAGTCTACCAAAGAGCCGGCTTGAGAAATCGATTCATCCACAATCTTTTTCAGCGCCGCTTGCAAAAGATGCGTTGCTGTATGATTTGCCTGAACCCGCCGCCGGCAAGCGCGATCGATTTGTGCTGTTACGGGATCACCAACTCGTAACACACCCCGTTCAACGCGTCCAAAATGCACAAAGAAATCCGATTCTTTTTTCACATCTTCAATGCGAACTAGCACTTCATCGCCGCTGAGGTAGCCGAGATCGCCAATTTGTCCACCAGATTCCGCATAAAATGGCGTCTGATCTAAAACGACTTGTACCAAGGTGCCGGCTTCTGCCTCATCGACAGATTTACCGCTCACTAAAATAGCCGTGACATCTGCCTCTGCAACCGGCTCTGCGTAACCAACAAACTCTGTGGCTTGAATATGTTCTGCCAGCTTATCTAAGGAACCCTGCACCGTTAAATCAATCGTTTCGTGGGCTTCTTTTGCCCGTTCTACCTGCTTTTTCATTTCCACTTCAAAGCCGGCGGCATCAACGGTAATGCCTTGTTCTTCCGCAATTTCTTGCGTTAGTTCTAAGGGGAAACCATAGGTGTCATAAAGGGTAAAGGCATCGACCCCAGAAATTTGTTTTGGCTGCTTTGCCAGAATATCTGCCAGCAATTTTTCGCCGCGTTCCAAAGTTTTAAGAAAGCGAGTTTCTTCCCGTTGTAATTCGGCTTTAATTGCATCACCCCGTTTGCGGACGTTGGGATACGCCGTTTCAGAAAGCTGAATGGCTGTTTCTGCAATTTTTGGGGTAAATTCACCTTCAATGCCAATCAAACGCCCATGACGCACGACGCGACGAATGAGCCGGCGCAGCACATAACCTCGCCCAATATTCGAGGCGCGAATTTCATCAGCAATCATGTGAACCACTGAACGGACGTGATCACCAATCACTTTTAAAGAAACTTTGGTTTTCTCGTCTGCTGCGCTGTAGTCAATACCGGCAATTTCAGCAGCCGTTTGAATAATCGGAAAAATCAGGTCTGTTTCGTAATTATTCGGCACCTTCTGGAGGATTTGCGCCATCCGTTCCAATCCCATGCCGGTGTCAATGTTCTGGCTTTGCAGCGGCGTGAGATTGCCCTCTGCATCGCGGTTATATTGCATGAACACCAAGTTATAAAACTCGATAAACCGGCTATCGTCTTCTAAATCAATGCCGTCATCACCACGTTCTGGGTGGAAGTCGTAATATATTTCCGAACAAGGGCCACACGGGCCGGTTGGGCCAGATGTCCAGAAATTATCCTCCTCTCCCATGCGTTTAATTCGAGCTTCTGGGACGCCAATTTTATCGCGCCACAGGGCAAACGCTTCGTCATCTTCCCGAAACACGCTGACGACAAGACGTTCTGCCGGCAACCCAAATACTTTTGTAGACAATTCCCAACCCCAAGAGATTGCTTGCTCTTTGAAGTAATCCCCAAAGCTGAAATTGCCCAGCATCTCAAAGAAAGTGTGGTGTCTTGCCGTGCGTCCGACATTCTCAATATCATTCGTGCGGATACACTTTTGGGAAGTGGTGGCGCGGGGAAATTCCGGCGTTCGCTGCCCCAGAAAAATCGGCTTAAACGGCAGCATTCCGGCGATCGTCAGCAGTACAGTGGGGTCTTCCGGCACCAGGGAGGCACTTGGCAGCACTTGGTGCCCCCGTTCGGCAAAGAAGTCGAGGAATTTCTGTCTTATTTCGCTGCCGGTGAGGTTCTGGGGAGAGGAAGGCATAAAAGTTCAAACGCAACAAATAGGGGTTCAACGTTTTATCTATTGTTACATTCACTGTAGAACACAGCTACTTTTGGGTTTGGGTTTGGGAATTGGGCATGGGTCAAGGCTTCGCCAACCTAAAGGTAGGGGCATGGGGCATGGGATGTTCGATGATAGTTTCCTAGTTGGGCGGGTTGAGACGATAAATTTGGGTTCAACCTATACTTGCCCGTTAACTTATTGTCAACCACGTTGAGATCGCCTTGGTAGCCTAGAGGCCGGTTTGAATTTCCTTGCTCTGTGGGGAATTGAACGGAAATTCAGTCGGCAAACATTTAAGTTAGATTGATTAAAAGTTGCCTTTTGTAAACACTCCTAAACTTAAGTAAATAGCCCTTGGCAGTTACGAAATGCGGTGATAACTTAAGAATAGATACCAAACAGGTAGATGAAACAAATCAAAAACAAGTGTGTGGCGAACGACGCGGTATCTCCTGTCGAAAGCCTTGATGCAGCGGAAGCCCAGCGAGCATAGCAAAAAAAGTGGCGGAACCCTTTTGTTAAAGGGAATAAGCTAAACCTAATGTCTGGAAAGATGTGACTGTGCGGAACTGTTGAAGTTGAAGCTGCGAAGTGTAAACCCTAGTAAGTAGACTGTTCTTTTTCGGAAAACTAGCTCGTTGAACAATCAAATTTTCGCAATCCCGAGGGTCTAGTCATTGTTGACTAGGCCCTAAACTTTTTCGGGAAGCTTTGAGGGGAGAGTGGGAGAGGGGAGAAAAGTATTGATAGCCCTCATCCCTTGTTCTGTGATCTTCCCCGGATGCCTTGGCGGTTAGAGATCGATCTCTGCTTTCACCACATCTACAGAACGATTGAGGCGCAAGCCAAGTTTCTCACTGACGCGCTGCATTTCCAGATTTTCTGGCAAGATATCAGCACAGATGCGGCTGAGGTTCTCATCACGTCCCACCTGTAGCAACCGGCTCAGTAATTCAGTGCCTAAACCTCGATGTTGGTACTTGTCACTGACAAGCAAACCAAACTCAGCTTCATTCGCACCGTGCAATTTGCTTAAGCGTCCAAAACCCAGAATCTCGCTTTCGCCCGTCTGCGGGTTAGTATACTCAGCAACCAGTGCCATTTCCCGGTCGTAGTCGATAAAGCAAATGCGTGTCAGTCGTTCGTGGGAGACGCGCCGGCTCAACTTCAAAAGGTGGAAATACCGGAAATAAACACTACGATCACTGAGGGTTTCATGGAACTTAACCACCAGTGGCTCATCTTCTGGACGAATCGGACGAATAATCACCGGCATCCCATCTTTCATTGTCCACGGTGCGACATATTGCGTCGGATAAGGGCGAATTGCCGGCAGCGGAAGTTGATCTTCCGTTAACTGTGGATCGTGCAGCACCACCCGCGCATCCAATGCGATCAATCCCGATCCGTTAGCGTGTGGATCGTGGGGAGTTGCCAGCAACGGATTAATATCAATCTCCTTAATCCAAGGCTGTTCAACCACAAGCTGGCTGAATCGCACCATTAACTGTTCTAGTGCAGCCAAATCAACCGGCTTCCGTCCCCGCACTCCTTTTAAGGCTGTGTAGATTTTTGTTTGTTCCATCATCCGCCGCGCCAGGGTGGTGTTAAGTGGTGGTAGCGCTAGTGCGCGATCTTTAAACACTTCCACTAATTGTCCGCCGGTGCCAAATAATAGAACCGGCCCAAATTGGGAATCAAGACTGCTGCCGATAATGATTTCGTAGCCTTCGAGTTTGAGCATCGGCTGAACCGTAACGCCGTGGAAATGCTCAGCACCCACTTTCTCAGTTACCGAAGATTGAATTCCCCCATACGCGCCTCTAACGGTTTCCTCGTCTTGCAACAGCAGCCGCACGCCGCCGACATCGGTTTTATGGGTTATTGTTTCAGAATAGAGCTTCAGAACCACTGGATAGCCAATTTCTTCCGCCAGTTGCACGGCTTCGTCTTCACTCTTAGCAATGCGCGTGTCAACGGTGGGAATTCCATAAGCAGCGAGTAGTTGCTTCGATTCATACTCGGTGAGAATCGTTCTGCCGGCTTTACGTGCGTTGTGGATAATATTGTCCGCCGTTTGAAGATCGCAAGCATTTTCCCCACAATCTCTCGATATCTCCGGCGTCTCGTATAAACCCCGCAAATTGTAGGTGTAGCGCCACATATAGTTAAAGATATGAGCCGCTGAATCGGGATAGGGCAATGTAAAAATATTGGCGCGGTTCAAAATTGCTTCGCCGGCAGCCACATCAGCACCTCCCATCCAACTGGCCAAAATTGGCTTCCCGTTCAATTCAGGCGTAACCAACTTGAGCTGTTCAGCCGTCTGAGTCGGATCGCTCATTGCTTGCGGTGTGAGAATTGTCAGCAAGCCGTCGCTGTTGGGGTCTTTTGCTGCAATTGCAATCGCTTTGGCGTATCGTTCCGGTTCCGCATCCCCCAAAATATCAATCGGGTTGCCGTGACTCCAATGCGTCGGCAGAAACTCATTCAGTGCAGTTATGGTTTCTGGGGATAATTGTGCCAGTTCCCCACCTTCCCCAATTAAAGCATCGGTTGCCAGGACTCCTGGCCCGCCGGCATTGGTGAGAATGGTTAAACGCTTGCCTTTGGGACGGGGTTGCTTTGCCAACACTTCCGCCATATTAAAGAGATCGTCAATGGTGTTGACTCGCAAAACGCCACTGCGCCGGAATGCTGCATCGAGTACCTCATCACTGCCGGCAAGTGCACCTGTATGAGAGGCTGCTGCCTTTGCTGCGGCATCTGTGCGTCCAGATTTAATCACAATAATCGGTTTAGTCAGCGCCACTTCCCGCGCTGCCGAGAGAAATGCTCGCGCATCCCCGATAGACTCCATATATATAACAATGCTTTGCGTCCGCAAATCGTCGCCGAGGTAGTAAATTAAATCGCCCCAACCGACATCCAGCATGGAACCAATGGACATAAACGCGCTGAACCCGACATTCTCGCGGAAACTCCAGTCAAGGATCGCGGTGCAGAGTGCGCCACTTTGCGAGATAAATCCAACATTGCCGGGACGCGCCATGACGCTGGCGAAGGTGGCGTTTAAGCCGGTTAGCGGACTCATGACGCCCAGACAATTTGGGCCAATAATTCGCATCCGTCCCCGCCGTGCTTCTTTGAGGATTTGCTGTTCGAGTTCAATGCCTTTTGGCCCAATTTCCCTGAAGCCGGCGGAAACAATAATTGCGCCTTTAACGCCGGCATCTACACACTCTTTAATTACGCCCGGTACAGTGGGTGCCGGTGTGACGACAACCGCCAGATCGACGGCTTCCGGCACATCTGCAATCGTGGGATAAGCTTTGATTCCCAAGACGCTGTGGCGTTTGGGATTGACGGGGAAAACAGTCCCCCCAAACGGGTTGCCGATCAAGTTCCACAGGATAGTGCGCCCAACACTTCCAGGTTTTTCAGTCGCACCGATTACAGCAACGGTTTGCGGTGCGAAGATGGCATCTAGGGGTTGACGTTCGTAGCGTAAAACGTCATGGGCAAAATCGGTGGTTGGCTTGATAGGCGTTGGCATCGCTCACTCCTGTTTTACTACCTCAAGCTTACGGGCCGGTTCTTCACGCGAAGGGTGTTCATTCCGTACCTACAACAGCGTAACTTTTAGTTTCGCCTTGAGGGTGTTTTTTCAAGACATCTTTATCTCTTGCCCACCTGTTCTAAAAGCCTTGCAAACTGCTAGAGATTGAGGACAATTTTTTATCTATCCTCTTCCCCCTCGCATCTATCCAAGGATAGTGATTATTTTGAGCGTTCAATTGGCTGTGCCCAGATCAGTCTTTGTGCCATGTCGCCGGCTCTCTGAAACTGATCAATTGGAGCCATATAACTGTGAAGTTTGTATAAAAACTGCTCCATCAATGTAAAGACTTTTATTAAATACATTTTTCATGTTTAAAAAACTTAATAATGCCCACTTTTCTTTGTAATGTTTAATACAATATCAATAAGAAGTTAAGAGGCAAAGCCCCGAAATAGAGGGGATAAAGTTTCCACAATTCAGCCAATCTCGAAGCTGTAGTTTTTACGAAAAGAAAAAACCTCCTTGCCTTTATAAGCCATTTGCTTAAAGAAAAAATTGATCCCCAATCTGATCTTGAGCCGTTTTAGAAGTAAAAGGCTTAATTGGTGACTGATTCCTGTCAATCGCTCACCCAGTGCGTATCAAGCTTAATGCTTTAGGTGCAGACTACATTTCTAGCAATTTGCAATGTTCAAAATTGCTTTATATATCACTTAAATTACTGTCTCTATCTTGGTTTTGATCGCTGTATTTTTCAGTGATCTTACTGAGTGATGCAATCAAATCTACAAACTGGAGTATCTAAATATGAACAATCATAGTAATGCCGGCAACAACGGATATCAGGCCGGCCTAAACTCTAAAAGTGAAAAAGATAGCGGGATGTGGGGTTTAGAAGCGCTGGGAATGAAAAACCTCGGCCATGTCTATCGCAACCTGCCGGTGTCGAAGTTGGTAGAACACGCATTGGCCCGTGGGGAAGGCGTTTTAGCCGGCAATGGTGCGTTTTGCGTCAACACCGGCAAATATACGGGTCGTTCACCTAACGATAAATTTATCGTCGTTGAGCCAAGCAGCCGCGATGAAATTCATTGGAACAAGCTCAACGTTCCCATCTCGGAAGATAATTTTGGCCGGCTATACCGGCGCGTCCTTTCCTACATCCAAGGACGGGATCTCTATGTCTTCGATGGCTATGTGGGCGCAGATCCTAAATACCGCGTCGGTGTCAGAGTTATTAATGAGCTAGCCTCCCAAAATTTATTCGCTCACCAGATGTTCCTCAGACCGACTCCTGAAGAACTCGCACAGCATCACGCCGACTTTACGGTGATTGCAGTTCCCGGCTTGCATGGAGATCCCGAAGAGGATGGCATTAACTCAGAAGCCTTCATCGTGATTCACTTTGCCAAAAAGCTCGTGCTGATCGGGGGTTCCAAGTATGCCGGTGAGATCAAAAAGTCGGTATTCTCCTTGATGAACTACTTCATGACAAAGCGCGACGTGCTGCCCATGCACTGTTCTGCCAACATGGATTCAGAGGGTCACACAGCTTTATTCTTCGGCCTTTCAGGCACTGGCAAAACTACACTCTCAGCTGATCCAAACCTGTATCTGATTGGAGATGATGAGCATGGCTGGTCAAGTGACGGCGTTTTCAACTTTGAAGGCGGCTGCTACGCCAAAACCATTAAACTTTCCCAAGAAAATGAGCCTCAGATCTGGGATGCGATTCGATTTGGGGCGATCATGGAAAACGTCGTGCTCGATCCCCACACTCGCATACCGGACTATGATGACGGCAGCTTAACGGAAAATACCAGAGTTGCTTATCCTGTCGAGTATATTCCCAACTGCCTGATCCCCGGCATGGGCGGGCATCCTAAGACGGTGATTTTCTTGACAGCAGATGCGTTTGGGGTGTTGCCGCCGATTGCCAAGCTGACAAAAGAACAGGCGATGTATCATTTCATGTCCGGTTATACCAGCAAACTAGCCGGGACTGAACGCGGAGTCACAGAACCCCAAGCAACGTTCTCAGCGTGTTTTGGCAAACCATTTTTACCGCTGTCGGCAGCAGTTTACGCGCAAATGCTGGGTGAAAGACTGGATAAACACGGTGCAGCGGTGTATTTAATTAACACCGGCTGGTCTGGTGGGCCTTACGGCGTTGGCAAGCGTATCCCGATTAAATACACGCGGGCGATGGTGTCAGCAGCGCTGAACGGACATTTGGATCGTGTCCAGTTCCACGCGCACCCAATCTTTAAGATATTGGTGCCGGCAACCGTTCCAGGGGTTCCTAGCGAGATTTTAGATCCCAGAAATACCTGGAGTGATGAGACAGTTTATGACCGGCAAGCAACTGCCTTAGCAAATTTGTTTGTGGAAAACTTTAAACAATATAAGAAAGCTTGCCTGGATATTGTCGAGCCGGCAGCCTCAGCCGAGGCGTGTGCGCTGATGGAAGTGTGAAAAATTTTAGATTTCTCCTTCTAAAGCTTTTCTAAAGTTTTCACCAACCCCCCAAACTCAATACAAGCATTGCCCTGGCTGGCTTTCCCAGCACCAGGGCTTTGTTTTAGCCAAATAAAGGGACGGTATGATTCCTCAAGTGTCTGATCAAGCACTAAGCCCCAGGCCGTGCCAAGAAAAGCCGGTTGTGCGTCGCCACATTGGGGGAATGCCTGGTTTCAACGATAGTCGCCAAGAGTTTGCCGGCACTAGCAATAGGAAAAAGTACACATCATTCATACTTTGGAACGGGGTTAGCGGCAGTCGTTGATAGATAGACTTTGTAAGAAAATACCAAAAGGAGCTTTTTTCATGGCAACCATAAAAGTAGGCATCAATGGATTTGGTCGGATTGGCCGGCTGGTTTTTCGTGCCGGTCTCGACCATCCAGAAATTGAGTTTTGCTGTATTAATGACCTTGTCCCACCAGACTGTCTGGCTTACTTGGTCAAGTACGACTCGACCCACGGCCCTTATAAGGGAACGGTTGAAGCTAAAGAAGATGGCATTGTAGTTAACGGCAAGTTTATTCCCTGCGTGTCGATGAGAAACCCAGAGGAGTTGCCTTGGGGTAAATATGGCGCAGATTATGTGGTTGAAGCCACCGGCTTATTTACCGATTATGAAGGGGCATCAAAACATTTGAAAGCCGGTGCAAAACGGGTGGTGATTTCTGCGCCGGTTAAAGCCACAGAAAAAGAAACCGCAGAACAAGTCCCTACGTTGTTAGTTGGTGTCAACCACGATAAATATGATCCCAGCAAGCATACGGTCGTTTCTAATGCCAGTTGCACAACCAACTGCCTCGCACCGATTGCTAAGGTGATTAATGATAACTTTGGTCTAGTTGAAGGTTTGATGACCACCGTTCACGCCATGACAGCCACCCAGCCAACGGTGGATGGGCCAAGTAAGAAAGATTTCCGGGGCGGACGCGGCGCGGTTCAGAATATCATCCCGGCTTCAACAGGTGCCGCGAAAGCTGTGACGCTGGTGTTACCGGAACTGAAAGGTAAGTTAACCGGCATGGCACTTCGCGTTCCGACTCCCGATGTCTCAGTGGTCGATCTCACCTTTAGAACTGAAAAAGCTACCAGTTACAAAGAAATCTGCGAGGCGATGAAGAAAGCTTCGGAAGGGGAACTGAAGGGAATCTTGGGTTACACCGAAGATGATGTTGTTTCCTCTGACTTTACTACCGATCCGCGTTCCAGTATTTTCGATGCCGGCGCTGGGATTGAATTAAACTCCAATTTCTTTAAAGTCGTTGCTTGGTACGACAATGAGTGGGGTTATTCTAACCGCATGATTGACTTAATTCTGGCAATGGCAGCGAAAGAGGGCTAAACTAAAATACATTTAATTTGCTTGATTATTGGCAACTTAAATGCTTAGCAGCTCTCGGTTTTGATTCAGCCGGGATTAGGGGATTTGAGAATAGTTGAATGCAACTTTCTCGAAGTGGCAAAAGTTCTCTATCCTTCTCCCGGCACATACTTTTTTCTAAAGTAATTATGCAACTTTAATGTTGACCAGGAGCTTAGGCTCGTTTACTTTCGCGCTCCTCAGCACTTTGTTCTGTATTAAACGTTTCTTCATTAACCATTCTGGGGCGCTCACCGACTCGACCGATTTTAAGAACATCGGTGAAGGTGCGGCAATAAGTTTGTAAGCCAAAGGTATCTGGACTCACCGGATTTAGATAAGTGAAATGCCGGTAGTTCACGCAGAACCGATCCCAAGCAGCCATCTGAATGCGAAATATGGCAATTAAGAGATTCGCAAGCCAAGGAGAAAGGGTAATGCGAAACTGAATTTTTTTATTGAGATAGGCACAAGCATCTTCAATCGCTTGATTAACAGTGACTCGCTCATTTCCCAAGACTAAATATCGCGGTTCATCGGGTTTAGGGGGATTGTGGATGAGGTGCAGCACAACCTGAGCGATGTCTTGACCATGAATGAAGTGGAAACTGCCATCTGCTTTGAAAAAGCGAATCAAATCAATCCATTTGACCACATCTGGCAAGCCGGCGGAAAGGTGAGAGTAGGGTTTGTTGCTATCCCCTCCTAAAACTAAGGTGGGAAATAGCGTTGTAATGCGGTTATTGATGGGCAAACGAGACAACTGGCGTAGGCATTCGTACTTGGAACGAATGTAGTCGGTTCCCAGTTCGTTGGCTTCTTTAAGTATTTCGTTATTGCGATCTAAGACACTTGCGGTGGAAAAGTAGATAATTTGCTCGCAAACATCGGGATCGAGCAAGTTCATCAACCGAAGCGTTTTGCCAACATTGACATCAAACACTGCCTGAGAACCTCCCCAAGCGGTGGCTGCGAGAATAGCACAATCGATGGTTTTGAGCAGCTTGGCATAGTGGTCAATGTCCAGCATATCCGCTTTGATTACGGTAACACCGGCACGGGTTTCGCAATTAATTTGAAGTTTTTCTGGGTTTCTGACGAGCAGGTAAAGCTCGTGGTTTGTCTCCTGAATCAGTGCTTCAGTAATGTAGTGACCAATACAGCCACTCGCGCCAGTGACTAAAATCCGCTTGGGAGCCATAGAATCAATTAATAAAAAGCAATCACTAAAAAGGTTTTGTTAAGCGAGAAGTGAAAAGTGGGAGTGGCTAGCCAATGATGGAGGAGTTTAACTCTTCACCTTTAACTAACCTCTAGTTCCTAGATCCCTCTCTTCACTTTCTTCTACATCAATGCCTAATTTCAGGCATGGACAGCCAGTAATTTGTCCGCCTGTTTGGCTGTTTCAAAGAAGAAGGCGGCATTTTCTTCGGGGGTGCCTGGTAAGATGCCGTGACCAAGATTTAAAATATGGCCACGATTGCCGGCTTTGCGAATGGTGTCGAGGATGCGTTCGCGGATAAAGTCTTGGGAACCAAAGAGAACGCAGGGATCGATATTTCCTTGCACTCCAACATTGGAACCGAGACGCTGCCGCGCTTCTGCGATATCGACTGTCCAATCTACACTGACAATATCCACACCCGATTGTGCCATCCTCTCTAATAGGCCGGCACTGCCATTAATGTAAAGGATCATTGGCGTATCGGGGTGAGTGGCTTTAACTTGTTGCACCACTCGTTGCTGGTAAGGCATGGCAAAAGTTTCGTAATCTTGGGGGCTGAGTTGGCCGGCCCAAGAGTCGAACATTTGCACAACTTGCGCCCCGCAGTCAATCTGGTAGCGCACGTAGACGGCAATCGAATCTGCGATTTTTCCAAGCAATTGATGCAGCATTGCCGGCTCAGAAAAAGCCATGCTTTTAATGATCGTGTAGTCTTTTGATGACTTACCCTCGATCGCGTAAGCTGCCAATGTCCAAGGCGCACCCACAAAGCCGAGTACGGTAGCTTTGTCACCGACTTCTTGCCGCAATGTCTGCAAAATTTCCCGGATAAACGGGAGAGATTCTGCTGGGTCGAGGGGGTGGACTTTCTCGATTTGCTCTAAGCTGCGGATGGGCGGATCAATGATCGGCCCTTTGCTTTCGATAATGTCAAAGGGAATGCCCATTCCCGGCAGGGGTGTGAGAATATCGGAAAACAAAATCACACCATCTGGCTGAAATGCCCGAAACGGTTGCATTGAAATTTCGATCGCCAGTTCGGGATTTTCGGAACGTTCCCGAAAAGAGGGGTACTTCTCCCGCAAATCGCGATAGACTTTCATATAGCGACCGGCTTGCCGCATCATCCACACGGGCGGACGGTCTAACACTTCTCCACGAGCGGCCCTTAGCAGATAGGGAATCTGGGTTGACCCAGTCATCTAAACTTCACCTTAATTTTTTCTTGAATGCCACTGTTCAGCTTACCACTCAAGAATTCCTCTTTTGAGTTTACATTTGTTCACAATTGGGCACAGGGCGCAGTTGTGCCGGCACCCTGCCGCCGATAAAACTTTCAGCGAATTGCAAAAATAGCTCGGTGCCGGTAATTTGCTCTGCCGCGTGGTCAATGGTCACTGCATTTTGATTGACTAACCGTTACTGGCGAACCTCCTCTAATTGAGAACTGCACTAAGTTGATCTACTTAATACTCAGATTTTTAACGGACTTTAACTAAATAAACAAAAATATACCTTCAGGGGGATTAGCCCACTTATTTTAGGTGTATATTATATAAACTCCGGTAAGTTTATGGATAAACCGGAGTATAAAAGCTCAAGCTTCCTAAATTCTTGGAAAATAGTTAGTCAACTCTCGCTATTTCAAGAGTTTGCAAACAGTTAAAACTCTGGATCTCGATGTACAGGGTTCTAATGATGCTGAAAAAATTTCATAAAAATATACCGAACAACAAACTTTGAAATTTCAGGTTATTGTCAATGTTTGACCGACTCGCTTTTTTTATTGGCCCCCTTTCCAAAGCCTTATTAAATTCTCGGGCTTTGCTGGTATTCACGCTCATTTTCAGCTATGGACTCACTGCTTGCAGTCAAGCTGAACAGAAGCGAAATCAAGTGAGTATTGATGGTGGAGCAGTAGGTTTTCCGATCCATCAATCAGTTGCTGAAGAATTTCAAAAATTTAAACCTGACGCTCAGGTTAGTGTAGCTTCAAGTGGTACGGGCGGGGGCGTGAGCAAGTTTTGTGCTGGAGAAATTGATATTGTTGGAGCTTCACGTTCTATCAAAGAGGAAGAAATCGAAAGATGCAAAAAAAAGGGAATAGATTTTGTAGAGCTGCCTATTGCTTTAGACGGAATTGCTGTTATAGTTAATCGTCAGAATAATTTTGCAAAATGCTTGACTATTGAAGAACTCAACAAAATCTGGAACTCCAAATCAGATCGCAAAATCACGAATTGGAATCAAGTTAATCCAAATTTTCCCGACCAGAAGCTAAAGCTATATGCCCCCGCTTCTGATACTGGAACGTTTGACTATTTCACACAAGCTGTCACCGGCAAAGCCAAAAATAGCCGCACAGACTACACTCCCAGTCACAATCAAAACGTCCTTGTGCAAGGAATTGGGGGAGATGAGAACGCTTTAGGATACGTTGGAATATCTTACTACATGGAAAACCAAGACAAGCTGAACTTGGTTGGAGTGGAAAGTCCAAAAGGAAACTGTGAAAAGCCAGTTCCTCTAGATAATGTTGTGAGAAATACTTATCTACCTTTATCTCGTCCCCTCTTTATCTATGTCAGTAAGGTGTCTCTAGATACAAAACCACAAGTTAAAGCGTTTGTTGAGTTTTATCTTGAGAATTCTTGGAAATGGATCGAGCAAGTTGGTTATGTATCGCTTCCCGATGAGGCTTATCCCAAACTCAAAGAAAAACTTGCCTCTGGTGAAACAGGTTCTAAATTCAAAGATGCAAAACCTGGTGAACCTATCGCAAATCTTCTTTAAGAGTAACTGTCAAGAAAAAATTCCACTGCTGCCCCGCTTGCTTCAAAACAAGCTTGAACTAGGTAAGCGTTGAGTAGAGGGTTCATCTTTAAATACCTTTTTAAGCTTGATTGCCCTCTCAATCACGCACACAGACATCAATCGCGTCTTCTACTTATTATGCAAAATACGAATTTTAGTGATGAGTTCAATCGGGAATCGATGCGTTCCCTGGAAAAAAATGCTTCTGATGATATTCAGGAAAAAATCATTGAAGCGCTTTTATTCGGTTGCGCCTTAATTTCGGTATTCACTACGTTTGGAATTGTTTTTATTATCTTTAGAGTGACCTTTGAATTTTTTCAAGAAGTTTCATTGGCTCAATTCTTTTTAGATACCAAGTGGACACCTTTATTTGCACAGAAACATTTTGGAATTTGGCCTTTAATCAATGGAACGTTCCTGACTACAGCAATTGCCATGCTTGTTGCCATTCCTCTGGGTTTATGTTCCGCTATCTATTTAGCTGAATATGCTTCACCTAAGGCGGCAGCTATTTTACGCCCAGCAGTTGAACTGCTGGCGGGAGTTCCTACTGTTGTCTACGGCTACTTTGCGCTTTTATTCGTGACGCCGGTTCTGCGGCAGTTTCTTCCCATAGAAATTTTTAACGCGTTGAGTGCTGGGCTAATGATGGGAATTATGATTAGCCCTACAGTTGGCTCTATTAGCTTAGATGCCATACAATCTGTGCCTCGCTCTTTGCGGGAAGGAGCTTACGCAATCGGCGTAACTAAATTGGAAACTATCATCAAAGTTGTCCTTCCTGCTGCCCTTTCCGGAATTGCTGCTTCGATTATTCTGGGCATTTCTAGAGCGGTGGGTGAAACGATGACTGTCTTAATTGCCGCCGGACAAGAGCCACGAATAAGCCTTAATCCCTTTCAATCAGTAGAAACAATGACGGCTTATATGGCTCAAATTTCGGGAGGAGATAGCCCTCGTGGCAGTGCTAATTACAACACCTTATATGCTGTTGGAGCTGTTCTGTTTTTGCTGACTCTATTTTTAAACGTTGTCAGTCATTGGATTTCTAATCGCTACAAAGAAAAATACGACTAATAAAGATGGCAAGTTCTATTTCTCGCAACAACCCCCAAAGACCTTCTGAAGAGTTCAGTCCCAATATTGAACAAAGAGAAACGACCGGCAAAATTTTTGAAATCATATTTTTGATAGGTTTATCTATCGGATTAGTGGTTCTTGCCGTCTTAGTTTTTGATGTCCTCAAAGATGGATTAGGCCGGCTGTTCACGCCTGGGTTTCTCACTGGAACTCCCTCACGATTTGCCGATCAAGGTGGCATACGTCCTGCTATTTTTGGCAGCATTCTTCTAGGGGGGCTAGTTATGCTAATTGCTGTACCTATCGGAGTAGGAGCAGCTTTGTATCTCGAAGAATATGCACCAAAAGCTTGGTGGACTGATGTAATCGAGATTAACGTTAGCAATTTAGCTGGAGTCCCTTCAATTGTCTATGGCCTGCTAGGGTTAGGCGTTTTCAATTATCTTTTGAATTTTGGGCCGGCTTTGCTTTCTGGAGCGCTAACTTTGTCTCTGCTGTCTCTACCAGTAATTATTGTGACCGGCAGAGAGGCAATTCGAGCGGTTCCCGATTCTATACGGCAAGCTTCTTACGGTTTAGGCACAACGAAGTGGCAGACTGTGTGGAATCATGTTTTACCTTATGCCGTCCCAGGGATTATGACAGGGGTAATTATTTCAGTTTCCCGCGCCATTGGTGATGCGGCTTCTCTAATTGTCGTTGGAGCTGTGAGTTTTCTCACATTTAATCCTGGTTTGTTTCAGCGCTTTATGGCCTTGCCCATCCAAATTTACACCTATATTACTCGCCCAGAGCCTGGTTTTTCTAACGCAGCAGCGGCGTCAATCATTGTTCTACTGCTCTTGATTATGGTTTTGAATGGCGGAGCAATTTACTTTCGGCAACGTTTCTCAACATTTAAATGAACCTCTGAGTTCAAATTTTCTCAAAATCGACACTAGAGAGTTTTTAAGTTTTTTTTAACTTAAATTTCACTCCTATAACTTCACTCTACCCGACATTAGGAAATCCGCGATATGCCCTCCAATCCCACTACTCAAAGTAAGCCAACTAATTCAATTTTTACCGCTGAAGGTGTTCAAGTTTATTACGGGGATTTTTTGGCATTACATTCGGTCAACATTGAAATTCCTGAAAGACAAATTGTAGCTTTCATTGGTCCTTCAGGATGTGGTAAAAGCACCTTCCTGCGATGCTTCAATCGGATGAATGATTTAATACCTGGAGCCAGAGTAGAAGGCAAGATTAATTACCAGGGTAAAAACATTTATGATGACAAGATAAATCCGGTGAAAATCCGGCGTCAAGTTGGCATGGTATTTCAGAAACCAAATCCTTTTCCAAAGTCAATCTACGAAAACATTTCCTTTGGGCCGCGTGCTAATGGTTATAAGGGCAATATGGACGAACTCGTGGAGCAATCGCTGCGGCGAGCTGCGCTTTGGGATGAGGTGAAGGACAAGTTGAAAGAAAAGGGTACAGCTTTATCTGGAGGACAGCAGCAGCGGCTTTGCATCGCTCGTGCAATCGCCATGAAGCCAGATGTGTTGTTGATGGATGAACCCTGTTCTGCGCTCGATCCCATTTCCACTCAGCAGGTTGAAGAACTGTGCCGAGAGCTAAAAGAACAATACACCATGATTATGGTGACTCACAATATGCAGCAAGCCTCACGGATATCAGACTTAACTGCATTTTTCAACACAGTAACTGATGATACCGGCAAGCGCCGGGGAAAATTAGTTGAGTTCAGTCCTACCGAGCAAATTTTCGCTTCTCCTAATACTAAAGAAGCTAAAGCCTACATCAGCGGTAAATTTGGTTAAGTCTTGCAAGACCTCTGTTGGATTCCTCACCAACAGGTCTTAAAATCAACCAATTTCTTCAAAATCTGGAGCCAAAATGAGCCAGTCAAGTAATTCAAAAGATAAGAGTTCTGCTGCCACCGACAGCATAAAGCAAGCAGAATCTTATAAAACTGAACAAGCGGCAGAAAAAGCGACGAGTGAATCTGCCGAGGAGATGGCACCTGAAAAAATTGTTGTAGACGAACCACCGCCTGAACCAGACTATCCTCGCTACCGGGTTTACCCCGGACAGCCCATCAGCTTGGCTAATCTCGATCCAAATGCCAGCGAAAAGTACCAGAAAAAGAAGCACGTTGAAAAGCAACTGGAAAAGCAGCGGCTGCGCTTGAAAAATTTACAAGAACGGTTATATGCCGAACACAAGCGCAGCTTGCTGATTGTGCTGCAAGCAATGGACACCGGCGGCAAAGATGGCACAATCAAACACGTATTTGGCGGGCTTAATCCGCAAGGTTGCCAAGTGTGGTCATTCAAAAAGCCTAGTGACGAGGAATTCAATCACGACTTTTTGTGGCGATACCACCAGCGGGCACCACAGCGCGGGATGATATCGATCTTCAATCGCTCCCATTACGAAGACGTGCTAGTTGTGCGAGTAAAGCAGTTAGTGGCTGAAAACGTTTGGCGAGAGCGCTATCACTTGATTAATGAGTTTGAGCATATGCTCAGTCTTAACAATATTGCGGTTGTCAAGTTTTTTCTCCATATATCCAAAGATGAACAAAAACGCCGCTTAGAAAGCCGGATAGAAGACCCAGATAAGCATTGGAAGTTTTCAAGCAACGACTTGAAAGAGCGACAGTTCTGGGATGACTATCAAGCGGCTTTCGAGGACATGATTAATAATTGCTCGACTGCTTATGCCCCTTGGTACATAGTGCCGGCTAATAATAAGTGGTATCGCAATTTAGTCGTTGCTCGTGTGATTGCGGACACGTTAGAGGCGATGAATCCGCAGTATCCTCCAGCAGAGATAGGCTTAGAAAATATTGTGATTCCGGATTAAGAGGGGTTAATTCAGGTTCTAAAAATTTTGGGGTGAAGTTATGGAAATTCAAAATTCAAAATTCAAAATTCAAAAAGCTTTGCAGACGATTAAGCAGTCGTGCCGGCGATCAATAACAAGGTGGTCAAACAAACGTTCTGTGTGGGGTTTTGTCTCCTTATTTTTGCTAGGAGCTAGCTTGAGCGTCGCTGTTGCTGCCTGCTCTGGAAGTAATGCAACCTCAGCACCTCAAAAGGATATAAAGCTATCCCTGGTTTCTTACTCAGTCACTCAAGCAGCTTACGAGCAAATCGTACCAAAATTTGTAGAAAAGTGGCAGAAAGAACATAATCAAAATGTCACAATCGAGCAGAGTTATGGGGGATCTGGTTCCCAATCTAATGCAGTGGTTGATGGCTCAAAAGAAGCAGATATTGTACACCTTTCACTCGCTCTTGACACCCAAAAAATACAGCAAGCCGGTTTAATTGAACCGGGTTGGGAAAGAAAATCTCCTAGAAGTGGCATTGTTACCCGTTCTGTCGTCGCGATTGTCACCCGTCCTGATAATCCTAAAGGCATTAACAGTTGGGAAGACTTGGCACAAGAGGGCCTAAGTATCATTACAGCTAACCCCAAAACATCGGGTATTGCTATTTGGAATTTCTTAGCTTTATGGGGTTCAGTAACCCAAAAAGGGGGTGACGAGACTCAAGCATTAGAGTTTACGACCAACGTGTATAAAAATGTCCCTGTACTAGCCAACAATGCGCGTCAGGCTAGCGAACTATTTTTCAAGCAAGGTAAGGGAGATGTCTTACTCAACTACGAAGACGAGGTAATTTATGCCGAGCAAAACGGTCAAAAACTACCTTATGTAGTCCCCGATATTAACATTTCCATTGATAACCCTGTCGCCCTTGTAGACAAAAATGTTGACAAGCACGGCACCAGAGAAGTTGCACAAGCATTTATCGATTATCTTTACACAAGTGAAGCGCAACAAGAATTTGCGAAGTTAGGATACCGTCCCGTCAACCCCAGCGTGGTTGCAGAAGTGGCTCAAAACTATCCCCAACTTGAAACACTCTTCACTGTGCAAGATTTGGGGGGTTGGGATGATGTGCAAAATAAGTTCTTTGCAGAGGGGGCAATTTTTGACCAAATTCAGGTAGCCGGCAAGATCTGAGTAGAATGAGTCGAGAGCGAACTCTCGACTTATTCTAATTTTTAATATTTTCAAATAGCTAATTGTCTCTAAGATTTAGAGTTAAATAATAAAAAAATATTAGAAATAACTAGCTATATTAATAAAAATATAAGATTATTAAAAGTTATTTTTAGGATGGTGATTTTAGTTAATTTAGCCATCATAATCCTATAAAATGAAGTGTTTATAAAGGCTTTCTAGCTTATTTAATTTTTACATTTAAAGTTAGAGATAAGGATGTAATCGATGCATTTACTGTTTAAATCCCCCAAAGTAGATGCAGACAAGCCAAGGCGACTGAATCCGTCACGGGTGCGGGAACATCAAGCAAATGAGCGCACCTACCTGGCATGGATGCGGACTGCAATTGCCCTGATGGGTTTTGGCGTCGTCATTGTGCGCCTTCGCACTTTCCAGACGCCTCTTTTGCCTGGTCCCGGCAATGGCTGGAAGTTGGGTTTAGTGTTTTCTTTAGTGGGTCTAATGACGGTGTTGCTCTCAGCCGGCCACTATTTTGCCGTGCGCCGCGACATCGAGGAAGATACTTATGAGCCGGCAGACCGCTGGGTAATCCTGCTCAGTCTTGCTGTGATCCTTCTAGGAACTGGGGTGATCTATTTTGCATTCGCAGCCCCTCTTAGCCCAATGAGTCCTGTTGTACCTGACTGATGGGCGCTGTGGTCGAGTGTCAAACTATTTGTCTCGCAGACACACTGTTATCCTCAGCATCTTGAGTAGAAACAGAAAGAAGCTAACAGTTCTAATATTCTTGAATATAAAAAACCTTACTATTTTTGAACTGAGCAACTACTAAAAAAAATCTCTTTGGGAATATGTTTAATCCCAAAGAGATTTTTTTTGAAAGTCTTATTAATCTAAGCTGTCAGTCATTTGACAATTAGAGAAGCAATTTGGCACTCAACAGCTAAACAACTGTGGGTTTAGTCCTCAATTGGTGCGTTAGGAAGCTTCGCATCAATATCAGCTTGTGACAAAGCCGGAATTGACCAAGTGCCCTCACCAGCTTTGAAAACTTTGGCCGGCTCAATATTGAACTCAACAGCGCCGGTGTTTGGATTCGTCTTAGCCACTAGCTGAGTTCCACTCACGACTTTGAGCGCTAGCGGTTCCGAAAGTTCTGCTGCGTCCACAGAAGTCAAACCACCAACTTTGGCTCCACTTGGAACGTAAACGCCATCACAGTTCCAATCATCATCTGTGGTTTTACCATTTCCAAGGAAGTAAAGGGTGCTTTCCTGGGCGGCTTTCTTAGGTTTATGAGCGTAGACAGCCAAGGTTTTTCCTGTCTCATTGCTGCACTGCGCCCAATCGTTTGCTGTTTCCAAGATGTACTTTTGCAGTTTCAACTCGCCCAGTTGTCGCTCAATTTCCTCTGGGGCATACTCAGATTGATTCGGGTTGTCCTTTGTCTGCAAAAGGTTATCAATCGTTTGATTAACCTCTGTATAGTCAGGAGTTTTAGTCAAGTTCGGGTTAGCCCAAGAAGGTTGGACAATCACCAGATTGACTAGAAGGACTAGGGCTACTAAAGCCATTTTGAAGAGTTTCATGATGTTTCTCCTTTTCACGATTACAACGTCTTTTTAGAAAAATATTGCCGCCCGACTCAATTTTCTTTTGCTTCCAGCAACAGCCCACTCATGGCATACAGTTTGACCAGTCCAGCCAAACACAAGCAACTAGCTGCCAACGCTATCGGAGTGAGCGAAGCACTGTCGAGGACAATAAACACACCTAAGCCAATCAAGACAAAGGGAACGAGATGGTTGCCGTAGCGGGTTAGCACATCGGCGACTGCTGGTTGAGAAGCCAACTTATAAGTTGCGTAGCACCAAACCCCAACCAGTGACAGAAAGACTCCAATGATCCCCAGCAAGCTTTCTAGGGCACTGTTGGCAAACAATGGCATATAGATACTGATATTGTCGCTACCATTGGCGATGGTAATAGATGCCACGCTAAAGGTGTGGGGAGATAGAAAACGAGCGAAGGGAAAAGATTTATCTAAATCTGTTTCCTCCTGCATCTCCTCTGGCGAATCACTGTCTGGATTTAACAAACTGTTCAGCCCAACAGCAATTGGTGCAAAACCCAGAAGTCCAATCCAATGGGATGGCAAGACCAAGCCTCCCAAGAAGCCGGTTAAGCTGGCAACGACTAGGGTGCTGAAACCCAGATACTGACCCATCACAATGTGTCGCCGGCGAAAGGTTGCATTCACCTGGGAGAATAACAGTGTCAGGATCGCTAGATCGTCAAGATTGGTGGCTGTGAAAGCTGTGATGCCGGTGGGGATTGCAGTGATAAATCCGCTCATTTCTATCTCTCCTTAATCAGGATGCTAGGGGGTTATTAGCTAGCATCGGGTTCTATCTGTAACTGCTGAGTCAACAACCGCGCTTGTTAGCGGGGAATCGCTCAGGTTGGTTGTACTTGCCAAACTGGACTGGCCCTCAGCAAGCATTTAGTTCGTAACGATAATTTCACTTTATGACTCCAATTCCATAAAATCAAATATTGTTTCTTTTGTGATTAATCACTTTGTTTTATTAATTGTCTGATCTCAAAGATTAAAAGCAGTAGCGTTTATATAGAAAGTTGAGCATATATAGATTTCAGGCGTTAATTGACGCTTCTAGCAGCGCTGCGAGCCTTGTTGTTTCTGGGTCAGTCGCTTAATCACTTTTATTTATCGTTATTAAAAATAAGAATATTTGATTTTATTGGTTGGAAGGCATTATTCTGAAATCAGTCGGGATTGAGAGCAAGAAATTAATCCAGATTTATTACAGGCAACCCAGAGTCAAGAGGTGCAACATGAATCCACAGAAATCAGTGTCAAACCGTGTTGAAGTCAAACAAATGAAAACATCTACTCCTTCACAAAAAAAGCCATCAAAGATAGAACAGTTACCGCTAGAAAATGACAAATCGACCCCAGGACAGCGCCTTGCCGATGCGCTTGCAGCTAAAGTGGGATCTTGGGGATTTCTGACTGTACAAACTAGCATCCTAGCTGGGTGGGTTGGGATGAACATGATGCCTGGAGTGCCTCACTGGGACGAACAACCGTTCATCCTGCTCAACTTGGTCTTTTCCTTTGCCTCAGCCTACACTGCACCGATTGTGTTGATGAGTCAAAACCGGCAGTCTGATATAGAGCGCGAAAAAAATGAATATGACCACAAAGTGAATCGTCAATCTGCACAAAACGTTGAGCTGCTGCATGAAAAAATTGACTCCTTGCAGGCTCAACAGCTTAAAGAACTGACTCAAATTGTTAAACAGCAACAGCAGTCGCTCAATGAAATTAGGGCAAGTGTGGTGCCGGTGCTTAAGAAGCAGCAGCAATCTCCCAATGAAATTAAAATGCTTGATACCCAGTTTCCTAATGGATATTCAATCTACCTCCCCTTCAAATTTGATGAATTAGTTGAGAACAACACTCAAGAGTTTAAATCGCTTATTCCTCCCCAAAAATAAGTTTCAAACCCAAGAATTTTGCAGACCTTCGAGAACAGCTAAATGGCCCTTATCGCCGAACTGCTCACCTCGCAATTCGCCAGCTTTAAGAGTTTCGAGAAAACCGACTAATGGTAAGGGCATTCTAGGCACCATTCGCAGCAGTGTGTTGCGGCTCACAGTCAACCTAATCATCGTGAGAGCTGATTTTTGCTGATGGCAGCAGAAAAGTTCGTCACATCCAAGAAATTATTGATAAAAAAAGAGAGCCGCGCTACTTGGAGATTAGGACAGACCTGGACAGACTACCAAAAAATTAAATTGTAAATTAAAGAAGGTTTTTCAAAAACTTGGCTAATATTATTAACTATAAGTTTTAAAATTATGGAAGCTCTAAGCAAAGCAAAATTGAGCAATTAAAATATTTTTATATTAAAAAGCTATGTCAAAAAGAAGCAGTAGTAATATTTTTTTAGGCTGTTTGTAGCTGCATATCTTACGCAATCAAATTCTTTGAAAGCAAAGGAAGTAATTTGCGAGAATTACGAGCGGTAAATGCTGGGTGTAATCAAGCTTATTAACCTGTTTCTGCTGGACGACTATCAGCTTTGGGGCGTTTCACTCCAGTCTGTTTAGGGGCAGATACAGAAATTATAAAAAATCATTGTACTTTCGGCCACTTCCCATCTAATGCTCCGTCTACTTTATCGGGGTCTCTAAACACGAAGCCTTAGTCTCACCCGTTAGGATTAACCAGGCGCGGGATGTCAGAGACTTGTGAAACAGGATTGAATATGTTAGAGACGATTGACAGTCTTATGAAGGGGTTGGAGGCAAGCAAGATGAAAGGCGAAATTCTGGCAAGTGCAGCGCTACTCTTCACCATGAGTTTAGCAGGGCCGGTGAAAGCAGCAAATGCCGTAAACTTTAATGGGATGCTGGCGAGTCAGGACTGCCAAACGTGCGCCGTGAACAGTCCGGCTTTGATCGCTCAAAGCAGCAGCGATGACCGGCAAGTTTACGACGCGATTAACAGGATTTATAAAGATGTACTGGGTCGAGATGCTGATTATCGGGGACTCAGAACTTGGGCCAGAGAGTTAGAAAATGGTGCGACGCTTCAAGACATCCGCGAGGAGATCGCCCGTAGCGATGAAGCTGAGAACAGGATCGAAGATATTTATCGAGACGTGCTGGGGCGAAATGCTGATTCTCGCGGCACCAGAACTTGGGTTAATGCGCTTGCCGGTGGTGCGAGTCTGCGTGATGTTCGCGAAAGAGTTGCTGACAGCCGAGAAGCGGAGGATGCGATCAATCGCCTCTATCGAGAAGTGCTGGGTCGAGATGCTGATCGTAAAGGCATGAAAACTTGGAAACGCGAGTTAGGCGAGGGTGCGTCCCTCACCCAAATTCGTCGCGAAATTGGTAATAGTGCAGAAGCCCGCCAGCGTAGAAGACGCTAAATACCAAGCAAGTTAAACTGACTTAGGACTTACGCATTTCAATTCTGAAAAGGATTGGGAGGGAGATAGGGATAAGACTTCTCTGGCTTATTTAACTCACTGCGTAAGTCCTGATAAAGTCAGGTTTTATGACGGCTTTTACGCTCATTCCCACCAGAGTCAAGACATTTTCTGTAGCATTGATCTGATGGGATTTTAATCAGCCGGCAGATAGGTTCTTAATCGGTTAATTTTAATTTTTTAACCTGTAACAATTCGACGAAAACGAGCTTGTACTCCCATATAAGTTCCATAAGCCATCAGACCAAGCGCCACGATCCCCAAAAGCCAAGGCCCATAAGGCTGTTGTGCAAGTGCATCGAGTGCGCCGCTCAATCCTTGCGCTTGGTTGGGGTCAGATTGACGTGCTGCTTGGAGCAAAAAGATGCCGGTGATGCTTAAAACAACACCCCGTGCAGCCAGACCAAATCTACCCAACCGTATTGCCCAAGTTTCCTGTGTGTTGCTCATCTGGCTTAACTTGAGTTCCTTACGGAATTTGGCGCTATAAGCTTTATAGAAGTGATAGAAACCCACCCCAAGTATAATTGCTCCCACGGTTCCCACTAGCCACTGACCGAACGGCTGCGCCATTAAACGGGCCGTCGAGTCTGCTGTGGAATTGTCTCCGCCGGCACTTCTTGAACCGAGAACGATTTTAACAGCGCTCAAGGCTAAGCCGGTATAAATCAGGCCGCTAACTGCAGCTCCCGCACGCGATGCAAGTCCCTTCGCGTCTGTACCTTTATTCTCTGGATCTTTTAGCGCTTCCACAAAACGCCATATCGCATAGCTGAGTAGTCCAATAGCCACTAAACTCAGCAAAAATTTTCCAAACGGTTGCGTCACAATTGCCTCTAAAGCGCCTTGTGTATCAGTCGTTTTGCCACCTGTGCCCATCGCCGCCTGTAGCGCTAGTAAGCCAACAATTGCATAGACGATTCCTTTAGCCGCATAACCAAACCGCGCTAAACGTTCAATCCATAAAGAAGCACTTTGTCTCATAAAATTTAAAATTTAGATGAAATTACACCCATGCTTTTAGCGACATATCTTTCTCATAGACATCTACCTGAGGAGATATCTTTAGGATTTTGATGGAAAAAAGACTAAAAAGGAAGTGTCGTGAAGCCGGCGCAAAAGCTCAAACTAGGAGCCAAAACTACAGCTTCCAACTGTTTAACAGCAAATTATGATATTCCAGGTTAGGAACCCCTGTTGACGTTAAGCCAGAAGCAGGGTTAGGAAGATGAAAATTATTCTGGCTATCTTGCTTTTAGGGACAGAACTCTACATCTGCGTTAGTCTGCCGATTTTAATCTAATTAATTAATTTTTACGATAACTTTAATACTGCGATTTTTTTAGCTAACTTTACCATGTTGACATCTTAAATGTTAAAATCAAAATTAGAAAGTCAAAGAAATATTTTATTAGATTTCGTTTTCTCTATGGGTTCAGCATGATCTTGCTTCCAGCCGAATTACCCAAAACCTTTACACAAAACGCTGATTTCCTAAAGGTGATTGCCCATACTTCCGGGGATATGACCTTAGAGCTTCTACGCGCTATTCAAGGCAATACTTAGGGAAGATTGTAACCGGCAATAAATCCTGTCACACTATCTACAACACTGGAGTGAACTCGTTCCCTGATGAGTCTGCCAGGGAGAAAGCTATGTTAAAAGAATTTCGTGATTTTGCCTCTTTGTTCGGACTGCTGTGCTTGCTATACTTCTGGCAAAATCCTGCAAACTTTGCCTCATTCAGTCCAGTGGGTGCTGAGTGGAGTCAGTTTTACGGCAGCTTGCAACAAGTAGAAAAAAGGTGAGTTTTTTGGGTCTTTTTCAGAATCTGATTCCTCAAGAAACAGAACAGTCCCACACAATGATTGAGTTCTCTCGAACAACAGCTTCAGGAAATGTTAAATCAGACTTTTCAAGATTAGTCGGCTAAAGTGACGCTGCTGTGTAAAAAATATCTTCAGTTAGTTATCCTTCCAAAGACTGTTACGCCTCAGTAAAGGGTGACAGTCCTTGGGGGATCTTGCCCTCTTCCGCTAAGCTTACAGATAATGCATTAATAAAAGAGGTTATCTGTGTGTTTTTTATCGGCACCCCTCTTTGAGGGAGTGGTGTTCGTTTCAGGGTGCATCTTATCGATTCTTGATTGACTCTTTTCCATCAATAGCTAGCATCGGCATCGCTGCTTAGTTGCTCTGATGATGGTTTAAATCTTAGCAATTGACAAGCCCTCCAGTCTCTCGCTGGGGGGCTTTGCATTGGGATGAACTTGCGATTAAAGTTTTCTAATTATCGGTTAAGGTGATAGCGGCGAGTCATCACGAGGCTCGATTACGCAATACCAGTTCATATTAAGGCAGGTGTAAAAATGCAACCCACATCAAAAATCTTGTCGGGTTTAATGGGTTTATGTGTGGGCGATGCCTTGGGGGTGCCGGTGGAATTTACCAGCCGTGCTGAAAGGGTTAAGATGCCGGTGACAGAAATGACCGGCTATGGCACTTATAACCAACCACCCGGCACTTGGTCAGATGATAGTTCCCTGACATTTTGCTTAGCAAACTCTCTGTGTGCCGGCTTTTCTTTAGAGGCAATAGGCGATGCTTTCGGCTGGTGGTACAGCGAAGGTTACTGGACGCCTTACGGGGAAGTTTTTGACGTTGGCAACACCACCAGACAAGCAATTACAAACTTACAACGAGGCGTCCTGCCTCTCAATGCCGGCCTCACGAGTGCATCAAATAATGGCAATGGTTCATTGATGCGAATTCTTCCCCTATCATTTTATTATAAAAATCTCAGCTTTTCAGAATTAATTGAGCGAGTTCATCAAGTTTCTCGAATTACTCACGGACATTGTCGGTCACAAATAGCCTGCGGAATTTATACCAGTATTGCCATAAATTTATTAAAAAGATTAGATCCTAAATCTGCTTATCTGCAAGGCATCAAAAATATTAAATCAATTTATACGCAACCTGTAACCGTCCGAGAAATTAACTCTCATTTTCACCGAGTCTTCAGCGGTAACATAGAGACACTGTCAATTGATGAGATTCACTCAACTGGATATGTGATTCACACCCTAGAAGCGGCTTTGTGGTGTTTATTAAATACTTCTTCCTATGCCGAATCTGTGCTAAAAGCTGTGAATTTGGGCGAAGATACCGATACCACCGCAGCCGTCACCGGCGGTCTTGCCGGCATCTACTACGGCTTAGAAAATATCCCCAAAGAATGGGTCGCTCAAATAGCCAGAAAAGATGATATCGTTGCCTTAGCAACTCGCCTAGAAGCAGCCATTAATAGCTCTAGCAAAAAGTAACTGTAGCAGCTCAACCCTTTAGATCCAGTAGTCAGAGCAGTTATTGACCCTCTTGCAAAAGCGCAGAACCATCAATTCGTTTATCACTGCAACCATTAACTTATCTGTGTATGCCTATGCCTAGGCTTAACGGCACGCTACGCTATCATCGGTGGTTGAATAAAAAATAATTATTTAAATACCAAGTAGCTATATTCATATATAATTAATCACGCATAGCGAGAATGCCAACCCGAACACACATCCAAAAATCGCCCAAAAGGATGTTGTGAGGAAAGATCACCCCGATCCCCATCAGTGGTAATCTGAACAATGGCAATTGTAACGCTCCGTAAAAATTTCCGACCGTATCTGAAATAGCTAAACACAAAAAGGCGCGAGCATGGTCACCACCGCAGAAAAGACAAACGTAGGCTACATCACTCAAATCATTGGACCCGTTGTAGACGTTAAATTCCCCAACGGCAAGATGCCCCAAATCTACAACGCGCTGATCGTTACCGGCAAAAACGCAGCCGGCAATGAAGTTTCCGTCACCTGTGAAGTGCAACAATTGCTGGGCGACAACCAGGTGCGTGCCGTTTCCATGAAAACCACCGACGGCTTGGTGCGTGGCATGGAAGCAATGGATACCGGCGCACCCATCAGCGTACCCGTAGGTGCCGGCACCCTAGGTCGAATTTTTAACGTCATCGGCGAACCCATCGACAATCAAGGGCCGGTCAACACCGAAGCGACCTCTCCCATTCACCGTGACGCCCCAGCATTCACCGAATTAGAAACCAAGCCCTCCGTTTTTGAAACCGGCATCAAGGTTGTAGACTTGTTGGCTCCCTACCGGCGCGGCGGCAAAATCGGTCTGTTTGGCGGTGCCGGTGTTGGCAAAACCGTAATTATCCAAGAACTGATTAACAACATCGCCAAAGCACACGGCGGCGTATCCGTATTTGGCGGCGTAGGCGAACGCACTCGCGAAGGCAACGACCTTTACAACGAATTTAAAGAATCTGGCGTTATTAACGAAAAAAACCTCGGTGAATCCAAGGTTGCCCTCGTCTACGGCCAGATGAACGAGCCACCCGGAGCACGGATGCGCGTCGGTCTGTCTGCTTTGACAATGGCCGAATACTTCCGCGATGTCAACAAGCAAGACGTGCTGCTGTTCATCGACAACATCTTCCGCTTCGTGCAAGCCGGTTCTGAAGTGTCCGCACTCTTAGGCCGGATGCCTTCCGCCGTGGGATATCAGCCCACTCTAGCAACCGAAATGGGTCAATTGCAAGAGCGCATCACCTCCACCACCGAAGGTTCCATTACCTCCATTCAAGCCGTTTACGTGCCGGCAGATGACTTGACCGACCCCGCGCCGGCAACCACCTTTGCTCACTTAGACGCCACCACCGTGCTGTCTCGTGCGCTGGCATCCAAAGGGATTTACCCAGCCGTTGACCCCTTAGATTCCACCTCCACCATGTTGCAACCCAGCGTTGTGGGTGAGGATCACTACAACACGGCTCGTACGGTGCAATCAACCCTGCAACGTTATAAGGAACTTCAAGATATCATCGCCATCTTGGGCTTAGATGAATTGTCTGAAGACGACCGGCTCACGGTTGCTCGCGCTCGGAAGATTGAGCGGTTCTTGTCTCAACCCTTCTTCGTGGCAGAAATCTTCACCGGCGCTCCTGGCAAATATGTCAAGCTCGCAGACACCATCAAAGGATTTAAGATGATTCTGTCTGGTGAACTCGATGCACTGCCAGAACAAGCGTTTTACTTGGTTGGCGACATCAACGAAGCAATCGCCAAAGCCGAAAAAATGAAAGCCGAAGGCAAGTAATCACAAGGCGAGGATGTGGGAATTCTCCACGTCCCTAGCTTGCTGACGCGAAGCGGTGGGATGGCTGCACCAACTAAAGGTACGGGCATTGGTAAATTTTCCCATGCCCCATCCCCTGTGTTCCATTCGCAACTGACAACTGACAACTGACAACTAACCTATGACATTAACAGTTCGCGTAATTGCGCCCGGTACAACGGTTTGGGATGCCACCGCTCAAGAAGTCATTCTGCCAAGCACCACCGGCCAACTCGGTATTTTATCGGGACACGCTCCCCTGCTGACGGCTCTCGATACCGGCGTAATGCGAGTCCGTCCCGATAAAGAGTGGGTGGCAATTGCCTTGATGGGTGGCTTTGCAGAAGTTGAAAACGACGAGGTCACCATTCTGGTTAATGGCGCACAGCGGGGTGAGTCCATCAATCTTGAAGAAGCGCGTACAGCTTATAACCAAGCCCAAACCCGCGTCAATCAATCCCAGAGTGGCAACCGCCAAGAGCAAATTCAAGCCATGCAAGCACTGAAGCGCGCTCGCGCCCGCTTTCAAGCTGCCGGCGGCATGGTGCAAGCCTAACGAAACTAAAAACAGAGGATAGAGGCATGATCATCCCTCTTCACTCTGTTATTAGGCTCTTGCCCTTAGTCCCTATTCCCTAAACTCCCACTTCTGATAGCAACGGCTGCATCGTTTCCCAAGATAGCCCTTGCTGGATGTATTGGGGGTTATTTGGGTTATAGGGACTTGCGAGCCGGTCAATCGTGAGAATTGTTGCTTGATCGGGCAACACCGACACCTCTGGATCAAAAGCTGTAGGGCGCATTAGTGAACTAGAAAAGCCCTTAAAAATCGCAATTTGATCCGCTTCCCCCTCGATTTCAGCCGTTACGATCAGAACTTCCTGCGGTCGTTTCGCTGTATATTTTTCCAAACGCTGCTCAATAGAATTGTTCATTTCCACTGTTAATTGCTAACTGTTCAATAACTATTCGCAATTATCAAGCAACCAAGGACAAGGGATAAATCAGTGACCCGTCGCAGATCGCCCCTGCAATTTTAGCTTGACCAGCACAAAGTAGCTCAGAGACACCACGTAAATCAACAAACCGACAACACCTAGAAAGCCTAAAAACTGGACTGTCGTATTCGCGTGGAAATACTGTTTAAACAGCAACGGTGGATCGATCCAAACTTGACAAAACCGGCTACTCAGTGCCGTTTTATCTACTGCACAACGTAGGAAAGGAATTTGGAATAGCGCACCCAAAGCACTGTAAACCGTAATCGCCCATCGCCAAGATGTAAAAGCCAGCTTCAAAGGTGACGAGGATTGGTCGTCAATTTCTTCATTAATATCCACCCAAAACCACAAAGATATGGGGATCAAGACGCGAGCAATTACCGTGGCGACAAAGCTAAGCGGGATCGACGCAATCATTAAGTAAAGCGTAATCGCTAGCAAGCTAGCCACCCGCCAGTAAATAATTAGCAACCGCACAACCGCCTCAGATTTTTGGACAAATGCCCAAAGTAGCAAAATCAAGGGGATTGCAATTGTAAATACAACCGCCAGCCGGTAATCTATCCAAACTAACGATTTAAACCAAGGTTCAGCAGGCATAGTTATTCAAAAAACAATCTCAGAGGAATCTATTGCCGATTCCCAGGCTAGCATTTTATTTTCACAATATCTCCTAGCACAAAAAACAAGCAACTGGAATCTTTTATGCAGTATTCCAGTTGCTTGCCAGTTATCGGCTTTTCCGGAGTATTCGCCTAAAGCATCAACTGACTTTATTCGTCATAGATTCGGCATTCAGCCGCATCAGGGTTGTCATCACAGTATTTCTCAAGGGAATTCTTCGGCTTACTTTGACGTTGATGGGAGGCTTCAGCTTGCAGTTCTTCAACGACATCCCATGCAGCCGCACACTCACCGGAGGTTGCGCCATTAACATCACAGGCGGCGCGAGCCTGTTCGCGCTCTTGTTCAATTTGTTTCTCGAGGTTGCTCATAGATTTGGTGGTTTCAACAACGTTCTATTAGTATCGGCAGAATTTCAAGATTTACTGCTCTTGAAATTTCACTCAGGTGTTGCCCCAGCAGACATTAAAACGCTGAAATGCTAGCAAGCTAGAATGCTGATTTTGCAATCGTTCTAACCTACTCTGCCCGCTCGCCTTTCGGCTACAACTTTCAAACGTTCAAACTCTATTCTGGATAGGCGCTCACTCACTATTGACACATGAATACAGCAGCCAGACTGTATCGCTCTGTATTTTTTAAGGTTTTGCCGTCAACCGAGCCTCGAAGTAAGTTTACACCTGAGTGCTGTCTCTATTAAATATGTTAACTCATGTTAAGAACGGATTTTCCCACTTCTTTACCCAGGCACGCTTCTCTGGCACTCTATCTTCCTGAGCCGCTGTAGCCTACCATAGTCTGTGAGTCGCAATATACTTGCAGGCTAAACTAAAGCAGAGGTATAGCAGCCATCCTTCTCACACTGGCGCTCCTCTTCGGTGTGGTTCAACCCATTTAATCCTTGGAAGCCCCCGAATTCAACCTTACCATTTTGCGTTAGATTTACAAAGGATGAAAAGTGAATGCAAATCCTACAGCTATTAACTAGCCTAGGTAACAGACCATTGAACTCCAGTCCCAACTCTAAATTCTAAACTTTAAAATGGTATAGCCCTACGCTGTGAGAGTTTCTCCGAGGGTAGAACCGATGGCAGACCAGATGAAGTGGACAAACGCCTTATCAACCCGTTCTTCGTTGGAAGCGGCAGTCAAAGAAGTTGTAGAACAAGCGCAACAGTCGTTGGACGCACCGGCAGATTTAGGGCTGGTATTTATTTCATCGGCCTTTGCCAGTGAGTATTCCCGGCTAATGCCCTTACTCCAAGAGTATTTATCAGTGCCGGCCTTAATTGGCTGTGGCGGCGGCGGCATCATCGGCATGAACCGGCAAAGCACGACCCAAGAAATCGAAGGAGAACCCGCTCTGAGTCTGACTCTAGCGCATTTGCCTGGAGTAACCGTCCGGGCCTTTCATATCCCTAACGAAGACTTGCCCGACTTAGATAGCGCCCCAAATACCTGGGTCGATCTCATCGGCGTTGAGCCGGCAGATCAGCCTCAATTCATCCTCCTGTCAGATCCCTTCACGTCTGGCATTAATGATTTGATCGAAGGACTTGATTTTGCCTACCCCGGTGCCTCCAAAATTGGGGGTTTGGCCAGCGGCAGTGGCATTGGGTCCGGCATAGGATTGTTCTCTAACTATCGGCTGCACCGAGATGGCACTGTTGGCCTCGCCCTCAGCGGCAATATCATCATGGAAACCATCGTGGCCCAAGGATGCCGGCCCATTGGCCAAACTTACCATGTCAGTGCCGGTGAACGGAATGTCGTGCTAGGACTGGAGGAGCAAGCCATTGGGTGCGCTAAATCTCGAACCCCCTTAGAAGTGCTGCGCGAATTGATTCAAAGCCTCAACGAAGAAGACCGACAACTCGCCCAGAACTCCCTATTTGTTGGGGTAGCGCGGGATGAATTTAAACAAGAACTTGATCGCGGCGACTTCTTAATCCGGACTTTGCTAGGAGTAGACCCCAAAGCCGGTGCCATTGCCATTGGGGATCGCGTCAGACCCGGACAGCGCATTCAATTCCACCTCCGCGACGCCCGTACCTCAGCAGAAGACCTGGAAATGCTCCTAGAACGCTATCAGAGACAGGCTTCCTCAACAGGTCTTCCTGCCGGCGTCGGCGCTTTAATGTTCTCCTGTGTGGGGCGAGGAGAAGGGCTTTATGGCAAAGCCAATTTTGACTCCCAACTGTTCAACCAGTATCTCAAAAACATCCCGCTCAGTGGCTTCTTCTGCAATGGCGAAATAGGCCCTGTCTGCGGCAGCACCTTCTTGCACGGCTACACCTCAGTCTTTGGGATTTGCCGGCAGCTCTGAAAAAGGATAAAAAGTAAATAGTCAACCCTCCAAGGAGGAATTTTCCATATCCTTTCCCTGTCCAAGCGCTCGCGTTTCCTCTCCTAACTACACACAATTGACCCCCGACAATGACCATTAAAACAACATCTGAGCAGATAAATACTTTGCAAAAGCTGTTCAACACCGGCGTTGAGCGCTCCAATACAATGTTGAATTATCTGACAGAATGGCCGCTTCACTTGCAGATGTCTGCGATTGAAATATTGTCGTCTCAGCAGTTGCAAACAAAACTAGAGCAACGCGTTAACACGGAATACGTCGCCGCAATGGAACTTGCCGTCAGAGGAGAATTTGAGGCGGTTGCTCAGCTGATTTTTCCCGCAGATAGTGCCGCTACCCTTGTAGAAGTGCTCGCCGATCCCGACCGGCGAAACCTTGACCAAGAGGCCCTTAAAATGAAAACCCTTAGCGAAGTCGGGAATATCTTCTTCAACGGCGTAATGGGTTCTCTAAGTAATGTGATCAATGGAGGCATTACTTATATGGCTCCCACCTACAAAGAAAATACAGTTAAACATTTATTAGCATCAAGTGATTCAAATGTTAATGCAACGGCAATCTTAGGAAGAATCCAATTTAAAATTGAACAAATTCAAGTCAAAGGAGATATTATTTTATTTTTTAAAATTTATCCCTTTGAAAATTTACTAGAAGACATTACGCTAAATAAATAGCATCCTTAAAAGCCAATCAAAGCATCCTGTTCACTGTTGGTAAATGAGTGAGGTTAAGGTTATAGTTTTTAAAGAACTTTGCAAATAATCTGTTTTGATAAAATTGTTGCAGAAATCGAGAAGTTCGGGAGCATCGCATTTTTGTAAATTTGAAGTGCTTGCATTTTTCCTGCTTGGCGTCATTTCAAGGAGCAAGATGTTCCCCTAATATTTGGCAAATCTAGGAAGCATCCAGAAGTTCTGCCGGCACTTAGGTTTTACTTACTTTTTCTACAAATGTTAATAAGGGCGAATTGAGCCAGTAAAATTTTCCATTAGACAAATAACCTTAGCTCAAAACCCGCCCGTGTCCTAAAAAAAATCTTGGCTGAGTGCAGATTTAAAGCATGAGCGTGGCGTGGTTGTCGATACTGTCAGTCGCGCTAAACGCTTCAAAATATCGTCGCACTGGTGAAGGAAAATCAGAGAAATCAAACATCGCATCGCCCATCGCAATATCTGCCCAAAAATAGCGCAGACTGGCAACCAACGGTTCTGCCTGCGCCGGCGGTAAATTTAAAGGCGCTTCTGTTAAAAGTCGCATCATAAAAGGATAACTGCGCTCACCCATCCACTCACGCGATTGCTGTGGCAGCGCCGGCATATCAGGAACAGCATCCACCCGATGAGTTTCAATTTTCAACTGTTTTTGACCTTGCCCGTCCATTTGAAATTGCAAGACTCGATACGGGTGCGGGTAGCTAACTAAAGAGCCGGTCGTGATATCGTAGATTCCGTGATTTTCCGCAACATCCTGAACGTGCAAATGGCCGGTAAATACCAACTGCGCCCCCGCTTGCCGCAGCAATTCTAACAGTGCCGGTGCATTCTCCAGCATATAGCGCCGGCCTAAAGAATGGCGCGATTGCCCCGGTAGATGCTCTACAACATTGTGATGCACCATCACCATCACCACCGGCTCATCAGCAGCACTTAAAACCGCTTTCAGCCACGCCATCTGCTCATCATCCAAACGCCCGAAAGGCAGTTGTTTGCCTTCCCCATCAAACTGGTTAGAATTCAAACTGATCAGTCGCACTCCCGGCAAAATTTCGCGAGTGTAATAAAGCTGTTGGGGGTTGTCATAACCTTGCCGCAGATAGTAACTTGGAAAATCTGCCAAACCAATGGATCGCTCATTGGGCAGCAGTTGCGGGACATCATGATTTCCCGGCACCACGTAAACCGGAAAAGGCAGTTGAGCGAGCCGATCAGACAGCCAAGCATGATTCTCCGGTTCACCATGCTGTGTCAAGTCCCCCGGTAGCAACAGAAAATCAAGATCGAGCTTAGCTAGATGCTTGAAGACTATTTCCAGCGCCGGAATACTGACTTCTACCAGATGAAAGCGGCTAGGATGATCCCAGATCGTGTGAGGAAGCCCAATGTGGGGGTCGCTGACTACCGCAAAGCGAAAATTTAGATTCATAATCAAAAGTTAACAAAATGAGATGCTGTAAATTTCCCGCCGTCCCGCAAGGATAGGGCTAGGAACGTTAGGCTAGGGAAGATATTCCTGTAACAATTTTTACTGTTTACTGTGAAATTTGGGCTTTCCAGCAGTCTTAAACCGGACAGTGTCGGCAGGAAATTTACACAGAGCCTAGATTTTGTGTCTTACTTATTAATAGCTGTAAGCATAGAAGTATAGAGGTTTTAAATGATGCGCGGTACGTGATAACCTCTAAATATTGAATAACTATTGACAAAGTAACACAAGTCTGTAAATAACATTTTAAAATTTCTGGATCACATCAATGAGCAAAACTGATATGTCCAACAACCCATATTTCCCGGACGCAAACGACCCAGAGCGTGCGCTCACATCCCAACGTACTGATGCCTCAGCCGCTTGGACAAACATGAATGAGGAGCCGGCTAACCCGTCAGAACAAGACGCCGAAGACTGGCTAACCATTAATTTCCCGAACGCCATCAGGATCGATGAAATTGAGGGCAAAACCGTTGAGGAACCGGCACCGCCACCCGTGGCAGAACAGCCCCAGACAACAGCCATTGCACCTTGGTCCACTTCCGCACCATTTTTGTCAGAAAGTGATGCCGGCATCACGAATCTTGGCGATCTCATCGCACTGGTTCAACAACTTCGCCAGCGCAACTATGAACTAAGCCAGCGTGTAATTTCTGTCGAAAACGCACTTCATAACTGTCAAAATGCAGTGCAGATGCAGCAAACGCTCTCCCAATCCCAAGAAACTCTATTAACCCAAAGAACCCAAGATTTAGAAGCCGCTCAAGCGCACATCATCCAGCTGACTCACAAACTCGCAACCACCTATCAAGAATCCCAGTGCCAGAAACAATTAATTTATAGCTTGTCAGAGCAGTTAGAAATCAGTCAGCAACGACTGGCTCAAATCGAGCGGGAATGCACCGTTACACAGCAGCGATACAGCGAACAGTCTCACCGGCTTCTGCAAACAGAAACCACCTGCCGGGATTTACGCGCACGTCTACACCGGCAGCAACGCCACACCTTGCAATTAAAAGCCGCCCTAGAAAAATGTTTAGAGATGCCTGAGTCCTCAAATGCATCGAAAGAAGCTGCGCTGAGGGAAGACACCAATAGCGAAATCATCGCCGCAGGGGAAGAAGAACTCAAGGAAACGGAAGATCAAGAAAGAACAATAGAAGCGCTCACTCAACAACTCAACTTCCAACATCCAACCGTTGATGCGCCGGTGCCCATTGCCAGTAAAGCAGATCCCATTAAACCTTGGGTGGCACCAGGAGCAGAGATGAGTGAGCGGGCAACTTCTCAACCTTTAGATTCCCTAATTACACCCGCAACCCCCGATCTGCCGGTGAATGATTATCTAAGCACCCCAAGCGAGCCGGCAGACCCTTACGACTCAAGCCCAGCAGCAAATAACACCGAAACTCGTCTGTGGCAAGAGTTAGCCCAATTGATTGACTCAGCCGCCTCCCTTGCAAATCTCCACTCACCGGCTGCCCTTACCGCAGCAGAGCCGGCACTCGCACCGGCTGCTAATCAAAACAGTGAAGTTGGAGAAGTCGCGAAGCCAGAAGCAGAACACCCAGCACGGGAACGGGGCCAAAATTTAATCTTCAACCCACCCAATCCGAACTCCGATGCTCCCGAACCCCAGCCGGCAGCCACCAGCGGAACTTCAGACACCGCACTCCCAAATTGGCCATCGCCAATCGTTTATCCCCAGCAGCCCCCCAAAAAGCGCCAATCACTGGCGGCAATTGACCTGCCAACCTTTCCCCGAATCAAGTAAAAATAAGCCTTGGGCGTGGGGAATTTTGGAAAAATCAGGGGGAGATGGCAAGAAGCAAACAGACACCCCCTAATCCCCGCCCATTCCCAAAAAATAAGTGGGCTAAACTCTATAAAAACTCCCCTTCACACTTAGCGACTTGCCTTTCCCTACCCATCGCTGAGAGCTGAGCACTCTTCTGAGGACGCCCTAAGCCATCTGTGAGCGCGTAGCTAATAGCCAGGAGCCACAGCCAAAGCGCAGGATAACGCGGTTCTAGCCAAGGCTGAACCCGCCGGCTGAAGTATGGCACCCACCACCACAGCCAGCTATTGAGAGACTCAAGGGTAAAGCTTAAGTAGGCACCTCCCCAGCGCAGCACATCTTTGAGGTTGACAAAATTAAGAATCCATACTAAAAGGAATGGATTTTTCCAAGCGGCTTCTAGGGCGAGCCGGTTAAACGTCAGCCAATCGACTCGGTCTTTAATAAACGTCTCGGCTACGACTTCTTTTTGCTGGGATAGAATCCCGAAAAAGGTATTCAAGATGGCATTAATCTCCTGGGGTCGGATGAATTTACCCGTCGGCACCATCATGCCTTTAGAAAACAGCCAAGTCACAGAGACGTTGCTTTGATAGGCGCGAATTTGGTTCAAATGACCGGCACTGAGGAGATCGTGCTTGAGTGCAGTATCCAGCAGTTCAGTTAAGCGCGGCAAATTGCGAACCAAAGAACCAAAGCCGGTGAAGACAAGGGGAGATTGGAGAGATGCGGCATCGCCTATCGCAATCAGCCGATCCACTGCCACTTTGCGATCACTGCTGCCCATACTAAAATGGCCGGGAATGTAACCGAACGTTGCCTTTTTCCAAACCAGCTTCTCCATATCGCACCGGCGATACTCTGGCAAAATCGTGAAAAAGTCCTCGTACATCTCCAGCAAGGAACCTGGATTTGTGGGGTTTACCTGATGGTAGTGGAACAAATAAACCGTCAGTTCCTCGCCGGCAGCCGGAAATAACTCCCAAATCAGCTGCCGGCCTCGCGAGATATCCCCATGAGTGTTCAGCACATCCCCATACTGCGAATCCCACACCCCTGGCTCAAATCCGCTATCAATCACTGCACCTACGGTTGGGCATACACTGTCAAATGCGCGCCCACCGTTGAGCTGCCAAGCAATGGGAGAAGCGGTTCCCATCGCATCCACCAGCAAACGACCTGTTGCTTGCCGTTCGCTGCCGGTGGGCAAATGCTTGGTTTGAACTGTAACTTGAGCCGGTTCTACATCTGCCCGGATAAACTCGGTTTCATCCCAAATCTCACCGTCGGCAGATTTAAGTTTTTCCCCACACAAGCGCAGCAGATGTTCAGCATCCAGCGCTACATTCAGCACCTTCGGGGTGTGAAGAACCGGCGCTTTTGCTATCGGTGGATTATTGGCATCAAAAAACTTGTGAAACCCATCTTTGTATTCCCGTGCGATTATACTTTCTACCTCAATCGGGGTAAACAAACCCAAATCTATTAAGCTTTGAATCTCATTGCGGGAAATATTCCACTCACGATTCATTCGCCCAAACGGCAGCCGTTCCAGTAGCAACACCCGGTAGCCTAACTTCGCCATTACCGCTGCGTGGATCACGCCCAAAGCGCCCCCCACATAGATTAGGTCATAAGTAGAGTTTGGAGAAGATCGCTCTCGTTCTCCTCCTCTTCCTCTGTCCCTCTCTTTCCCAGAGAACACAACCTGACGCGGTTTTTGGGGATTCCGCACCCCCTCCCGCCAGCGTTGTTCCCACCAGTAGACGCGCTTGAGGTCATATTCACCATTGGGGAATTTCTGAAAGTATTTAACGGTTTGTGGGTAAGCCGGTGCGAGTGCCTCAAAGATAGACTGCTGCGACAGATCAACCGTCGGCGGTTCTGGATATTGATGGGGGAACTGCTGTCTCAGGCCGGCAGTCAGATGCTCCAACAGTTGGCTTTCTCGAACTACCGGCTTTTCTACCCAGCGAAACACCTTCAAATACGTTGTTCGCTGTACCGACCAAATAAAGACTGACAGTTCCTCAGTTGGTGAGGGCAAAGTTGAGGCGGTGAGAGAGGTTTGACTCTCTCCCTTTTCTCCTCTCCCCCTTTCCCCGCCTTGGTTCTGGGAAAACAGCACTCGGATGCCGTCAGGGGTGAGCAGTTTCTCCCCAGTTCCTGGCTGAAAATCTTCTTGCAACCAGCGTCTTACCCCATCTCTGTCCGGGGTTGGAATTTCCAAGTAGAGGATTTCTTTCATTTGGGGGGTATTAACTCCGATAAATAACCTAAAGACAGAGTAGACAAGGGTACAAAGTGCGCTACACTTCCGGATACTGAAATTAAAACAGCTTAAAAAAAGTTTACACAGTTCTCATAGTTTCTTAGTTTCTTAAACCAAAATAAATTGCTTTAACTTGCCATGAATTATCCCATTCCCAGCAATCAACAAGAAATTGTGGCGATGCAAACCGAGCCGGTCGATGAGGAGTTGGTCGCGGCTGCCATCGCCGGCGTGATTAAAATTACTCGATCTGAAGGTCGATCCTTAGACCAATTAATGGCTGAGGTGCTAGCCGACGACAATCTCCTCGACAAGGTGCAAAGACGCTGGCTCAGCGATGTTGTGGCTCAAGCTTGGGAATGTCTGACTTAAGTGCTGAGCTGAAGGAGTTTTGAGGAATGAGTGAGGAAAGAGAGTTTTGAGCGCCCCATGCCCCATGCCCCATGCCCGCATCACTTTTCTAGTAGCTTAAATATTCTGAGAATCAATAAACATAGGGTGACCCCGATTATTCCGAGTTGCCATAGACCACAACCGGCAGCAACCCCCAAAGCCGCTGAAACCCAAATTGCTGCCGCTGAGGTTAAGCCACGAATTTTAAACTTTCCAGTTTCCTGCTGAGACTGGCTAATAATTTCCCCAGCCCCAAGAAAACCTATGCCGGTTGAGACTCCCTGCATCACCCGGCTGATAGTGTCGGAAACATCTTCAGCGGTTCCGAGTTGGAGCGGGACGATCACAAAAATTGCGGCCCCGAGGCTAACCAGCATATGTGTTCTTAAACCCGCCGGTTTTCCCTTGAGTTGACGTTCCCAACCAATGCCGGCACCGAAAAGCATCGCAAGGCCGAGCCGGAAAATGATACCGATCCAGTCATTAGGGGCTAGCACGGTGCAAATTAAACCTGTGAAGAAGAACTGATAGCGGCATCGGTTGAGTTTATAGCAATTGTCAGTGCAATTGGTGTAAATCGTCTGAAATGGTAAACCATTGAGCGCTTAAAATTATTGGAGTTCGACTTCTCGCTTCACATCAATTAATACGCGATCACCCCGCATCAACTGATATTCGCCACGCCAGACGCCTGGAATCAAGGGACGCTCTTTGTTGTTACGTTTACCGGCATAGTTCATCCACACCCGATTTGATTCATTAATCTCTCGTTTGTCGTCCACAATGACTTTACCATCAGGAGCAAATATCCGGACTTGCTGAGTATCTCCTTTGAGGACGCCATAGGCGTGCACCCAAAATAATAAGGCAGGACTATCTTGTGGGAACGTTGTCTCAGTAAAGCGTCCTTCCCACAGATCATTCATTTTAGGGGGTTGAGTGGAAAAGCCGGCACGGATCAGGCCGGTGGGTGTATAAGCAATGGGTTGATCCCATAACGGGCGCGCCTCGATTTTGCAGCCGGTTTCATCAGTTGGCCCAACAAAGGGGTCTACAACTTTACCTTGGTAACGAACACTAAGATGTACGTGGGGGAAGGAAGCTAAGCCTGATGAGCCGATCATGCCCAATACAGCGCCTTTTTCAACCTGGGTTCCCGCTTGGGCAACCACGCTACCATTGCGGAGGTGGCAGTATTGAGTTTGCCAACCGTTAGCGTGTTCGATTACGACACCATTGCCACACTCTTTGCCTTCTACAGCTTGTTTGGTCGTCTGATCTTCAACTCGCCGGTCGGGTTCTCCATCGCGTACTCGCAGCACTTTACCGGCTGCTGAGGCTTTGACGGCAACACCGGCAGCCATCGTCTTTTCGTCGGGGATGGCAAAGTCTGTGCCATTGTGCTCGTCATAGGTTAAGCGACCGCAATTAAAATCTACGGCTTCTGGGCCTGGATCGCGGTCTAAATGGTGCATGATAAAGCAATCTTTGCCAAGCTCGCAGTCAATAGGGATACCTAATTGGAAATCACGATTCGATTGGGCGATAGTGGGTGCTGAGGTGGCTGCCGGTTTTGCATTGGATTGAGTGATCGTGGGTGCTGAGGTGGCTGCCGGTTTTGCTATTGTCGTTGACTGTTGACCAAGGCAGCTGGGCAGACTGGACAGCGCAATGGTGAGAAGGAAGATAAAAAAATGTTTTTTGGATACTGGAATCATTGTCGCTATGACCATTTGGGTAGGAAGCTTTGACGAAGGTTGTTGAAGCAGGTTTCGTTTAAGCCAAGATTGAAGCGCGTGCCGGTGTGGTCAATCTGCTAAGTTTTTCGGCAGGATGAATAAAAGCGATAACCGCTTTCGGCCAGCCAAACGCCTACAGCCGCACTGCGGAGAAAGAAGGCTGGCTAAGAGCCGGTGTTGCCCAAGTTTGGGCTAATTTGCTGTAGACGACTCACCCATGCAACCCCCTAAATACTGCACATCATGCGTTATAAGCTTTTATCATTGCTCTCAACAATTCGGATTGTAGGACTGCTGGTTGCCGCCTTCGCGATGTGGGGTTTTGTCCAAATCGCTGATGAAGTGCTCGATAAGGAAACCCAAGCGATTGACACGGCAATTTTACTCGCTCTGAAGCGCTCCCACACTCCGCTGCTGGATCAATTGATGCTTGGTGTGACGTTTTTGGGGGAACCGACTTTTTTGCTGGTAATCTGTCTTGGCTTAGGAGTTTTGTTGCTAATCCTCAAGCGCCAGACGGAAGCTACAACTTTGGTGATTGCGGCAGCCGGCGCAGTTGGCTTAAATTATTTGCTTAAAGTTCTATTTTCCCGTGACAGGCCGGCTTTGTGGGATCGCGTGATTGATGTGGGTCAATACAGTTTCCCTAGCGGTCATGCAATGGTTTCGATGGTGATTTACGGTTTAATTGGGTTTTTGGTGGCAAATCGCTTTCCCCGGTGGCGCTGGTTGATTGTAACGCTAAGCATTGGGTTAATTGCGGCGATTGGGTTAAGCCGGCTTTATCTAGGCGTTCACTGGCCAACTGATGTGGTTGCAGGATATTCAGCCGGCTTGGTATGGCTGTTGACTTGTATTCTCAGTCTGGAAGTTTGGAGCTTTTATCGTTCTGCTGCCGGTGAAAATGAGGATAAATCTCTTACTCCAGATTAAAGTATTTTTGTCAAGTTTCTGCTGGAGTAATCTTTAATCGCTCGATCTCCCTAAGTCCTATTCCCTGGTTCATTAATTTTCAGGAAACCTTTACCATGTAAGGGTTTCCTATTTTTTATGGCGATGTTAAGAATTTCTTATATTTAGATACTCTCAAAAAAAAACAGTAACGTTCGTAACAAATTTATAAGTCTTTATGACTTTTTCATATTTAACCGTTAAGTTAATAATAGATAGTCAGCTTGGTGAGGAAGAAGTTATGGTTGCGGTACAAATCAGGATGGATGAAGATTTAGACCAGGAAGAAGTGATTAAATATCGCACTGGCCAAAAGGTTGAGCTAAAACAGCGTCCTGGTGTTGTCCATACAATCGCTGAGTATGATCCCATGATGGTGCCGCCCATCTGGTTAGAGAACGACCCCCAGCCCAGATATCCTGAAGAATTAAGATTAGTTCGTCATTCTCCTGTAAGCGTCGGTTCGGTGCAGCTACCAGGAGGTTGCAAGGTACGGTATTTAGATGTGCAAGGGCGTGTGCGGGTGATCAGCAAAACCTGCTGATAAATTAAGTATTTTTGCTGGCTATCGGTGCCGTGCGTGAACCAAGCCGACGGCACTCATTATTAAACCGCAGATGAACGAACTATCCGTTTATCTGCGGTTTCTGTTTGGATTGCTGTTAAAGGATGTAATGCCAAATCCGATTAGGGTTAGCGACCCAAAAATCGGGTGCGACAGACACACCCGCCCGAATTGCCGACTGTACACTCCCCAAAAAAAGAGTCACAATTAACCGAATTGGGTATTACTCCTTCGAGGTTCCACTCGGTTATTCAGATTTAAGAGATGCCATATCGATACAGAAGCGGTATTTCACATCGGACTTGAGCAGTCTTTCGTAAGCTTCGTTAACTTTTTGGATGGGGATGACTTCAACATCGGCTGTGATGTTATGTTCGCCGCAAAAGTCGAGCATCTCCTGGGTTTCGGCAATTCCACCGATCATAGACCCGGAGAGACTCCGACGACCCACGATCAGGCTGAATGCCGCGATATCCATTGGCTTTTCGGGTGCGCCGACAAGAGTGATGTTGCCGTCAAGGCGAAGCAGGTTGAGATAGGCGTTGATGTCGTGATTGGCGGAGACGGTATCGAGGATGAAATCAAAGCTACCAGCGTGCTTCTGCATCTCGTCGGCATTGCGGGAGACCACCACTTCGTGGGCACCGAGGCGGAGCGCATCTTCCGTCTTAGCGGGCGAGGTGGTGAAGACGACAACGTGGGCACCGAACGCACGGGCGAACTTCACGCCCATGTGTCCCAGCCCGCCAAGACCTACTACGCCGACCTTCTTGCCCTTAGTGACGCCCCAGTGGCGCAGAGGCGAGTAGGTAGTGATGCCGGCGCAGAGGAGCGGCGCAACCCCGGCGAGAGCGAGGTTATCTGGAACGCGCAGAACGAAGCGTTCATCGACGACGACGCTATCAGAGTAGCCACCATAGGTGACTGGAGCAGTCTTGTGCTTGTCTGGGGAGTTGTAGGTGAAGATTACATTTTGGCAAAACTGCTCAAAGCCAGCTTTGCAATGGGGACAGGTACTATCCGAATCGACCATACAGCCGATCGCCGCGAGATCACCGGGCTTGTACTTCGTCACTGCCGAGCCAACCTCAGTGACCCGTCCGACGATCTCATGACCGGGGACGATTGGGTAGGTAGTAGACATGAAGTCGCTCCACTCATTACGCACCGAATGGACGTCCGAGTGACAGATGCCGCAGAAAAGGATTTCGATCTGAACATCATGTTCGGTTGGATCGCGCCGTGCGATTGTGTCGGAAGCGAGCGGTGCGGTCGCACTGGCTGCGGAGTAAGCTTTGGCGTTGTACATAATATTGATGCTCCAATCTGGAAGATAAGCTGGTTTACTTATACTCGCTCTTGAATCTGTCCTGGTATTGTTCGTCGCTGACTTTTTTCAGCCAGTCCACGGGTTTGCCGTCGAGTACCTTCTGAGTAGCGATATGAGTCATCGCCCTTGGCGGTGAAGGTGACGATAGCGACAATGCTTTGTTGTCGTGCGTTTAGGGTTTTATCGGGTTGGCGAGGAACATCACTACACCGTTTGACCGCCATCAATGACCAGGGCGTGCCCGACGGCGAAGGAGGACGCATCCGAACACAGCCAGACGACGGCATTGGCGATCTCTTCGGGTTGACCCATCCTGCCAATTGGTTCCTGCGAGATCACTCGCTCTTGTCCTTCGGAAGTGCCGCCGCTGAAGCGATCCATCATCGGGGTGTCGATGATTCCGGGACACACAGCGTTAATGCGAATGTTCTGCGCGGCATAGTCGAGAGCGGCTGCCTTGGTCAGTCCGACCACGCCGTGCTTTGCAGCCACGTAAGCAGCTTGACCTTTGAAGCCTTTGACTCCAGCACCTGAAGAGGTATTCACGATCGCACCGCCCCCAAGCTTTTGCATCAGCGGGATTTCGTGCTTCAGGCACAGGAACACGCCACGCAAGTTGATGTTGACTATGCGATCCCACTCCGCCTCATCCAGTTCCGCCGCCGCCGCTAGCTTCTGTTCCACACCGGCGTTGTTGAAGGCAAAGTCCAGTCGCCCGAAGGTCTCAATGGTCTGATCCAGGGCTGCCTTCACGTCCTCGGTTCGTGTTATGTCGCACTTGACGGCGATCGCCCGTCCGCCGAGTTCCTCAATCATACGAGCCGTTTCTTGATTGCCCTGTTCTGAAATGTCAGCGACTACCACTGCCGCGCCTTCGCGTGCAAACGCTAGCGCTGTAGCTCGACCAATGCCGTTTGCTGCTCCGGTGACAAAGGCTACCTTGCCTGTAAAGTTCTGATTGTTCATGGGATTTTTTACCTTGTTTCTTGCTTCACCCTATTTCAGATGTTGGGTGAAAAAGGATGTGAGCTTGTCAAAGGGGATAAGGTTCACCCGGTCATACAAATCGACGTGTCCCGCATTCGGAACCCGGACGATCTCCTTCGGCTCGACAGCGCGGTTGTAGGCGTCCTCGCTGAACTCCCGGGAGTGGGCTTCTGTGCCGGTGACAAAGAGCAGCGGACGACCGATCTCCTCGATCCTTTCAAGCGGGTAATAGTTCATGAACCGCACGACGCTGGTCAGCGTCGGCTTCGTCGTCCGCTCGGGAGACGAGCCTTTCGGTGTGAACTCGCCCCGGGGAGTCCGGTAGAAGTCGAAGAACTCGCGCTGAACCGGGTCGGTGCTCGCCGTCAGTTCGTTCGTCGTTCCACCCACGTAGGCGGTCTCGCCGCCCGTGAACTCCACGTAACGCTGCTCCGCCGCCGCAGCGATCATCTGCTTCCTTTGCTCGGCGGTCACCGACTTCCTAAGCCCATTGCGAGCCGCCGCGCCCATGTCGTACATACTCACAGTCGCGACGACCTTGATGCGGGGGTCGATCTTGGCGGCGCTGATAACGAAGCTCCCGCTGCCGCAAATCCCAAGAACACCGATCCGGTCTCTGTCCACGAATGGTCGGGTGCCCAGGAAGTCCACTGCTGCGCTGAAGTCCTCGGCATAAATCTCTGGCGCGATGAGGTTTCGCGGACTCCCCTCGCTCTCGCCCCAGAAGGACAAATCGAGGGACAAGGTGATGAATCCCTGTTCAGCCAGTTTTTGGGCATACAGATTCGAGCTTTGTTCTTTGACTGCGCCCATGGGGTGCCCGACAATGATTGCCGGATTCTTGGCGTTCTGATTTAAGGCTTTGGGAATGAAGAGATTCCCGGCAACCTGCATGTTGTATTGGTTTTTGAATGTCACCTTTTGCATGGTCACCTTGTCGCTCTTGTAGAAGTTGTCCGCCCCCTCGACCACAGCGGACTGCTGCACGGGTGCTTGGGAGACCTTACGCGAGACGTGTGTTTTGTCAAGTGCAAATGCCGCCGTTGTGCAGATTGCACTAATCAAGAGGGTTGGTATTAGAATGCGGTTTTTCATTGAGTTCTCCATCTGTGTGGGTTTATCTAGCGGATTAGCTTTGGTTCGATGCCTCTGCCTTCAGCGGGGCCATATCAATGACGAAGCAAACTTCTAAATTGCTGTTTCCTGTCTTTGCGCGTTTGAATTGTTAATCCTGCGAGGCTTCACCTCGGTTATTCGGATTTAAGGGAGGCCATATCAATCAGGAAGCGGTACTTCATATTGGTGCTTGGTATTGCTCGTCATTGACCTGTTCCATTCAGTCCACAGTGCAGGCAGATCACCCTCTTTATGGCGATGGAACAAGCTCGATTGTCACTTCTACAGAGTCAGGGGTATTAAATGCCTCGATGCCAGCATCTATCTTGCTGAGCACGATGATGCCGGGGTCGGGGATTTCCTGTCCGTCATGGCGATAATAAATAGCCACATCAGGACCAGGAGACCAGTAAATGACATCTCCAACTTCATAAGTTTTGGTTCGCTCTCCCTCCTGCGAAATCGCTCTCGGCAGGTGGGCAAACTTTTCTCTTCCAAACAAATCGTTCATCGTCAGCGTTAATGGCAGCAGGGAAACAAAATCCCCAGTGGTTTTGCTGTCAATCAAAGTGGCTGTCACAACTTTGTCTCCGACCTTGATGTTTATCTTCATACTGTTTGCCCGCTCGGTTGATATTTCATTTGGTATCTTTGACGGGGTGCTGATGGTCATACTGTTATCGGCACGGCAGGCTGAGTCACTCAGGGACATCAATACGGCGAGAACCAAAATCAGCATTCTTTTCTGACAATTTTTTCCCTTAATGGCACGCCATCTCAAAAGCATTAAGATCTTCCTCTGTACTGCTCGTCACTGACCTGTTCCATCCAGTCCACGACCCTGCCGTCGAGTTGTTCGTGAATAGCAATATGGGTCATGGCTGTAGTTGCTGTAGCTCCGTGCCAGTGCTTTACACCTGGCGGAATCCAGACGACATCACCAGGTCTGATCTCCTGAACTTGACCGCCCCATTGCTGAACCCAACCAACTCCAGCCGTCACGATGAGGGTTTGCCCCAGGGGATGGGTATGCCACGCTGTGCGCGCACCAGGCTTGAAGGTGACACTTGCGCCAGAGGCGCGTGATGGATCGTGCACCGGAAAAAGAGGATTGATGCGGACAGAACCCGTGAAATATTCGGCAGATCCTTCAGTGGAAGGCTGCGAACCATTCCGCGTGATTTCCACGGTCTGTGCGCGATCGCCAGATGAGACTTGTGTATGCCCTGCCTGCGGGAACCCCAAAGCCAATAAGGAAAACGCCATGACAGGTATCGTGAGCCGTTTCATTTCTGTTCCTCCATAGTTGTGCAACGCCCATGCAAAGCTTGACCACAGCGACCAATGCCTGCCGTGGATTTGATGATGCTTCTCGTGCAATCGCAAGAAGCGCTTAACTAAATAAACTTGAGTGTTCTCTTGAAGAGAAATCCAGACGCTTACAAGAAGCCGGAATCACGTTTCATTGCTTTAATCTCATTCTATGAATCCTGAAAGGCAAGCAATAGGATGATTGTCTAGGATGGTTGTACAATCCTGCAAACCTGCACCGATTTCGATTCCAGCCACGCTAGATTCTCTTACAGGTTTAGCAGCTAAACCCTTGTCTTTACCTTGATGGGCCTATAAATCTATCTGACGGGCATAAGAAATGAACACTGCAAGAATGAGTGAAGAGTCTGGTAGAGCCTTGATGAATGACCTTCAGACAAAGCGCGAGGTAGAGCGAGTGCATCCAACGGTGTAAAAGTCTGCCCTGCTTTCTAACCAATATCTTGGCCTAGAGGAGTCGTATGACTACCGATGAGTTGCTTGAGCGTCACCATCTCTGGAAAGCAGTCTTGGATAATGTCGTATAAGCCTAGGGTTTGATCCAGGTCATCCTTGGTGAATTTAATTAACAGATTGCGACGGATTTGATAACGTTCAGCAATGATTACGTCGGTTTCCAAGGGCAAGGGGGTAAACTCCACTGGAAACGGAGTGGAGAATTTATCTAGGAAGGGGATTGACTTCCGAGCGGGGAAATTGTTGAAAGAAATGAGGATATTTCCGGCTCATTCTACTTTGGCTAAGCTGCCAATCAGGAGGTGCAACTTACAGCCCATACTGTGACCTAGCCCATAAATTGGGAGATGGCACTTCTGCAACAGTCCCCCATCTTAGAGGGTTTCTACGCCTGGGTTAAAGTTTTGGAACACCTGCTGGGCGATCGCTCGGTGATCAAAGGTATTCACAAACGGCGTGGCAATCACTACATAGCCTTGACGACTCAGATCCTCCAATAGCAACCGATAGGTGACATGGGGAGCCGTCGCCACAAAGGCACCCCCCAGAAAATGCAGAATCGCCACCTATCGAGGGGGAATTAAAACCCAGTTTACTGCTACTTCCTGCCAATCCATAGGGGGTTGTCAATTCTGAATTTGTAATTTTGGGGTTGGTGAGGGGTTATTTTTGAGGGTTTTTCAACCCTCCCCTAAAATTTTGGCAGACTCATTGCTTCATGCTAATGCTCATGAACGGGCCAAAGATAGGGAGGCGGGTTGCGGAATTTGAATCACAAACTCTGTGCCTTGTCCCAGTTCTGAAATGCAGGTTAGAGACCCGCCATGCTTTTCTGTGACAATCTGATAGCTAATCGACATTCCCAACCCAGTGCCTTTCCCCACTGCTTTGGTGGTGAAGAAGGGATCGAACAATCGCTTCTGAACTTCTTCCGGCATCCCTAGCGCATTATCCGCAATGCGAATCACCACTTGATCCGCGACTGCTTCAGTCCGGATCGTAATTTGACTAGGATGCTGACTTAATTCAGTGGGCGATCGCTTCGTATCCCGTTCCTCCAAGGCATCAATCGCATTGGTCAGAATGTTCATAAACACCTGATTTAACTGTCCGGCATAGCACTCTACCAGCGGTAAAGAACCATAGTCTCGGAGCACTTGAATGGTGGGACGTTGACTATTAGCCTTGAGCCGACCTTGGAGAATCATCAGGGTGCTATCAATGCCCTCATGGATCTCAACGGTCTTAATTTCTGCTTCATCCAGACGGGAGAAATTGCGTAACGATTGCACAATTTCACGAATTCGTTCTGTACCTACTTGCATAGAGCGCAAGATCCTCGGTAAATCTTCCCGTAAAAACTCCAGATCAATATCCTCTACTTTAGTTTGGATATCCAGAGTGGAATCAGGGTACTGGCGATCGTAGAGGGTAAGGAGTTCCAGTAAATCTTGGATGTATTGATTGGCATGGATTAAATTGCCATGAATAAAGTTGACGGGATTATTAATTTCGTGGGCTACTCCCGCCACAAGCTGTCCTAGGCTAGACATCTTCTCGGCTTGCACTAATTGAGATTGGGCTTGCCGAAGATGGTCAAGGGCTTGCTGAAGTTCCTGCGTTCGCGCCTCTACTCGGTCTTCCAAGGTGTCGCGGCTCAGCTCTAACTCATGGGTATACTTGTCTATTTGTTGAATCAGGCTGTTAAACGAAATTGCCAGGGTTCCCATCTCATCTTTGGTGGTGACAGGAACTTGCAGGGTGAAGTTTGATTCACGCGACACCTGTTGGGCAATCTTCGTGATGGCTTCAATGGGACGAGCAATAACTCGACCTGTCAGAATTGCTAGGACAACGGCCAACAGCACGGCTCCGCCCATACTGATCAGGATAATTTTTATGCGTAGAGCTTCTGCTGCTTCCATCTCAGAGGTGGCTACTAAGCGTTGATTTTGAGCCGCTTTGAGATTTCGATCCAGTTGTTCGGTAAAGCGGTCAAACTTGATCTCTAAGGTAAGGAACGAGTCTTTCCGTAGGGTTGCTAATAAATCTTGCTGGGCCTTGGATATGGAGGGTTGTGAAAGATCCGCAGGGTGAAACTGCTGCCAAGTCATTTCTGCCCATTGTTTATAGGCAGTCGTCGTAGCTTGATAGGTTTGGATGAACCGCTGAAAATCCTGCTGGGGCATCACCAGGGATGTAGGATGCTGGTCAATAAATTCCTGAAGTTTAGAAGAGAGAGCTTGGATTTGCGTAACATGCCCTAATAGCCGAGATCGCTCCAAGTCAAACCAGATCGGATCGCCTAACACCATCATCAGCCGTTGGGGATGGGCGCGAATCGCCGATGTTTCCCTAGCTAAGCTGCCGACTAGATCTTCTTGCTCATAGGCAATCTCTAATCGAGCTAGGGCTTGTTGCTGATAATAATCACCTACCACCAACCCGACTGTTGCTCCTGTAACTGCTACACCAATGGCTAGAGAATATCCATAGGCAATTTTTTTAGCAATTCCTAAACGTCCTACATAGGGCTGGAGAATTCTCAAAAACGTTTGCATGCTTCACCTCGAACAATTAGTATCCCGTTGGCAGGGGAGAACCTGGAAAGTTTCTCTTCTCAGCCTATTTATATCCGGGTCAATCCATCTTCAAATGGAACTAACTTTATCGATGTTCCGGACACACCATGCCAAATCGAGGGGAATTCTCCTACATTTTCTGCTTAACCTTGTAGGAAAGCGCCTTGTCCCATGACCTTATAGACCTGCCGAATTACGTCAAAGTCTGTATCTTGAATTTCAATCATCTTGCCCCCTGTAAACTTAGCACCATCGACTGGAGCGATCACTGCTAGAATCTCGGCTTGATTCTGAAAAATGCGTTGCTGGATATTGGCTACTAAACCAGCTTCTAGCTTACTATTCAACACAAAGGGATCGGAGGGTAATGAAACCCCTTTCGCCAAGATCGGTAAGTCAGTTGCGGTCATTTTTTCATCTTTCAGGAATTTTTCGTGACGCACAAAGCCGCCGCCCCAAGCGTCCACATCCCCGTTCTTTAAGGCAGGCAGTCCTTTTTTGCCTAAAAGCTTGATGGTCACGTCAACTTTAGGATCTAATCCCGCATCAATCAGTAATTTAATCGGGCCTAAATAGCCGCTAGTTGAGCCAAGCTCCCACAGGGCAATGGTTTTGCCCTTTAGATCCTGCACTGACTTGATTCCACTGTTCGATCTAGTTGCAAGGATCGAGTAGTAATTTTGCCGCTCAATGGCGGCAATGGGAACCGCATTCGTCCGGGCACGCATCACCACATACTCCGACGGGCCTGTAAATACTAGGTCAACCTGATCCTGTTGGAGAGCAGACACCACTGCAATATAGCTGTCTACGGGAACGAATTCTACCTTGGTTTCCAGAATCTTTGTCAGAAGTAACCGTAACGGTTCGTAATCTTTTTTCAAATCTTCTAGACCCTTGACATCAGAAACAGCAAACCTTAACTTCTCTAGTTTGCTGAAGGGAGAGGGACTCTGAAAAGGATTAGAGGATTGTGTCGTAGCGGTTGTGCAGCCCGACACAACAAATAAAGCTGAATAAAGGCAGAAGTTACGACGCTTCATAGATGCTACTTAGAAATAAGGTTGACTGACTCTATCCACTGAAACTTTACCACCCTTGTAAAACACTTCCACTGTGATTAAGTATTGTCAACTTCTATAGAACCCATTTGACATCTTCTGCTGCAATCGCAAGCTTAATACCTATCCGGGTTTCATCTTTTTTGCAGTAATTTCTCTATACTTTTATAGCTCTTGGTTGTTAGGTTGCTTCAAACGGCTTTCCTGCCTCCCTTGTGCTTTAAGAAAAGATCCCAAATGGGTTCTATACAGGTGTACTGATATAAAAGCTATTGAAGCTTAGGCGAACCCCAAAGCCAATAAGGAAAATGCCATGACAGGTATCGTGAGCCGTTTCATTTCTGTTCCTCCATAGTTGTGCAACGCCCATGCAAAGCTTGACCACAGCGACCAATGCCTGCTGTGGATTTGATGAGGCTTCTCGTGCAATCGCAAGAAGCGCTTAACTAAATAAACTTGAGTGTTCTCTTGAAGAGAAATCCAGACGTTTACAAGAAGCCGGAATCACGTTTCATTGCTTTAACCTCATTCTATGAATCCTGAAAGGCAAGCAATAGGATGATTGTCTAGGATGGTTGTACAATCCTGCACGCCTTGCACCAGATTCAATTCAAGTCACGCTAGATTCTTATACAGGCTTAGCTGCCAAACCCTTGTCTTTACCTTGATGTGTCCATAAATCTATTTGAGCAGGCACAAGAAATGAACGCTGCAAGAACGAGTGAAAAGTCTGGTAGAGCCTTGATGAATGACTTTCAGACAAAGCGCGAGGCAGACCGAGCGCAAGCCAACCGAGAGGAACTAACGGAGCGAATTGCCCAAGCGATTCGTCAAGATGGAGCGATCGAGTCGCTGAAAGGATTACACTTCTATCGCGCCTCCTACCCTTCGGAATGCTTTCATAGTGTGTCTATTCCTGCCTTTTGTGCGATTGCTCAAGGCAGCAAAGAAGTCCTTCTAGGCAGTGATCGCTATCAGTACGACCCAATGCATTATTTGCTGGGGACGGTCGAACTGCCGATTGCCAGCCGAATTCTAGAAGCAACCCAGGAAAAACCGTACCTGGGTCTTCGTTTCGATCTTGACCCTACTCTAGTTGGCTCAGCCATGGTTGAGGCAGGCTATCCCTCAGCCCAAAGGGGTGCTAGTGTCAAAGCAATCGACGTCAGTCCGTTGGATGTAGATCTGTTAGATGCTGTCGTGCGGCTCGTCAGGTTGCTCGATTCCCCGGCTAAAGCGCATGTGCTCGCACCTCTGATTAAGCGGGAGATTATCTACCGGCTCTTGATGGGAGTGCAAGGGAATCGGCTCCATCAGATTGCAGTTCTGGGTGGCTCTACCCACCAAATTGCTAGAGCCGTTGATCGACTTCGTAAAGACTTTAACCAGCCGCTTCGGATTGAAAGCATCGCACGAGAGCTGGGAATGAGTGTCTCGGGCTTTCACCATCACTTCAAGTCTGTCACTGCAATGAGTCCCCTGCAGTTCCAGAAGCAACTGCGGCTCCAGGAGGCTCGCCGTCTGATGCTGGGGCAAAACCTTGATGCTAGCAGTGCTGCTTACCGTGTGGGTTATGACGATGCCTCGCACTTCAACCGGGAGTACAAGCGCCTCTTTGGTGCACCACCAATGCGTGATGTGGAGCGGTTGCGAGAAGCTACTAGGGAGACTGCTATTGCAGTTGAAGGGTTGGTTAGGACAAAGACTTGAAGGCATTATCCACGGCCTCCCAGAAATTCTCAAATTGGTTTAGGGTTTTACACAGGTAGTGCTTGAGCCGTGCCCAAAACTTCTTAATCTTGTTTAAGTCAGGGGAGTATGGCGGCAGAAATAGCAGGGTGCATCCGGCTTGCTCAATGGCTTGTTGAATCGCCGCACACTTATGAAAACTGGCATTATCAATCACCACCACTTGCTCTGGGTGTAATTGGGGGACAAGCCATTGCTCGACCCATGCTTCAACCAAGCCGGTGTTACAACTAGCTTTAAATGTCATTACTATTCCTTCCATTGCTATACGCCAGCGATTTCATTTAATTAACTTGACAGACTTAATCAGTTGCTTTAGCTTTATGCCGGCAGTTAGGGCAATTCATTCTGCCTAGATATCAACTCAGTCTGCAAATATTATCTGGCGGCGCGGTATTTTGCCTCGTATTCTGGAAAAGACTTGAAACCGGCACCAACGAATGACAACTGACGAGCAATTTTTACCCACGCCAAAACAATCCCCGCGCCTAATGTCTCTGGATGTGTTTCGAGGCATTGCAATCACCGGCATGATTTTAGTTAACAATCCGGGTAGCTGGGATTATGTTTATGCTCCCCTAAAACACGCAGAATGGCACGGTTGCACCCCGACGGACTTAGTTTTTCCCTTCTTCCTCTTCATTGTCGGTGTGGCAATGGCGTTCTCTCTTTCCAAATACACCCCAGAAAATCGCCCAACTGCTGCCGTTTACAGGCGGATTGTCCGCAGATGTGTCTTACTATTTGCCCTTGGTTTATTATTAGCCGTTATTCCTTTAATTCTCGATTGGCTGTTTAATACAAAACCCCTTGATTTCAGCATCCTTCGCATTATGGGCGTCTTGCAGCGCATCAGTTTGTGTTACTTGATATCTAGCGCGATTATTCTGCATCTGCCGCGCAAAACTCAATGGGTGCTGGCAGCCGTGATCCTGCTGGGATATTGGGTGCTAATGCAACAAATTCCCGTACCCGGATATGGTGCCGGCAACTTCTCTCCCCACGGCGAAGGCAGTTTGCCGGCTTATCTTGATCGGCTGATCCTCACTTCTCCACACTTGCTAAAGCGTGACATCGGATTTGATCCCGAAGGACTATTCAGCACCCTTCCTGCCGTCGTCAGTGTTCTTATTGGTTACTTTACCGGGGAGTGGCTGCGCCGGCACAAAGTACGAACAGAAATTAGTGTGCAATTGGCGATTGCCGGCCTTTGTTGTCTAATTGTCGGGCATTTGTGGGGGTTCGTGTTTCCTATCAATAAGCAGCTTTGGACAAGTTCTTACGTTGTTTTTACCAGTGGTTGGGCGTTACTGTTGCTTGCCGGCTTGTACTATATTTTAGAAGTCCGCAACTGGCGTAAGTGGGCATGGCCATTTGAAGTGATGGGGTTGAATGCTATTTTCCTTTTTGTCGCCTCTGGTACTGTTGCCCGCTTTCTAATTAAGACTCATATCGGTGCCGGTAAAGACGCTCCCACAACTTATACTTGGCTCTACGAAAACTTATTTCGACCGTGGGCCGGCGCAATGAAAGGTTCCCTCGCTTTTGCCCTTACCACTGTCTTTTTGTGGTGGTTAATTCTTTATTTCATGTACAAAAAAAAGTGGTTTTTTAAGCTCTGAAAATCTGATTATTTAATCAAACAACTTTTGTTATAGCCTTACTCTGTGATTGGTTAATACTCAGTACCTCCAAAAGCTTGCAGCAGGGGCAAGATGCCCACTAGAAATCTAACAACCTATTTAGTATTGTTATATCTACAAAAATTTAAGATGTTGGGTTGATAAACTATTATCTACAAGAACTTGAGACGCTGCGTTCGGCGAAGTGAAACGGAGGGTATCAACTTAACCTACTTATCTGCGTATGGGTATGCCTATGCCTATGCCTGCGGCACGCTGCGCTTAACGGCACGCTATGCTTAACGGCAGGCTGCGCTATTATCTGCGGTTCTAATTCAAAAAGTTCTATTTTATTTCCGTAAATCCTACAAAAAAAGCAAAAGAAAAAATCTCTTCTTTTGCCTTGTATATTTTTAATTTTGCCTTTAAAGTCGCTGGAGCAAATTTTTTCCGTGAGTGTCGGTGCCGCAGGTTTTTAATAACCCGTAAGTAGCGCTAAATTGTTCCACCACTTGAGTTTGTTTGGGGCTAGTACGCCAAGGATTTGGATTATTGTAAGCGTAGTAACTTTCCACACCATCAATCCCTAATTCAGCAGCCGCTGGAATTAACTTAGTTTCTGAGATGCGATACCGTGCGGGATGCGCCAAAACTGCTAAACCACCAGCTTCCTGAATTGCAGAAATTACAGAGCCGGCTTGATAATCACTGCCCTGTACTCCTTTCCCTTGCAAATAAGGCTGCATACTCAGGTGTTCTGGGTCAAAAGCATAGCCTAAAATGTGTACCTCACATCCTAGTAAATCAGCATTCACTTCAACGCCAACCCACAGGTGGGGCGCTTGTGGGCATTCAGAATTAGGAATTGAGGAATGAGAATGATTGTTCTCATAATTCACTTTCAATTCTTCCTGATTTTGTTGCCATTGGTCTAACCAGTGCTGAGCCAGCTTATAGCCGTTAACACTGTGGTGATCTGTAATTGCCAGCCCTTTAAGACCAATTGTGATGGCTTGTTCAATCAACACCTCTGGCTGCAGTTGGCCGTCAGAGTGGACTGTATGCATATGAAAGTTATAAGAACGCGGACAACTTTCTGCATGAATCGTTTTAAAGACTTGCTTTAGTGCCGGCATATTCTGTGCTGCCGGCTTGGGCGAAGCAGAAGCCTGAGCAAGATTGACTGCCATGACTGCCTCAAAAGGAGTGGGTTCTTGTCTAATATATCGAAATATTTCTAAAACGGGAGCGACCATAGGATGCTGAAAGTCGCCTTTACCAAAAAGTTGTCTAATGCGTCTGGCCCAACAGCCCCTCCATTTCGGTTGGATATTGAATTTGAGGTTCCTAGTGGCTTGATTGTGCTATTTGGACAGTCTGGCTGTGGAAAAAGTTCCACCCTTCTAGCGATCGCCGGCTTAATGCATCCAGACTGGGGCTATATAAAAGTAGCAGAGACAACATTTTTAGATACAGACCGGCGCATCAATTTACCAGCGCATCGGCGACAAGTCGGATATGTTTTTCAAAATTATGCATTATTTCCCCATCTAAATGTTACTGAAAATATCAGTTTTGGGTTAAACCACTGGCACCGGCACCACCGCCAACAGCGAATTGCAGAATTAGTTGAGCTGTTAGAACTTCAAGACTTGGTGCATCTGCCGGTGGGGCAAATCTCTGGGGGACAGGCTCAACGAGTTGCCATTGCCCGTGCTGTTGCACCCTACCCAAAAATCCTTTTATTAGATGAACCGTTCAGTGCCCTTGATGATGAGTTGAGAGCTACTCTGAGAGCGGAGTTGAAAATTATTCAGCATCGATTGAATTTGCCCATTATACTGGTTACTCATTCACGTTCAGAGGCGATGGAACTTGCTGATCATGTCGTCACTTTAGGGGCTGGTAAAGTTATCGAAGTCGGCTTAGCAAAGCAATTGCTCGATTCTCGTTCTGATCAAATTCACTCTAATTTTCGTTGGGGTTAAGCGAGGTTAGATTATGGATTTTGGATAATTTTAATATCCAAAATCCAAACCTAGCTTGCTGTTCATCATTCGGTCACCAGTCCTGAGTTGCGGGCTTCCCAGGCCAGGTTTAACAGCTGAGTCCAGCGCTTTTGCAACTGTTTCGGCGTGCACTTTAAGACTTGGGCAATTTCTTGTTCACTCTTTTGGGCACGCTTGAGGTCTAATAGCTGCCGGTCTTGGGGGGTGAGTTTGTTCATAAACGCTTCCCACTGTTGGGGAGGCATTCCCAAATTTTGATCCAGATCCGCACCCAACCACTGATGCACCAGTTTCCAATTGTGAGAGCGAGCAAACTTTTCAACGTGGTACTTAAAGCGCTGTTGCAGGTAGTCCCGCTGACGTGAACTCAGATTGAGGACTTCATCAATTTCTTGTGCAGCCATGTCTTGAAGTTTTAAGACCAGGTAATCTACACAGTCCGATTGACCTTGAGATTCCAGATATTGTACGAGTTCGGCGACAACCCGATCCCGCAAAACGGCCTCAGCGGGGTCAATCGTTTCGGAGATCATCTGTTCTCGCACTTGTTGCGCGGCGTGAGAGCGATTTTGCACTTCTGCATCTTCGCCTTTGGGGAATTCAATCGCTTGTTCAATATCAAGGACTGTCTCAGCCGGCTGGTTGTTGGCGAACCCTTGAGCACGCAGCACCACCAACTGTTGGGCACCCCGACCGGGCAAGTTGATCCGACGCTTGGCAAAGTGTTCGGTAAAGGCCATATACTCGGCCAGTTCAAGCTGGGTGCGCGGCGTGTAATCTTCAGTGAGTTGGTTTTCCCGGCGGAAAGCTCGTAAAGATTCCATATAGAAGCCTTGCAGGAAGTCTTCGATCAGGTTGTAGCGGCCTTGAAAGCCCAAGCGTGAGCGTAACGGGGCAACATGGCGATAAACCATTGAACTGAGGGTGCTGTGCAGTTCCACGCGGCCTTGTTTGGAACCGAGTTGATAGTAATCTAGGCATTTTTGCATCCGGTGCCGTGCCAAGACTTGCTGCCAAGAGTGAACTTGACCGGAGTTTTGGATGCGGGCGCTTTTTTGGCAAATCCGCTCGATTTCCTTGGCAATTCGCATGGCGACTGCCGGCACGCTTCTGGAAGATGATTGGATTTTTTCGTGCAGTTCCCGGACAAGCTGGTTGGCTAGGGTTTGGGTGTCGATTCCTCCTAGGGAATTCATTTCTAGGGGTTCTGACTCGTTGCCCTGCCGAGGAGCATTATTGGGAGTACCGGATGGTGCAGGGTTGATGCTGAAATTGTTGGAAGTTTGGTAGAAGGAATTTGCAAGTGGGGAGTTCATGATTTTGCCTCTGGGGACGCACCGTAGCGACAAACAGTAATAAAGTCGTAGGCAGTTAGGGGAGGAAGCGTGTGAGGAGTGAGTTTCACCCGCCGCACCGTCTCTTAACTTTCTACTCTTCGACTGTATGAAACTGTCATTGTCTGCGGTGACGCCGCTGTGGCACTAACCCAACCTATGCGATATCGAGTTGCCACCCTCGAAAGTAACTGTTTGCCGGCCTTATACGGATATCCGAAATCCCTCTCGTCTCCAGGGGCGCAAACCCTTGCTGGATAATCACTCTCTGCCATAAAGACCGCTTGCCAACCAGTTAGATAGATGGGGGGTTTCACCCCTCAGTGTAGTGGACGATTGCTCAACTGGTCTACGTTCCCCAAACCGGCACAACAACTGTCACATTTATAGAAGAGATTCAAAAAGGTCATTGTAGTGATTGAATTCGGCTGGTCAGCTTAAACGAAAAAAGCCTGTAGATTCAATCATTTGTGAGTTAGAGGTTGCTCGCCTTTCTGTGTCGCTGGCGCTCTCCAACCGTGTCTGGCTTGAGCCTTAGTATCGCTGAATACAAAGCTTCTCTTCCTTCTCGCAACCCACGCATCAGGATACTGAGCAAAGAAGTGAGGGGAGTGCTGAGTGATGAGTGGGTGAGGAAGTGAGGGAAGGAGGGGGAGAAAAGCCCAATTCCTGATTCCCTACTCGCTGACGCCTGACACCCAAGTAGCTACGGCTTGCCATCCTAAACCTTGTCGCACAACCACGGCTTCTGGGCCGGTTAAATCTAAAATGGTGGAAACCTGATATCCTGGCTCTTGGCCACTGTCCACGATCACATCCACTAATTTTTCTAGCCGATCAAACAGTTCTGCCCGCCCAGGGGGGTTGTCGAGCGCCGGCTTTGTTTCATCATCATTCAGCAAGTGAGCTGAGGTAGAAATGATGGGATTGCCCAGCGACTGTAACAACGACTGACACACTGCATGATCGGGAACGCGAATGCCGGTGGTTTTACGCTTGGGGTTCATCACAAGCTTGGGCACTAATTTAGTTGCCGGCATCAAGAATGTGTAGGTTCCGGGTATCAAATGCTTCATGAGGCGATAAGCTTCATTTGTCACCACGGCGTAGTGCGCCACATTCGAGAGGGAAGGGCACAGGAAGGTGAGGGGCTTGTCGTTGGATAGCTGCTTGATGCGCCGCACGCGCTCTACTGCTGCCTTAACGTTGAGGTCGCAACCAATGGCATACACTGTATCGGTGGGATATAGCATGACTGCTCCATTCCGAAGCGCATCCTTAATTTCCTCGATTTTGCGTGCTTGGGGTGTGTCGGGATGAATTTGGTAAACAGTAGCCATAACAATAGAGTTGAGTGTTGAGTATTGAGTGCAGTTCTCCCCATTCTCAATGAACAATGAAGAAAATCGCTTACCTCGAATGTCCCACCGGCATTGCTGGTGATATGTGCCTCGGTGCTCTCGTTAGTGCGGGCGTTCCTTTAGATTACCTCATCGAAAAGTTGAACGGTTTGGGCATTTCTGAAGAGTACCAGTTACGCGCTGAACTTGTCCATCGCAATGGTCAGCAAGCCACTAAAGTTTATGTTGACTTAAAACAGACAGTTTTGCATTCTGTTTCAGCGGATTCTGCGGCAGTTCTACCTCTGGCAAGTGACGAGCCGGCTGAACCGCCAACGTTTAGTAATCATCACCCCCACGGCGAAAATCACAACCTGGATCACCGGCACGAGGCTAATACCAACCACAGCCATACGCGTCATCTGCCAGAGATTGAGCGGATGATTGCCTCAGCTCGGTTGCCGGCACGGGCGCAAGCATGGAGTTTAGCGGTATTTCGCAAGCTAGCAGCGGCAGAAGGGGCGGTGCATGGCATTCCCCCTGAGCGGGTGCATTTCCACGAGGTGGGTGCTACGGATGCGATTGTGGATATTGTGGGCACCTGTTTGGGGTTAGATTGGCTGGGAATTGATGAGCTGTATTGCTCTGCTTTACCCACCGGCGGCGGTACGGTGAGGGCAGCACATGGCGAGTTGCCGGTGCCAACGCCGGCAGTATTGAAGTTGTGGGAAATGAGGCAGGTGCCGGTTTACAGCAATGGTATTGAGCGGGAGTTGGTAACGCCAACGGGTGCTGCAATTGCGGTTACTTTAGCAAAAGGTTTTGGTTCTGTGCCGGCTATGGCGATAAATCGCCTGGGATCGGGTGCCGGTACTCGCCAGTTGGCAATTCCAAATATCCTACGTTTGTGGATTGGAAAAAAAGTCAAAGGCAAAAAGTTAAAAGTTAAAATAAAAGGGAAAAAGGGCAAAGCTGAACAGGTAATTTCTGCTAGCTTAGCTATTGGGAACTCAATGGTTATGCGTCCTTTGTCTTTGGCAAATGGTCAAAAAGAAAAGACAAATGAGAGCCAAATTGTTTCGGTACTGGAAACACAAATAGACGATCTGAGTCCGCAAGCGATTGGTTATGTCTTTGATGCCTTATTTGATGCCGGCGCGTTAGATGTGTTCACCCAATCAATCGGGATGAAAAAATGCCGACCTGGGATTTTGCTGACAGTAATTTGTCTGCCGGCAAATCAGGCTGCTTGTGAGGCGACGATTTTTCGGGAAACAACAACCTTAGGTATTCGCCGGCTGACTCAGGAACGAGCAATTTTGCAGCGAGAAATAGAGCCGGTGCAGACACCTTTAGGAGAGGTGCGCGTCAAGGTTGCCAAGTCTGGGGATACCATTACTAACGTGCAACCTGAATACGAAGATTGCGCTCAATTGGCAAAACAGCACAATCTCAGTTGGCGTGAAGTGCATCGCATCGTTTTACAAACTTGGTATAGCCAAAGTCAGCAGTAAAACGCAAAAGTTATCTAGACAGAAACAACTCCGCCCTTCTTAGCAAGAGCGGAGTTTTTTGTCTCCCTGTCTTTCAGTCAAGCTTCAGTTGTTAGAGAATCTCCCGACAACCATTGCTCAAGAAACTAAATTTTTATCGCTTCCGGATTTACTTTCGGTCGGACTTGGTAGGAGTTCTTGTGCCAGGAGCGCTGGGGTTATCAGGATTCAGCGTTTCTTCAGCATTCTGCTTGATCACTTTGGGGATATTCTTGCCTAAATTCTTAAGGTTTTTCAAGCCGGTGTCACCGATCTTGTCACTATTGATATCTTCAGCCTTGTCTTGAATTCTCTTGATAGTAGCGCTGTCTACTTGCTCAGCCGAAGCATCGGTACGATTGAGTATTTGAACAGCTTGAGCTTGAAGCTCGTTGCCGTTGCCAAAAGCAGAACTCACAAAAATTGTAATGGCTGCCATAACAACCGTAACAACTTGACGCAAGCGAATGCTTTGTAGCAAAGAAATTAATCGATTCATGAGGTTTCTCCTAATAAGGTTTTTTGAATGTAGAGAGAAGGATTTTTGACTCAACTCAACTCTTTTTTTCTTCTTTCATTTAAGCATAATTTTAAAACAATTGCATCTTTAATTAGAAATTTTATAGGAATAAAATTTTGTGTTTTATCTAATTAATTTCTAACTTAACCTACTAAAAAGATAACCGTTTACAACGGATTTTTGTGGGGTTATTTATCTTTAGATTAATATTTAAGAATCTTGAAAGCTACAATTTATTATTTAGCAACTTTTTATTTATAAAACTTTTTTTCAAGTTTTTTGCTTACTGGGTTATGCCGGCCTTCTTTTTTTTATCTGATATTAACTGAAAAGAATCAGCAACTTTAAGTTTTTCCAACCAGGCGAAACAATGTTAAAAAAATCTCAGGCAAGTTTGGATAATCAATAGGCAAACTTGCCTGTTCCGGAAAGAGATTTTTTATGGCGCTCGTTAATTAATCGAGTTAATTAATCGAGATTTTTAGCAGCTTTGTCTACGGCTTGCTTGGTATTAGAAACGTCTTCGCTGACTTTAGATTTAACACCACCAGCAGCCTTGTCTAAAGCTTGCTTGGTATTAGAAACGTCTTCGCTGACTTTAGATTTGACACCGCTAGCAGCCTTGTCAGTGGCTTCCTTGCTTCCATCAAGGGCGTCTTGAGTATTTTCTTTTAAATTCTCGGTACCCTTTTGAGTTCTGTCGGCAAAACTTTCGGCATTACGCTGAACTCTATTAACCGCCTTGTCAGCGCCTTCCTTTACATTGTCGGCTGCCTCTGGTGCATCATTAATCGCACGCTTGATTGCTTCTGCGGGATTGCCGGTTCTGTTCTTGATATTCTGCTGAGCGTTGTCAATTAAACCTTTGGCTTTGGCGTCGGCTGCGGAGGGATCTCTTCTGGGATCAGTGTCGCGGTACTCGTTCATACCACCTTGGTATTCATTGCCCATGACCTCTTTAGGAACTTCTTCCCTGATTTGGTCGGAAGTCTTGCCACTGTCCCCAAAGCCGAAGATTCCCGCGTTAGCGGCAGGCATGGTGAAAAATACCATCAGGCCGGCTAAAAATAGACTAAAAATGTGGCTTAGTCGCAGGTTTTTTACGAATGCAATCACTTTCTTCATAGACATACTCCGTTGTTGAGGTTGATCGAATCAAACCGCTTTAGAATCATCTCTGTCGCGGTATTATTTACTAACTTTGTACTAATTTTGTGGTAAAAGGCTATCTGTCCCTTACACCTCTCAAGCATAATATTGCGAGTGTGTGCGCTGCCTCTATCGGAAGTCACATTCTTGCCGGCGAGTCGATTTAGCTTTGGTGTGACGCTAAAAAGCACTGAAGATGCACACCCCAGTTTTATGCCAAATTTAGCTTGGGGAGCAGCGCATTTGTGCGCGGCGCAGAGTACACCTCTAACACCGGCACGTTCCCCGTCTTATGTCCACATCAAGCATTCACCAAGAAATTGACCGGAAAAAATCAACAGTAGAAGAACCCGTTTTGTAACAAAACGGGTTCCTCAAATTCACCTTCGGTTGCTGAGATCAAGAAACAAGAGAATTACCTTGCCGGTGATTTATATTCCTTTTCCTTGGGCGCTGATTTGGTTGAATTGCTGGAATGAGATGTGCTGGAATTACCCGTAGAAGTATCTGCCGGTGATTTATATTCCTTGGGCGCTGATTTGGTTGGCGTGCTGGAATTACCCGTCAAATTCTCTATCGCACTCATTACGGGCGATTTGGGTTGCATTTCCGCGCCGCTAGAGGATTCTTCAACACCTTCTGTAATGAATTGAGAGGCATCTTTAAACACTGCACCAGCTCTTTCTAAAAGCTTGGCATCTGGATTAGTGCGGTTAAAGACTGGTTGAGACTTTGCCGGAATCTGAGGAGCTTGTAGTAGCGAGCTATCTCCGCCCAATTCTTTGTCAAACTTATCCGTTTCAAGGGGTTCAGAACCTGGATAGAGTAACCTTGAGCTATTTGAGATTGAGTTTTTTGAAGCGTTTGAACTGGATGTATTTTTGGAATTCCCAGTCAGTTTTTCTAAACCACCCATTATCGGTGATTTGGGTTGCATTTCCGCGCCGCTAGAGGATTCTTCAACACCTTCTGTGATGAATTGAGAGGCATCTTTAAACACTGCACCGGCTCTTTCTAAAAGCTTGGCATCTGGATCAGTGCGGTTGAAGACTGGTTGAGACTTTGCCGGAACTTGAGGGGCTTTTAGCAGCGATTGATCTCCGCCCAGTTCTTTATCAAACTTATCGGTTTCAAGGGGTTCAGAGCCAGGGTAAATTAACCTAGAGGCGTTGCTCTCACTGTTGCTGACAGCAATCAGTCGATCCAGTTGAGGCAGATCGGCACGATCCCGATCAGATTTGACTGGAGCATTCACTTTCGGGTCAGTGGACATCTTGAAGTTGCTAGAATTATCTCCAGCACCCTTGTGCGGGTTATTTTGGCCACCCGCTTGAACCGGCGGATTGATTGGACGAGCGCCTGTGGCGTCGCCGGCGTTACAAGCGGTGCTAGTCAACATTAGCACCCCTGCTAAAAATGCGGTTAAAATTTGAACCACCCGCAGTTTTTTAAAAAAATCAGTTAACTTTCTCACAAAATACTTCCCAATTGCTCTCAACAATTGTCAATCATATAGATATGAGCACTATCATTTCCTCTAGCCCAAGTCACATTTTGATTGTTAGTTATTATTAAAGCTGTCTAACCTTAGAGAGATTTAAATAAGCAACCAAGTTCATCAATAAAATTGCGCCACACCCGAAACTTTCTACTATTTTTGATTTTAATTTTGGATTTTAAATTAGAAATTTACCTATATAAATAAAGACTTCCGCTGTTTGTCAAATCGGCAAATTTTTCGCAAAATGCTATAGCATTGTTTTTCTAATAACAACATATAAAGATATAAAGATATAAAGATATTAATGTAATTACATTCGCAAGCGGCTCTAAGCAAAAAGGCTAAGTTTAAAAGATGAGCTTGCTTATTTTCAATTCAGCCTCAACAAAAGAGGGTTTGTTGACACCGGCATCGCACGGGTTGCTTTTAAAAGCAGATGCCGGTGAGCTTTTGACTATGAAGCGTTTCGCCTCGTGCCGGTGAAACTCGCACACTTCTAGCCGAAGGTTGAGCTATTCCAACCCCACATCGAACCCTTGGCATCCGCAAATTCAATGTAGATACGATTGGAAGGCACACCAAGCGTTTGGTTGATCTCTTGGCAAAAATCCTGGCTCATAGACTTGGTTTGAGCTGGGTTCATACTGCCAACACTTTTAATTTCGATATAGCAAACAGGCTCAACAGTGCCGGCAAATGTCATCGCCACATCCGGTTCAAAAGCCGTCATCACATAAGATTCTGGTTTGCCGGTATGCTTAGCCAATTTAGCAGAAAGGCTTTTGAGCAATCCCTGCACCGCAGACTTTTCAGGGGCAGAAATGGAGGTTTGAACTTTGATTAAAGGCATAATATTTTCGCTCTCAAGGGTTTGTGCGGGCGAGTGTCGTAAACTCGCCCGCACAATGCAAAGCTAACAAAAGGTTAATTACAAAGCCGCATCTAGCAGATGGCAGATGAGACTTCGCAATTAGCCACCATATTGCCAGCCGGTGCTTTCGAGCAAGAGGGGTTCACCCTCGCGATGGATGCCGGCACCAACCACTTCACCGACATAAACGGTGTGATCGCCATGTTCCACCGATCCCACAACTCTGCACTCTACATAACCCAAGGAGTCTGAAATGATGGGGCAGCCGGTTTCTTCTCCCGGATAAAATTCCACATCCTCAAACTTATTGCCAACACGGCGTTGTGGCTTAAAGAATTTTTGAGCGAGTTCTTTTTGTCCCGCCTCCAAAAAGCTGAGCGCAAAGACACCACTCGCCTTAATCATGGCGTGAGATTTAGAATCCTGCTTCACACAATTCACAACCAGCGGGGGTTGAAAAGAAGCTTGCATCACCCAACTGGCGGTGAAGCCGTTAACATCTTCGCCATCCTTAACGCCGCACACATAGAGTCCGTGGGGAATCTTGCGTAGAATTGTTTTTTTCGCTTGTTCGTCCAGCAAAGGTCTACACGCCGATACTACACCGATCAGTGTATCAATGTGCTGCCGGCAAACTCAAGTCCACTTCAAGCCTGATGAGAATGATTGGCTTGCCCTCACCTAAGTTACACCGGCAAGTATGTTCCCCTCAAACCGCCGCAACCGAGGCTGCCGACTCCGACTTACCGTCTTTCCTTGCCAAACAGCCCTTTGACTGCATCCATAAAATTTTCTTCCTTGTAATCCTTAAACTCACCTGCATCAAACCAGATGCCATAGCACACCGGGCATTTTTCATACCAAATGTGAGGCTGGTTGAGTTCCACCATCTTCGTCATTTTTGTGCGACATTTTGGGCAATTGATATCGCCAACTTCATTAAACTTACTGCCAGTTTCTGGCTCACCGACATCCACTGTTTCAGAGCCTTCTATTTCTTTTAGTTCCTGGGCTTCAAGAGAATCAAACCAAATTCCTTTGCACTCGACACACCGCTCCACTTCAACATTTGCATAAACAACTTGTTGTAAGTCTCCTTGACATTTGGGGCAGTTTAACTCGTTCATTTTTTTGTCCTTTAAATCACAACTATCTTGATTTCATGCAGATGGCGATAGTTTATCAGTTCCGATGCTAGACGGGCGAAACAGGTGAGCGTGTTCTGGATTGTAAAGACGAGAACGCGCTGTTTCTGCTGTTTCTGCCGTTGCTAATGCCGGACTGATGACATAAAGTGTGGTGCGAATTAAGTCTTCCTGCTGGGTGAGTGTTGCCATTTGGTGCAGGGGAACCTGAAAAATTTTCTCATCGGGCCAACCCAGCCGATAACAAATGGCCACCGGCATCTCGGCTGGGTAATGTTCCATTAATTTCTGCTGGGCGTCTTCGACATGGCGGGCGCTGAGGTATAGACATAAGCTAGCTTTATGGGCTGCTAGTGAGGCCAATTCCTCAGATTCTGGGACGCCGGTGCGACCGGCAATGCGAGTTAAGATAATGGTCTGCACCACTCCCGGCACCGTTAGCTCAACTTTTAGCTTGGCTGCTGCGGCTTGAAAAGCGCTAATTCCAGGGATGACTTCAAAAGGAATGCCGGCTTCTGCTAAGGCTTGCATTTGCTCGTGAACAGCACCGTAAAGGCAAGGATCGCCAGAATGCAGCCGCACGACAGACTGCTGCGCTTGCACGCGTGCAATCATCACCGGCAGAATTTCTTCTAGGGTTTTATTGGCAGTTCGGATAATTTCCGCATCAGAACGGACGCCCTGTAAAATTTGTTTGGGCACCAAAGAATCGGCAAACAAAATAACATCGGCTTCAGCCAATATTTTCTGAGCTTTAACCGTCAGTAAATCGGGATCGCCAGGGCCTGCACCCACAATATAAACTGCCGGTGCCAAGGAAACTTTTGAACCTGTGACTTCGTTAGAATTTTGAATCTTCAAGAGTTTGCGATTGGGAATGAGGATATGGCTGGGTTCAAGGCGAGTGAGACTAAAAACATTTTTCCGGTTACGCCCGTTCAGATTTCTAAGTTTCGAGACCCGCACCAGAAGATAGGTTACTAGATCGTGTTCCGAAAAAAATGCCGGCAACCAGCTAGCACCCTAGCTACCCCACAAAACGATAGCCAGAGTCTCAACAGCTTTAAACAAAGCCCTTTAAATTCAGCAGTTTCAGTGCCGGTGAAGTCCTAGCCTTCAGCGTTTTTTGCTGAGCGCTCAACATTTAACCAGAAGTTAATCACACAAGGCGGGAACTGGAAGTGAACTTTGAAATTCTTCACAAATAGAGACCCTGTGATAGTATCTGGATGGTTTGAGGCGGCTAATGGCTGCCCAAAGGCTAAAGCTTTGTGGTGGAGGAGGAGAATCCAGGAGTGCAAGATCGCATATCAGTGGGATGTTCAAACGCTTATGTACCGCGAAATCAACCCGAACCCATCCGAATTGGGGTGATAGGGGTTGGGAACATGGGACAGCATCACACCCGCGTTCTTAGCTTGTTGAAAGACGTAGAGCTAGTGGGTGTGGCCGACATTAGTGTAGAGCGGGGTCTAGACACTGCCAGTAAATATCGGATTCGCTTTTTTGAAGATTATCGTGACCTCCTCCCCCATGTGGAGGCCGTTTGTATTGCCGTTCCAACAAGACTGCATCACTCGGTAGGCATGACTTGTCTCCATGCCGGTGTCCATGTCTTGATTGAAAAGCCGATTGCTGCCAGCATTACGGAGGCTGAATCTCTGGTCAATGCTGCCGCTGAATCAGGCTGCATTCTACAAGTGGGGCATATTGAACGCTTTAACCCAGCCTTCCAAGAACTTAGCAAGGTACTAAAGACAGAAGAATTGCTGGCTTTAGAAGCCCATCGCATGAGTCCTTATTCTCACCGGGCTAACGATGTGTCTGTGGTCTTGGATCTGATGATTCATGACATTGACCTGCTTTTAGAGCTGGCAGAGGCTCCTGTGGTTAAGCTAACGGCTAGTGGCAGTCGCGCTTCTGGTTCTGGATTTTTAGATTATGTGACCGCGACCCTTGGCTTTGCGAATGGGATTGTGGCCACGCTGACGGCGAGCAAAGTGACTCACCGAAAACTGCGGCGAATTGTGGCTCATTGTAAGAATTCGCTAACGGAGGCGGATTTTCTCAATAATGAAATCTTGATTCACCGGCAAACAACTGCCAACTACATGACGGACTATGGCCAAGTGCTTTACCGGCAGGATGGTCTAATTGAAAAAGTCTATACCAGCAATATTGAGCCGCTTCATGCAGAGCTAGAGCATTTTGTCAACTGCGTCCGGGGGGGAAATCAACCTTCTGTCGGCGGGCAGCAAGCTCTCAAAGCTTTGCGTTTAGCCAGTGTGATTGAGCAAATGGCCCTTGACGGTAACGTGTGGTATTCCTCAGATGCGGAGCGCAGTTCCTTACATCCTTCCACCGTTACGGTTATGTGATGGAATCGGCTAGAAGGGAAGCGTGGCTAGTGGCTAGGGGCATTAATCCTCGGCTTCTTGCAGTTTTTGCTGCAATAGCCGGCTCAGTTCCTTGCTGATGAGTTCACAGACTTTTTGGTTGCCGGTGGGACTAAGGTGAATGTGGTCTCGGTAGAGACTTTCTGGCTGCTGGGCTGCATTGAAAATGGGCTGAAAATCAATGTAGGTTATTTGCTCCTTTTGAGTAAAGTCATTGAGACGCAGACGCGCCTTTTTTTCGTAATCCAACGAACCGGGCTGTCCAATTTCACGCAATAAAGGGGTCATGGCCAGTAAAAATTGGCCATCATTTTGGTTGACAATTTCCTTAATTTGTTGGATTGCTTCCAAATTGCGACCGACTCGATCGCCGGTTTCTGCCTGCACGGCTTGTAATTCAGGGGAAACCGGCGGCGAAGGCAAAACGTAACGGTTCAACACTTCCACCAAAGCGAAAGGAGGTTGCCGGCTCGGATAGTTACGATCTTGGCCCACCGGCAGCGAAGTGGGTGCCGTGGCAAATAAATCATCGGTATTAATCAGCAACACTACTGCCTGAGCCTCAAACGTGCCAAAGCGTTGTAAATAAGCCAATTCATTTCTGGGACCCCAAGAATTGGCAGAAGCATTGAGGACTTCAACTGCTCCCTCTTCCCCTCCTAACTCACGAGCCATCATCGCGGAAATCGTCTCCTCGCGATCCGTCCACCATCCGCCATTTGCTACAGAATCTCCCAGCAGTAGCACCCGCAAGGTAGAAGCCGGTCGAGTTAGCGATGCCGGCGCACTTCGCATGGAATACTGATTAATTTCAATTCGGTTGCCAAACCGGCGAGTGCGCTGGTTCGGGGCTAAAAGATAGCCAATTTTCTCATCTGGAATATAAATGAGGGTTCTGCCAAAACCAAATAGCAGGCGCAGGCTCACCTCTAATAGCGTCAAAAGGCCCACGCCAATGGCCAAAATGAGCAGCGCAATTTTCATTTCATATCTGCTGGGAGAATTAATTAAAAAAAGAAAAATATTCTAAGTGCCGGCTCTAGGAAAATTAATCACGGCGAATTAATTGGGTGACAACCAAATCAGACCAGAAGCTGAATACCTAACAGAGCAAGCTGGAAAATTACCAACTTTGGCGGCGGCAAATTCTGCATCAAACTGGTTATAGGGTGCCCGCTCTCAGTTATAGTACAGTACAGGAGACTTGCTCTAAGCTCTACAGCAGAGATGAACGGCAAGCGTGAATCTCATTGCCTGTATTTAGAAATGTATGTGGTTGACTCAATTTACTGCCGAGTCCGAATCGTAAAATTGTGGACTTAAATCAGATATTCAAAACACCAAATCCAATTATTGGGGTGGTACATTTATTGCCGCTACCGACATCTCCCCGGTGGGGTGGCAGCCTTAGAGCTGTGATTGATCGAGCGGAACAAGAAGCAACGGCCTTGGCATCCGGTGGCGTTAACGCGTTGATCGTGGAAAATTTTTTCGACGCGCCGTTTACCAGTGGCCGAGTCGATCCGGCTGTGGTCAGTGCAATGACACTGATCATTGGGCATTTGATGAATTTGGTGACGCTGCCGGTGGGGATCAATGTCTTACGCAACGATGCCCACAGCGCATTGGCCATTGCCTCCAATGTGGGAGCCAAATTTATCCGCGTCAACGTCCTAACCGGCGTCATGGCCACCGATCAAGGGTTAATCGAAGGACAAGCCCATCAACTCCTGCGCTACCGGCGGGAATTGGGCAGTGATGTCAAAATACTGGCAGATGTACTGGTCAAGCACGCTCGGCCTTTGGGTTCTCCCAATCTCACCACAGCCGTACAAGAGACAATAGAACGGGGTTTAGCCGATGGCGTGATTCTCTCCGGTTGGGCAACCGGCAGTCCTCCCAATTTAGAAGACCTAGAACTGGCCACAGCAGCCGCGAAGGGCACGCCGGTTTTCATTGGTAGTGGGGCCAATTGGGAAAATATCCCCACCCTGATGCAAGCAGCAGACGGCGTCATTGTCTCTAGTTCCCTGAAACGACATGGACGCATCGAACAACCCATCGATCCGATTCGGGTCAGCCAATTTGTGGAAGCCACGCGCCGCAGCGTCTCGGAAAAGCCGGCCCCCAAACCCGTTTCGTCTTTTACCGTTCATTAGCGCCCAGGAGGCGATAAAACACAAACGACAAACGACACACTAAAATCTAAAATCTAAATCTAAACTCTAAAGTTGACATGATTCGCCGACGTTCTACTCCTTGGATTCATCGCTGGTCGCGTGTCCTGATCGCGGCGATAGCAGCTGCCGGTGCTTTAGAAACAGCCTTTCTCACAGTTGTCAAATTGACCGGCAATGTTGGTGCCGTCTGCCCTACAAGCGGCTGTAACCAGGTACTCAACAGTCCTTACGCTCAAGTTTTCGGCATACCTTTGACACTGTTAGGTTTTTTGGCCTACACCGCTATGGCGGTAATGGCGGCGGCTCCTTTGGCAGTTAATCCGGCCAATCAGAAGGAACTACGCTCCAAACTGGAAAACCTAACTTGGCCATTGTTATTTGCCGGTGGCATTGCACTGGTGATTTTCAGCGGCTATTTAATGTATCTGCTGATTTTTGTCATTAAAGAATTCTGTTTCTATTGCCTCGCCTCAGCCTTATTTTCACTCGCAATATTTGTGCTGACCCTAATAGGCCGGGAATGGGAAGATATTGGTCAAATCGTTTTCACCGGCATCATTGTTGGGATGGTGACGCTGATTGGGGCATTGGGAATATATGCGAACGCCAACTCACCTGTGGCAACGGACTCTGCTGTTAATTCCTCAGGTTCCGGACAAGTTGGCCCGCCTGTTACAACCACCTCTGGTGAAGCAGAAATTGCTTTAGCACGTCATCTCACCCAAGTTGGTGCCAAGGAATACGGGGCTTTTTGGTGTCCACACTGCCACGATCAAAAGCAACTGTTTGGCAAAGAAGCATTCGCACTAGCGGACTATGTTGAATGTGACCCCGAGGGCCGCAATTCTCGCGCTCAAATGTGTATAGACGCGAAAGTTCAAGGCTACCCAACTTGGGAAGTTAACGGCAAATTTTATCAAGGCGTACAATCCCTAGAGAAACTAGCCGATCTCTCCGGTTACAACGGCCCGCGTAACTTTAAGAACACCATCGCCACGCCCACAGCGCCTTAAAAGTCACTCAAGCTACAAAACCCTAGAATAGAAGCTGAAACTCTGGTGCAGCTAATATTCTGTTGAGGGAGTAGAAGTTACTATGGCTAACCTAAGTACCACACAAGCAATCGAAGAACTCGCGGCTGAGATTGGCGAGAACGTTTACATGGACATCGCCAAGTGGCACCTCCATTTACGTGAAGCTCATCTTCACACCGTTCTTGCTGAACGTCTTTACCCGCTCCTGAGTGGTAGAACTATCGACGAAGACCAGGTTCTACCGATCCTGCAAAATATTCCTGTGAAATTAGGGGGTGGCAAACGGGAAGTTTCTCTGTTGGATTTGCTGCCAATGCAATCTCAAGTTCAGCTCATGGACATCTTAGAAGAGTATCAGCGCAAGATTAGCTAAGTCTGATGAGAAAATGGCAGGGCTATGCGGTTTGACCTCTGGCCGAGGCTGATTAACCGGCAAGCTAAAACCTTGAGGCTAAAACAAAAGCCGCCTTGAATTTGGAAATCAATCAGACAACCCTTAGGGCAAGTTCAGTGTTATGTCTGCTGCTCATTTTGAGCCACTGAACTTGCTCTCGTCATTTATAAGCTTTTTTGTCCATGGCTTGATGAGAGCGCAACCGGCGACTACTGTGATCGCAAGGGACTTTTGCCCAGACGAGGAGCCAAAATGTATGGCAAAAAAGAAAAAACTGCCAATCACCGGCAAAGGGTTCGGTGCCGGCACTCAACAACTCATGGCCGGCTTAGTCAAAGCCGAAAGCTTGATCCGCAACAAAAATTGGCTCCAAGCGTTGGAAATCCTAGAAGCTTTGGAAAAGCGCTATCCCAACGAGCCAGACGTGCTGATCAGCCAAGTGAATCTCTACCTGGAAATTGGTGACATCCAGCACTATCAGCACACTTGCGAGCGCCTGCTTAAAATTGACCCAAATAACAGCGATGGCACCCTAGGGCTAGCCGGCTCCTATCTGGCCAACTTCCGCCCCATGTTGGCCATCAGAACCTTTCGCCAGTTTGTTGAGCGGTGGCCAAACGACCAGCGCGTTGCCGATGTTAACCAGACCATTGCGGAACTGGAACCCAAAATCACTGAAATGGTTGCAGGAATGGGGTTAACCGGCGAAGATGCTGTCGAACTGGCAACTCTTCATGAACAAGCTCAATGCTGCTTAGAACTGGGGAAATATTTGGAATGCCGGCAGCTTGAAGAACAGATATTAGAACGCCGACCCGATTTCACTTCTGCGCTCAACAACATCAGCCAAGCCTACGTGATGGAAGGCCAAATCGAGCCAGCGATTACCACGAGCCAGCGCGTCCTTGAAATTGATCCCAAAAACTATCACGCCCTCTCCAACCTCAGCCGTTACCTGTGCTTGAGTGGCCGGCTTGACGAAGCTAAGCAGCAAGCTGAGCAACTTAAATCCATTGAATCTGATGCCGCAGATATCTGGGTAAAAAAAGCAGAAGCCTTCAGTTTCCTGGGCGACGATCAAAGCGTTCTTGATGCCTTCGCCGGCGCTGAAAAAGCCGGCAGCCTAGAACCTGTCCCCTCTAGTCCCTTTCTTTATCATCTAGCCGCCGTTGCCCACCTACGGCAGGGAAACCAAGAGCGTGCCCGTAAATACTGGCAGCAAGCACTCAAAATCAATGCTGGATTTGAATTAGCCCAATCGAACCTCAACGATCTCAACCAGCCGGTGAGTCAGCGCCATTCTCCCTGGCCCTTTCCTTTTGCCAACTGGGTCAGCCAGCACGCGATTAACGAACTCCTTGAACAGGTAAGGTCTGGGTTTCGCGAAGACGATGAAGAAGCCGCCACACAGACAACCCAACGCTATCTGCAACAGCATCCAGAGATGGTCAGCTTAGTGCCAATGCTCCTTGATCGGGGCGATCCCCCAGGACGCGAGTTTGCCCTGCGCCTTGCGAAAATGGCCAAGACGCCGGAAATGCTGGAAGCGCTCAAAGATTTTGCCTTGAGTAATCGCGGGCCTGATGAAAGCCGGCATGAAGCGTCAACCGTTGTTTCAAGGGCCGGTCTTCTTTCTGCGGCTGAGCCGGTGCGGATGTGGATGCGAGGCAAATGGCAAGAACTAATACTTTTTGGCTTTGAAATTGATACTGAGCCGGTGGGAACGCATGATCCCCAGGTTATGAAATGGCTGGGTGAGGCAATTAAGGCATTAAAACAGCAAAAGCCTGATGAGGCCGAGCGCCTGCTCCAACAATGCCTGGAAATTGAACCCGACGATCCCTCGCTGTTAAATAATCTGGCGACTGCCTATGAACAGCAGAAGCGCAAAAAAGAAGCGTACGCCCTAACGCACCAAATTTACGAGCGCTATCCAGATTATTTGTTCGCTCGTCTCTCTATTGCTTCACAGCATTTAGTTACGGGAGACATTGAGGCTGCTGAAGAATTACTGAACCCGTTGCTGTCCCGCCGGCGCTTTCATGTCAGCGAATTTGCCGCCTTTTGTATGGTTCAGATGGAACTTTCAGTGGCTAAAGGCTCTCCAGAGGCAGCACGTTCGTGGCTGGGAATGTTTGAGCAGACTTATCCAGATCACCCAGCAATCGCTTCTTGGAAAAAGCGGTTAAGCCCACCAAGCCGATGACTAGGGGCTAGGGATTAGCTTTTTGCTCTCTGTCCTTCGCCCTTTTTCCTTAGCTCTCTAAAATCTACGCCAAACAGTATTCCGAAATTTTAACTGTTACATTAGATATTCTGAACAATTAAAAATCCCTAAAACGTAGATGTATGAAGGGTTTTAGCGTAAATTTACTAAAAGATGATATTTTGATTATTCCAATCAGTAAATTAATTTTGCTAGGAATTATTTAATAAATTTATGCTAGTCGAGCATCTTGCTCAACCCTATAATGTTCATACAGATAAGGTTCTAAATCTAGATGCAGCAATGATCCCAACGGCTAATTCCCGCTACCCTGACATTGAGCTTAGCCGGCCACGCCAGTTCCTAGGGCAATTTGGCGAGTTGAACAAGGGATTTGCTGAAATCTTAATACTTTGTTACAAAAGAGCAAGAACTACTGGAAACGAGAAACCTCATGTTTGGGACTCTCATTGGTCAAACAACCCCCCCTGGCACGGATTGGGGAGAGCGTATGCTCAACACCGTCGCCAGCCAATCCATTCGCCACCTGTTCAGTCAGAGTGAGTCCGTGGAGGTGGTTGTGCGCTGCCATCCCTCCAGCAAACTCTTACAAGGCAGTATTGATAGCTTCAAAATGAGCGGTCGGGGTCTGGTCATTCGCCGGGATTTTCCGGTTGAAGAAATGGTATTTGAAACAGACGCTGTTTCCATTGACTTTAGCTCTATTCTTAGCGGCCAAATTCGCCTCAAACAACCCACCCAAGCCATCGCCGACGTTATTCTCTCCGAAGACGGCATTAACCAGGCTTTTAAAGCTGAGCTAGTGAAAAAGCGGCTGCAAAACCTCGATCTGCCAGAATTAAACGAACTGAGCGGTGACGCACCCGTTTCTTTTTCCGAGGTGCAAGTGCAACTGCTGCCTGAAAACCGCCTTCGCATCTTCGCCAAGGCAGATTTAGGAGATCACGGGATCGTGCCCGTTGCCCTGACAGTAACATTAGGCATTGAGCGCCGGCGTCGGATTCTGTTTCAAAATCCCGAAATCGATCTTGATGCTGTACCGGAATCGCTGCAAGAAACCTCTAAAACCCTAGCAATTGCTTTGGGACAGATTTTGGATAATATGGTCGATCTTGATCGCTTTGATCTCGATGGCGTGACAATGCGGCTCAATCGTCTGGAAACCCAAGGCAAACAGCTAATTTTCAGCGGCTACGCTCAAATCGACCACTTCCCGCAGACTAAATAATTGCATCTAGATTTTAGATAGTCGTTTGCTAGGGTTCAGATTGCTGTTGACCCTTAGCAAACGACTTTTAATTAATCGAGATTAAAAATCTAAAATCTAAAATAAGGTGCAAAATTTGTAAAGTTAGCTCCGTGAGAAATCTGTTCGCTGCCGGCGGGATTGTTATGTTGCCACTGCTGGGATTTTCCCTCCTGGCAGTGGCACTAATTTTGGAACGAGCCTTTTTTTGGCTGCGGGTTCTGAACCGGCAAGAGTCTATCGTGCGGCAACCGCTTGCCCTCTACAAGCAAAATCCCAGGCTGTGTTGCCCCTGCTGGTACAAAATGCGGATTTGCCGATGGCACGGATTTTTCTGACAGCATTGGAACTTGATTGCCCCTCTCCAGAGGATTTCCGGTTGGCGCTGGAGAGCGCATCTCAGGATGAGTTGCCGGTGATGCGCCGGTTTAATACGGTATTTGATACGATTATTGCGATTTCGCCGTTGCTGGGTTTATTGGGAACCGTTTTAGGATGAATTCAATCTTTCAGTGCTTTACGAGTGGGTGATGTTGGGGATAGCAATAGTGTTGGCGTTACTGCCGGTATTAGCCAGGCTTTAATTTCTACGGCTGCTGGATTAATTGTTGCTATCTTTACACTTTTATTCGCTAATCTGTTTCGGAGTTTCTATCAGACGCAGGGGGCTTTGATTCAGAAGTATGGGGAAAGTTAGAGTTACTTTACCGCAGCCAGGATAAAAGCTTGTAAGTGCTTAACCAAAGAATTTTCTATAATTTTTTATACTTAAAAACCTAAATTGCTGTTGCCGGTAGCCAACGTTATGCTCATTAGCATCTAATACCCATTTCAGAAAAGAAGAGGACATAATGGTAACTTGGGGAGAGCAACCCGAATCTCAACACCGATAAAAATTTGAGTTGCCGGCCTGATGTCCTAAAGAGTGGACACTCTAGGAAGGCATGGGATCACTTGATCCCACAGCAACTTTTTATACCAAAACCATCTCAGTAACCCCTTTTTACAGCTCTGTTCATTTGACTTCTTGGCAAGAGAAATCAAAAGCACTGTTTAATGAATTCTTCCCCTCACAACTGAGGAAGCGGCAATCAGGACTTAAGCTCGCTCTCCTATGTCGGCTTGGTGAAAGCAAAATTCCTGATCTAGAGCGGATTTAGCAGTATTAAAGAGTGATTCTATTGATTTTTATTTATAGATTGGGGAACTATAGCTGATGGGTATGACCCCTCACCCCCATGAAGGTCATCAGAAACGATGACTGTACAGTTCTGGATTGAGAAACTCCAAGAGCTGAGGTAATAAGGGAGAAATAAGCCAAAAAATAGCGTATAGGTAAAAAAATATGGCCGGAAATAGTGCACACGTCAAACGGTTGCTGCAAACAAAACAATGTCAGGGGGGCGATCTGAGCGAAGCAAACTTGGCTCAATTGAATTTGAGTAGTGCTGACCTCAGCGGTGCTAAGTTAATGTTTGCCAACCTGCATGGGGCCAATCTTAATAGTACGAACTTGAGCGGTGCCGATCTCTGTTTTGCGAACCTCGTAGCAGCCGATCTGACGAATGCCGATCTTAGAGGCATCGATGGCAAAGGACTAAATTTGTTAGATGCCAAACTCCATAGTGCTAACTTTAGCGGTGCTGACTTGGGGTTTTCCACATTTGTTAACAGCAATTTGCACGAAGCCAATCTCAGTGGTGCTGACTTGGATGGTGCCAATATGATTGGAGCCAAACTCAATAGTGCCAACCTCAGCGGTACTGACTTGGGAGGTGCTAATTTAGGTCATGCTGAGCTGATAGGGGCTAATCTATCGAATGCTAACCTGAGTGACGCTCGGTTAGTGGGTGCTGACTTGAGTGATGCGAACTTAAGTGGGGCGAACTTAAGCAGCGCCAACTTGTTGAATGCGAATTTGAGTGGGGCGAATCTGAGTGGGGCGAACTTGAGTGGGGCGAACCTGGCGAACGCTCAGCTAGAGGGTGCGATAGGACTCTACATGGACACTCAAGCTGGGACTCGCCGGCATGACACTCAGAGGTCAGGCACGCCCCAGTCAAGCCCAGCTTACGTTACTTTTTCCCAGCCTGGGGTATATCGCGCAGATTCGTCAGCTTTGGGGTTGCCACATCCGGGATTGCCTTAGGGCATGGGGCATGGGGAATGGGGCATGGGGCATAGGGCTATACCAATTCTGTGTGGATAGCCCGTTGTTAGGTTAGTGTACTGTGGGCCACGAAGAGGCCGGCGGCGTCAGACTCAGGAATCAGAATTCAGGACTTGAGCGAACACTCGTTCAAGGGTTTGCAGGGCGCTGTCTACTTCCTGGGAACTGAGAATCAGTGGGGGGACAAACCGCAGAACTTTGGGACCGGCCGGCACCAGCAGCAAGCCTTCATCCATCGCCGCTTTCACAACTGCAGGAGACGTTAGCTCGATGTCTGCTTTCAGTTCCATGCCGTTAATTAAACCCCAGCCGCGCACCTCAGTAACCAGGTGAGGATATTTCGCGGCTAGCGCCTGTAAGCCGGCTCGTAATTGCTCACCCCGCGCCTCAGCGTTAGCCAGCAGGTTCTCCCGTTCTATTGTCTGGCAGACAGCGAGCGCAACGGCACAAGCGAAAGGATTGCCCCCAAAGGTACTGGCGTGATCTCCAGCTTGGAAGACATCGCAGAAGGACTTGCACAACATTGCACCAATGGGAATACCCCCGCCTAATCCCTTGGCAGAGGTAAAGATATCTGGCTCAATGCCGAGATTTTCGTAACCCCAAAGCTTGCCGGTACGTCCCATTCCGACTTGCACTTCATCTAAAATCAGCAGGATGCCCTTTTCATCGCAAATTTCCCGAATTCGCTGGAAATAAGCAACTTCTCCCGGTCGCACGCCGCCTTCTCCCTGTAAAGCTTCTAGGAGAATCGCCGCAACCCGCCGTTCGCCGCTATCGAGTTCTGCAATTACCGCCTCTAGTGCCTCAATATCGTTGTAAGGCACATACTGAAAACCGGGCATCAAGGGATCAAAGTTTTTCTGATACTTGGGTTGCCCTGTTGCCGTAATGGTTGCCAGTGTCCGTCCGTGGAAACTGGCATGAGCGGTTAATATCACCGGCTCTTTGATATTTAAAACCGTATGCGCGTACTTTCGGGCCAGTTTAATCGCCCCTTCATTCGCTTCCGCGCCGGAGTTACAGAAAAACGCCCGATCCGCACAGGAATGATCGACTAGCCATTGCGCTAGTTGACCTTGCACGGGAATGTAGTAAAGATTGGAAACATGGTGCAGCGTTTGAATCTGCTGGGTTACGGCTTCCACCATTGCTGGGTGGGCGTGTCCCAAGGTACAAGTGGCAATGCCGGCCACAAAGTCGAGATATTCGCGCCCTTGCGTGTCCCAAACCCGACAACCGGCCCCTCGTTCTAAGGCTAGGGAAAATCGGGCGTATGTGGTCATCACATAGCTGTCAAAGCTCTCTGGGCTAAATGGGCTAGACTCTGTCGCTCCAGATGTCTGCTCAATAAGAGTTTCTACGCTCACAACTGGTTCCTCTAATCCTGAATTTTCAAACAGCTGAGTTGAACTAGACTCGATTGTAGGTCAGCCCAGCTGCTATTTTGCCGGCTTTATAGAATCTGCAATTGTATTAAGCACAACAATCTGTCTGGGCCGCTATCAGGTCGCGACTTTAATAAGCTACAACTATTAAGGGCAAAAGACTTTGTATTTTGGATAGAGTTCTAGCCGATTTTGGAAATGCCAAGAAATCAAGACAAAGACAAGTGGATGAGTTTGAGCGTTTGTTTTTTAGCAGTGTTTGAAAAGTTGTCCTGATGCTGAAACTCTATAACTTAAATAATTAAAAGCTGGTGTACACGACTCTCGAACAAAAATATCGACGCATCCAAAAAGAACTGCTTGGGGGGACAATCGCCTTTGCCGGCGTTCTGCTCATCGGCACGTTATGGTACTGGCTGGTCGAAAAATGGCCTTGGCCAGATGCCGCTTACATGACCGTGATCACCTTAGCAACGGTTGGGTTTGGAGAAATTTACCCCCTCGGAGATCGCGGGCGGCTGTTTACCATCGCGTTGATTTTGATGGGGCTGATCAACATCGGCTATATTGTTAACCGATTTACAGAAGCCTTGATTCAAGGCTACTTTCAAGAAGGCATTCGATTAAGGCAAAAAAAACGCTTGATAGACTCTTTATCTGAGCATTACATCCTCTGCGGGTTCGGTCGCACGGGCCGGCAAATTGCCTATGAATTTAAGGCAGAAGGCATTGATTTTGTAACGATTGATTCGGATTCCGAACAGATTTTAGAAGCTCAACAGCTAGGTTACACAGCCTTTCAAGGCGATGCGACGTTAGATGCGACCCTGCTTAAGGTTGGCGTTGAAAAGGCTGTCTGCTTGGTGGCGGCGCTGCCTTCTGATGCGGAAAATCTTTATACCGTTCTGTCTGCAAAAACACTTAATCCTAAAGTTCGGGCGATCGCGCGCGCCAGTACAGAAGAAGCGGTTCAAAAGCTGCAACGTGGCGGTGCGGATGCGGTTGTCTCGCCCTATATCACCGGCGGCAGGCGCATGGCAGCAGCGGCGCTAAGACCCCAAGTTATGGACTTTGTGGATGGAATTATTGCCGGCGCGGATCGGGCCTTTTATTTAGAAGAGTTTTTGATTGACCCGGAAACTTGTCCTTTTGTGGGCCAATCTTTGAGAGAGGCAAAACTTCGCTCTCAGTCTGGGGCATTAGTTCTGGCCATTCGCCGCGCTGATGGTACGCTTATTGGCGGCCCAACTGCCGATACCCATTTAATAGCAGGAGATTTGCTCATCTGTATGGGGACAGCTGAGCAACTACGCGAACTCAATCAAATTCTTGGCCCGATTCGCTCGAAGGCGCTTCGCCGGCCTAAACAGTCACCGTCATGAGGGCCGCCTTAAGTGTGAGGTAAAATTGGGTGGGAATCTGCCTCAGATATTCTCCCCATCTCCCCCTATTCTCGTGTTCACTGACGCTTATCAAATCTCAGGACAGCTTTAAGGCGTTCACCGGCACCTCATCCCAAGAACTAACCGTCCGCAATCTTGCCATCCATCCGCTTGCTTTTTGGCTTTCAGTTAAATTCTGATCGAATGACTCATGGCATTCCTTGGCTTGAGACTCATTGGCACAGGCAATGCAAGCGAATAGCATACCCGAAGGATCGATTTGTTCGTTTACCCAGATAGTCATGGTAACCCCTTATTCCTCGATCATTTGCTTTCACTGCTAAGCAGTTATACTTATCTTTTAGCAGAAACTCAGAAGTTATAGCAAGGCAAACTTACTATTATTTACAATTACGGCTTAATTGCTGTGTAAATCGTTACATTTCACGCTCTAATTTTATAAAATTTATTTATTTTCTTTTAAAATAATTATTTAAACCTTGAGTTTCAAGGCTGCAAAAGCTTTGATAGGAATAAGTTTAGCCTAAATTCTACCTTGCTAAACATCAAGTAATTTAACAGAAAAATTTTATGAATTATTTTTGTGCCGCTTTCCAACGCGTATTTTATTACGAATAAATTTAAAGAGTGGCTAAAAGCAAATTATTCAGGCAATTCATGGTAAGAAATGCCTTCAATATTATACCTTACTTCTCCTGAGCTATAAAGGCAAACACCGCCTGCCTAGCAGAAGGATGGGGTGAGGTAAAATACATGAGCAAATTCTCTGTAAATGATGTTAATTCAATATAACTAAATTGTTGTAGTCGGTTAAATTTTGCTTTTCATAAGCTTCTCGCTGCTGAGCTTCCTTTTCTCCATAAAAGAAGGAAAGAAGGACAAAACGACTACCGGCTGTAACATCCGTTGCTTCGTGCATGAGTGTGCAAGAGAAAATCACAGCACTTCCCGTTTCAGGCTTATAAAGATGAGGGCCATATTCAGGAAATCTTAAATATCCTCCCTCATACTCATCCGCATTTAAATTTAGCGTCATTGCAAAGCGCCGGTGTGCGGTTCCTCCAGTCGTATTATCGCGGTGAGGTCTGAAAAAACCACCGCGACTCGCATCGTAGCAGGCTATGCGATAATCTTCACGACGCGTCACTTCAAAATTAAACGCTTTCTGAATTTCAGGGAAAATTCGCCGTTTTAAGATTCGATCTAAAATCGTTTGCCGTTCTGGTTTTTTAATAAAATGATCTCGGCGAATTTTATGATTGTAATTAAGGACTGTAATTGTTTTCTCACCTTGTCGGCGCATTGAACCTGAGTCTTCGTTGCCTTCTGCTTCCCAAATATACATTAGCTCACGGCAAAGGTTTCGCTCCAACACATTTGGAATTAACAAAACCGGCGCTTGCATAGTTAGGTGGCGAGGTTCTTCTCGCGGCATTACAGTCTTGATATCTTTCAAAATTTCTTCCATAGCCGACTTCAAATCTATCAGAGGATAAATTTTGACGACTCGCAAATTGATATCTAGGAGAAAGGCAATTCTATCGTAAGTTAAAATTGAGCTATCATTCGCATCGGCTGGATAGCAAACTCCATATTGTTGACTAACTAGGTTGTTAACGTCAAAAAGAAGTGGGTAGGGAATATTGTGTTGTTTCGCAAATTCTTGACGTGCTTGAGGCGGATTTGAGCTGATCCCAAATATTTGCACATCCAACTCTTTGAAAGTTGGCATGACATCTCTAAAAGCACAAGCGATATCCCGGCAGCCGGGAATATCGTCATTTGCATAAAATATCAGAAGGGAAGGTTTTCCCACGCCATCTCTTAAAATTACTAGGCTTTTATCTTGATTTTCTAAAGCATACAGAGGGGCGTGATCTCCAACACTTATAGTTCTTGTTGAGTCTAGCATTTTAGTGAATTAGTAAAGAAAATTTAGGTCAATTATTGTGCGTTTAAACTGTTTTTATCATAACAAAAAATAAGATTCGTAAAATTAAAAGTTTTTAGGATAATTTATTTTTTTTAAAGAAAAATGCCGAAGCTAATTTTTGAAGTTAGCGATAATTTCTCTAAAATATTTTAATACATTATGTCTGGGACGCTAAGTTAGGGAGAGAATCACCGGCAACGCGACAAATTCGCCAGTCTGGCAATACAGAAGCGCCCAAATGCTGATAAAAATTAATCGCCGGCTCGTTCCAAATCGCAACTGTCCATTCCAACCTCCCGCAATTGCGAATAACAGCTTGTTGAGCCAAATAAGTTAATATCGCTTTCCCGATACCTTTCTGCCGATATTCTGGGAAAATGAAGAGGTCTTCGATATAAATTCCCGGTTTTGTTAAAAAAGTGGAATAGTTATAAAAAAATAAAGCAAAGCCAACCACTTGATCTGCGTGTTCTGCAATAATTGCTTCAGCATAGGGCCGCAAACCGAACAGGTGTTCTGAGAGACTACCGGCATTTCCAGTGAATGTGTGCGATTGCTGATCAAACTCAGCTTTTGCTTGAATTAATTGAAATAAGACGGGGACATCTGCCGGCACAGATGAACGCAAAATTGCCGATGAGTTCCCGGCTGCCAGTTGAGTGAGAGATTCGCCACTCACCCGGCAAATCCGGCTATTTTCTCGAATTGAAGCCCCCATGCGCCGGTAAAAAGCAATTGCCGGCTCATTCCAATCTAAAACACTCCAATCCAGCCGGCCACAACCCCGCGTCATTGCTAACTGTGCGAGGTAAGACAGCAGCGCTTTGCCAATACCTTGATTGCGGTATTCTGGGAGAACAAATAAATCTTCTAAATAAATTCCTGGCTTGGTAAGAAAAGTCGAAAAATTGTGGAAAAACAAAGCAAATCCCACACATTGACCGGCATATTCTGCCAGAATGGCTTCAGCATAAGGACGCTCGCCAAACAGGTGAGCTTCCAGAGACTCAGGCGTGCCGGTGACAGCGTGAGATAACTTCTCATACTCCGCCAATGCCTGAATTAGCTGAAAAATGGCCGGCATATCAGCCGGGGTTGCCGGTCGTAACTTGAGCGCTGGGTTCATGACCAATCGTTCGCAGTTGATGGTTTAAGGTTCATGGCAGTATAACAATCAACCAGGAACCATGAACAGCAAAAATTCTATCGCAGCCAACTTTTTAAGCGTTGTGAAACATTCGGCAACCGAAGTTTCCGCATGGCTCTGGCTTGAATTTGACGCACCCGCTCACAGGATAAGTCGAACAGCCGGCTCACTTCATCTAAGGTGCGGGGTTCACCATTCATCAACCCATAACGCAAAGCAATAATCTCTTGTTCCCGCTGCGTCAGCACCTCGCCTAAAACCTCCCACACATCCTGCCGGCGCATTCTTTCACTTAGTTGCGCTTCAGGTGATGGCGTCTGAGCATCTTCAAGCACATCCATCAGTTCTGTAGACTCTTCCTGACCAATTTGGTGGTTAAGAGAGAGTGATTGCATTCGCAACTGTTGCAGTTGTTGCAACTTTTCTGGAGAGATTTCTAAAGCTTTTGTTAGTTCCGCTTCTGTAGGATTGCGATGCAGCTTTCCCTTAAGTTCGCGCATCGCGTATTTAAGTTTATTGAGCTGTTCAACAATATGAATGGGTAAACGAATTGTTCGAGAATTATTAGCGAGGGTTCGGGTAATTCCCTGACGAATCCACCAATAAGCGTAGGTAGAAAACTTATAACCCTTATCTGGATCGAACTTTTCTGCCGCTCGATTTAGTCCTAAAGCGCCTTCTTGAATCAGATCCTGAAACGGCACTCCCCGATTGAGATATCGCTTTGCCAGGGAGACAACTAATCTTAAATTCGAGCGAATCATTTTCTGTTTCGCCATGCGGCAGCGATGGAGGCGGTATTGGAGCTGAGTTTCACTTAACTCTGCCGCTGCTGCTAATTCTGCCGGCGTTGGTGCGCGATCTAATTGATTTGCTAATTTTTCCTGCAGTGCTTCGAGGGCAACTAATTCTTGAACGGCACGCGCTAGCGTCGCCTCTTCCTCCTGCGTTAGCAGTGGGTAACGACCCATTTCCTTAAAAAATGCGCCGATTGAATCATCTGTAGCCGTTTTGTAATAACCGGATGAAGGTTTAGTCGCTGTCATTTCAGCCACTTCGCTTTCCTACTACTAATGGTAATTGAGCTTAGAAGCTTCCTGCCGGCGCTGTTTTTAGCTTAATTGTTTTAAAACTTCTTTCAGTTCACCATCGGCACCGCGCCGCAAAAGCAGTTGAGTCTAGTTAATTAGGATTCCCCTTGTAATGATAACATACGCATCATTTAGGGTTTGTTGGTGCATGGGGAATCGAGCATGGGGCATGGGACTCGGAAGTAGAGACCTGGGGAACGGTAAAGTAAAGAGGGTCTAGCTTAGGGTTTAGTTTTCTGTGCGCCATGCACTGCCCACTTCACACTTCACTTTTGCGCTATGTATAAATGTGATTTTGATGTCATCACCGGCATCGTCGCGGAACCTGGAGAATCTTATCGAGCCGGCACAGCGCAACAGCAGTGGATAGAAGTTTTAGTAGATTGTCCCGGTGCCCAAGGACTTTTTACTTACCGGCTGCCGGCAGGCTTAGAAATCCAACCCGGAGATATCTTAACCGTTCCCTTTGGCTCGCAAAGCCTTGGCGCGATTGCTGTTCGACTCGTTGAGCACCTACCGGCTGATTTAGCCCCCGATAAAGTTCGAGAAGTCGAGGATGTCGTCAGCACCGGCTTCTTCCCTGTCACCTACTGGCAACTCCTCGAACAAGTCGCAAATTACTACTACACTCCCCTCATTCAAGTCATTCGCGCCGCGCTGCCTCCCGGCTTGTTAGGGCGAGCGCAGCGCCGCATTCGCCTCAGCCGAACACAATTACCTAATCCATCGACTGCTGAAGCCTTCCTCTCTCCAGTTGCCCGTCAGATTCTAGAATTACTGCAAGCCTCAAAAACCGGCGATTACACATGGCAGTATATCCAGCGCCAAATCAGAGGGGCGAACCGAGGGCTACGGGAATTATTGAAACGGAGTTGGGTAGAAAGCTACTTAGAACCTCCCACCCAGGCGAAACCCAAGCAACAGCAAGCTGTAACTCTGGTAACAGAAGCTTTTCCCACCGATCTCACCGCAAGGCAACGGGAAGTTTTAGAAGTGCTGAGGCGTCGCGGCGGCGAACTCTGGCTAACTGAATTGCTACAAACGTGCAGTACCAGTTCATCCACTATCAAGAAGCTAGAGGAAAAAGGCTGCGTAGTGATTCAACTGCGCGAAGTGTTGCGAATCCCCGTTGAGCCGGCGCAACCAGCAGACCAACCCAAAGAATTGACAGTTCATCAAAGATGTGCATTAGAAGCAATTGCCGGTCTTAATGGTTTTGCTCAAGTCCTATTGCATGGCGTCACCGGCTCAGGCAAAACAGAAGTTTACCTGCAAGCAATCGCGCCGGTTCTGCAACGCGGTGAATCTGCCCTCGTGCTTGTCCCAGAAATTGGCCTCACGCCCCAGCTCACCGACCGATTCCGGGCGCGATTTGGCCAAAAAGTTTGTGTTTATCACAGCGCCCTCTCGGATGGAGAGAGATACGACACCTGGCGGCAAATGCTCACCGGCAGCCCCCAAGTTGTTATAGGCACTCGTTCTGCCATTTTTGCGCCGTTGCCCCAAGTTGGCTTAATTGTATTAGATGAAGAGTACGATTCCAGCTTTAAACAAGATCAGCCGGCTCCCACCTACCACGCTCGAACCGTTGCCCAATGGCGAGCAGAACTCACCAACTGCCCCTTAATATTAGGTTCTGCCACGCCTGCTTTAGAGACTTGGGTAAAGGTAAGAGGGAAAGAGGGGGCAAATGCCCAATTCCCCATGCCCAATGCCCATACCTTTAGGTTGGCGCAGCCTTGCCCAATTCCCAATTCCCCATGCCCCACCCACTATTTATCTTTACCAGAGCGTGTCCACTCGCGCCCAATGCCGCCGGTAGAAGTGGTGGATATGCGCCTAGAATTGCGTGCCGGCAATCGTTCAATTTTTAGCCGGTCGCTTCAAGACGCTTTGAGCCGGCTTCAAGCAACAGGTGAGCAAGGCATCCTATTCATTCACCGGCGAGGACACAGTACCTTTGTTTCTTGCCGCAGTTGCGGGTATGTCATTGAGTGCCCAAACTGCGACGTGTCTCTGTCTTATCACTACACCCATGAAGGTGCGACAGAAGTGCTGCGCTGTCATTACTGCAACTATGGACAACTGCACCCGGATCGCTGTCCAGAATGCAGTTCACCTTACCTAAAAAACTTTGGCAGTGGCACCCAGCGCGTTGAGGAAGAATTAGGCAAGCAGTTTCCCCAATTGCGGGTGATCCGGTTTGATAGCGATACTACGCGCACGAAGGGCGCGCACCGAAATCTATTAACCCGATTTGCCAACCGGGAAGCCGATCTTTTAGTGGGGACGCAAATGCTCACAAAGGGCTTGGATCTGCCGCAGGTGACGCTGGTGGGGGTTGTGGCGGCTGATGGGTTGCTGAATTTGGCGGATTTTCGGGCAGCGGAAAGGGCTGTTCAAACGCTAATGCAAGTGGCCGGTCGTGCCGGCAGGGGGGATGATCCGGGTCGAGTGATTATTCAAACCTACACGCCCGAAAATCCGGCAATCACAGCGGTGCGCCGGCACGATTATGAGCAATTTATCGAGGCGGAATTGGAACAGCGGGCAGCCCTAAATTTCCCACCCTACGGGCGTTTGATTTTACTGCGATTAAGTGGTGCAGATGAGGCGGAAGTTGAGGCAACGGCTGAGCGTTTGGTATCCGTGTTGCAACCGGCATCCGAAGTTCCTATTTTTGAAATTTTAGGGCCGGCACCGGCACCGATCACGCGTGTGGCGAACCGCTATCGATGGCATATTTTGCTAAAGTTTCCCCTTGATATGCCGTTTGATCTGCCGGCTTTCGAGAGTTTACGCGCCCTTTGTCCAGGGTCGGTTAGTTTAACAATTGATGTTGACCCGTTAAATTTAGGGTAATTTCATCTCAAATGAATTTCTGAGGAAAGCCTAACAAAAAATGAGAGGACAAGTTTTCTCACCTCTCACTTTTTGCTTCTCACTTTTACCCGATTTGAGCGTCAGGGAAAGTGCGCTTGAATTCGTCAATTAAATCATCCATTTCTTCAAGCGCCTGGTTAACATCGATTCGCAGGGTTCCCAGGTCTGGTTTTTCTAGAAGTCGCAGCAGCACTTCCCGCTGGCTCTCAATTTTTGCCATCCGCTCTTGCAATGTTTGTCGATCCATGATAGATTTCCTTGTTATGCTTTTCGCTTAATCGAGCGTTTTTAGAGTCAGAGCGCACCGGCATTGCTTCCCAAACGCCTAGGCTGAGGGAAATTTACCCACAGGCATTTAGAAAACGTGCTCTCGTGTTCTTAACTAGAAGAAATTATTTTAGCAACAGTTGAGTAGTCGTGAATTTCCGTGGGTGCTTAACGCATGAAAGGAGGGCGTTTGCTATCTGCCGGCTTATTCTTGATCATTTCAGCTAGAAAGCGTTTGAGGGCTTTTTCACGATTTTTCATAAAAGCTGCCCAGAACCCCGGTTGAAACTCATCCATCGTTTTTGCGAGTGCCCATACATCCACCGCCAAGATGTTGTACAGCATTTCGTCTTCTCGCTTCAGAGATTTGAGTTCATCGATTAAGGCACTTTTTCCAGAGGCTTCGCCATTTTGGTCTTTAATCATGTCAAATACTCAGTTAAACAGCAATTATAGAAGCCGGCGATAGAGCGAGTTTATCTCAGATCTACCTTGATAATACTGGTTGTCTCTGTGGCTGTCCTTAGGTTTTTCTACAAAATCAAAATCCGTGATATTGCTGAGTCCGTTCCCTTTGTGATATATAAATGCCAGTAAAAACACGTCAAGCCGGCATTATTTCGTGGACTAGGGTGAACCCTCGCAGACACAAAACCTTCGATTTCGTTACAGATACCAATCACAGAGACCGCTGATTTAATGTTCAATCTACTCGCGCATCTTTCATGCCCCCAAAAGGCGACAATAATGGCTGAAGTAATTGTAAATTAAACCATCAGACAGATATGTTACGTCAAACGTCCTTGGGAAGCTTGGGTTTATGGATTGGCGGTCTCCTCACCATTGTTGGTTTCGCTGCCTATTTTTCTGACAATCCCACATTAAATTTAGCCGGCTTTTTTTATGGAATTCCCCTCCTGTTGGGAGGCTTAGCGCTGAAAGCCTCAGAACTCAAGCCAGTTCCTTTCACTGAGACAACTGCGGCAAACGTCGTGACACTGCGGGAGAATCTTGCCACCGAAATTCAAAATCAGATTCGCAAAGACGTGACTCGATATCGTTACGGTCAACAAGCCCATCTTGATGATGCGCTTGCACGTTTAGGACTTAGCGCCACAGATGAGGAACGTCCTCTGCTGCAGGGATTAAAGGAAGCCGAGGTTGCCGGTAGCTACGCTTTAATTTTAGAATTTGACTCGCCGTTCGTTTCCTTAGAAACTTGGCAGCAAAAAAAGGAGAAAATTGAGAAATTTTTTGGCCCTGGCGTGCGAGTGGAATTCACCCAGCCATCCGCCAAATATATTGACCTCGCTTTGATTACCACTCCCAAGGAAAAAGCGATCTAGATCCTCAAAGGTGAGAAGCATTGATTAACATTTGTGAGAAAGCAAGGTGAAAATTTTAAGGTTTCACGCTTGTACTGTCTTCTCGCATCAAGGCAATTCTCCAGCCTAAAGAGCGAAGCATGAGCGGATAAATATTGGCTTGATGCCATAGATTTTAGGCGCTCATGCTGTGCCCCTATAAGGAACTGAAAACGGCTGGGGTTTGCCTTTACTTTACTTTTCTAAACGAACTGCATACCACTGCAAAAATTCTCCAGGGCCAACATCTAACTCACAGCTGGTGTCTAGCAAATACTCGGCTTGCGTGTCCAGAGACGTGAACTTCTGTAGATCCCGTGGCAGTTCGTGCTGACGCTGGGACAAAATTGTTTTAAGCTTTTCTAAAAGTTCCTCAGGTGTAAGGAACTTTTCCGGTTGGTTGGTTTCTAAAACCACAAAATGGTCTTCTTGAAACAGCAAAGGATTTGACATCTTGACCACTTGATTGTGCGTTTATGAAAAGATGAGTTAATTGCCAGTGAACGTACAACTCTAGCACCGGCAGCCGCCACGATTCCGTAACTGATGATGCCGGCACTGGGCGCTCAGCCTTCCTAACCGTTAGATTGTATATTCAATTCAAAATCAGAGCTACAGCACATTACCCCACGAGGGTGCCGGCTGAGGAATTGCTGTCAGCCGGCGAACACCCAGCCTTGCGGTTCCTTAGAAAAACACCCACCTGAGCACTTAGCCCCATCATCCACAGCAGCATCAGCGAGAATCAAAGCGGAAATCCTTAAAAACACCCTTTTTTTTGGCATAACTAAAGAATAGGACTTCTTTTCCGAAGTATGGCTGCGTAACAGGGAACTCGATTGTGGAATTAATAAAAACCTTTTTTTCAAACAACTTTCTTCCTCAAGGTGATTGCTACCTGTGGAATAGCGGGCTGGTGTGGCTGCAGGTGCTTTCAGAGTTGCTGATCGCGCTGTCCTATTACGCAATTCCCCTGCTGCTCGTTTATTTTATCCGTAAGCGACAAGATGCGCCCTTTCGATGGATCTTTTTGCTCATTGGCAGTTTCATCATTGCCGGTGGCACGACCCACCTGATATCAGTGTGGGTGCTTTGGCACCCAGATTACTGGGTTGCAACTTTCATCAACGCGATCACCGCAGCCATATCGTTGCTGACAGCAGCATTGCTTGTGCCATTAATGCCCAACGCTTTGGGCCTTTCCAGCCCGATCCAGCTTGACTTAGTTAACAAAACCCTGCAAAAAGAAGTCGGCGAACGCCGGCAAGCAGAAGAACAAATTCGCACCCTTAACGCTCAATTAGGAGAACGGGTGAGAGAACGCACAGCCGAATTAGAGACAACCAACGAACAGTTAATCAAAGAAATTCAAGAAAAAAAGCGAGCTGAAGCAGCACTCCAAGAAAGTGAATCCACGCTTCGCACGGTTGTCACCAATGCCCCCATTATTCTGTATGCCTTAGATAGTAATGGCGTGATCGCACTTTCAGAAGGGAAAGGATTGGAATCTTTGGGATTTGGCTCTGGGGAACTCGTCGGACATTCTATCTTTGAGATATATCGCAATCAGCCAGAAATTTTAACCAATCTTCAGCGCGTTTTGCAGGGCGAAGAAGGCACTTGGATTTCAGCGGTCCAGACGCCTCAAGGCACGTCTGTACACTATGAAAATCGAGCGACGCCGGTGGGAGATCTCGGTCAGGGATTGATCTGGATCGCCACAGATATCACGGAAAGCAAGCAGGCGGAGGCAGCACTGCGAGAAAGTGAATCAACGCTTCGCAGTTTCTTTGATAGTGCCACCATGATGATGGGCATTGTCGAGTTGCGGGATGATGACATCCTACATATCTCTGATAACGCAGCAACGGCTGAGCTTTTCGGCCTCACCCCGGAAGCAATGCGAAACCGGCTAGCAACCGAAATGGGGGCACCAAAAGAGTATGTGCGCTTGTGGAGTAGCTACTACCGGCAAAGCCAGCACAATCGCTCTCCAGTCCACTTTGAATATACGCACAATACTGGTATCAGCAGCCGGTGGTTATCTGCAACAGTTTGCTCCATCCCCACAGCAGCCGGTGGTCAAGAACGGTTTTCTTATGTTGTTGAGGACGTTACCGAACGCAAGCAGGCAGAGGAAGATCGGGATCGGTTTTTCACCCTTTCCGTGGATATGCTTTGCGTGATTGGGTTTGATGGCTATTTCAAGCAGCTCAACCCTGCTTGGGAAGAAACCTTGGGCCACTCGATAAAAACTTTAAAAAGTCAACCCTACCTGGACTTTGTGCATCCCGACGACCAGGAAGCAACCATTGCCGAAGCGGAGAAAATAGCCCAAGGAGCCGCGACGATTTCCTTTGAAAATCGCTATCGCTGTAAAGATGGCTCTTATAGATGGGTGTTGTGGAACGCCACCCCATTTGTAGAACAGGGGCTGATGTACGCCGTTGCTCACGACATTACCGAGCGCAAACAAGCAGAGGCGGCGCTGCGGGAGAGCGAAAACCAATATCGCTCAGTCGTTGAGAGTGTTAGAGAAGTGATTTTCCAGACAGACGCAGAGGGATCGTGGACATTTCTTAACCCTGCTTGGAGTGAAATTACCGGCTTTTCAATCGAAGAAAGCTTAGGTACGCACTTTTTAAAATACGTTCATCCCGATGACCGGCAAAACAATCGCGAGTTGTTTCAATGGCTGGTGGAAGGGAAAAAAGACGAGTGCCGGTATGAGGTGAGATACCTGACGAACACAGAAAATTGCCTTATTTCTTGCTCTCGATATGGGGAAAATGAAGGGATTAACACGTTTCGCTGGGTAGAAGTATGCGCCCGTGTCAAGCTCGATGCAGCCGGCCAAATCGTCGGCACTGGCGGCACCCTCAACGACATCACAGAGCGCCGGCAGGCAGAAGAATCATTACGTCAGCAATTTTTAAGAGAACACTTAGTCGGAACAATTGCCCAGCGCATCCGCCAATCTTTAGACCTCGAAGAAGTGCTTAATACTGCAGTAGCAGAAGTGCGGCAATTTCTCAAAACCGACCGGACCGTTATTTACCGCTTTCTCCCAGATTGGAGTGGTTTCGTACAGGTAGAGTCCGTTGGTGAGGGTTGGAGCCAAACTTTAGGAGCCAATATCAACGACCCTTGCTTTGGGGAAACTCATGTAAAACTGTACAAGCACAATCGCATTGCGGCGATTGAAGATATTTATACAGCAGAACTTAACCAGCCCCATATAGATCTGCTTTCCCAGTATCAAGTTAGAGCCAACTTAGTTGTGCCGATTTTGCAAGGCGAAAACTTATGGGGGTTACTCATTGCCCATCACTGCAATGAACCGCGCCGGTGGAGATCGAACGAAATTGTCTTGCTCAAGCAACTCAGCGTACAACTCGCGATCGCCATTCAGCAGTCTACCCTCTTCGAGCAAGCAAAAACTGAACTCGCAGAGCGCAAATTAGCAGAAGAAGAACTGCGAGAAAGTGAAGCGGCAATTCGAGCGCTGTATACCGTGACTGCCACCCCAGATATGAACTTTGACGGGAAAGCCCAACATCTGCTGGAAATGGGTTGTAGCCGGTTTAATCTGGAGATTGGCATCTTAGGCCGTATCCGAGAAGAATACTGTGAAGTGATTGCAGCTCGATTGCCAGAAAATACCCCGATGAAAATGCTTAAGGGAGATGCCTTTAACTTAGAGCAAACCTATTTCCGGGAAACCGCACAGGCAACTGAACCGATCTGTTTTGAGTTCGCTTCTGCAACCGAATGGCGCTATCATCCAGCCTACACAGCACGGCAGATAGAAGCTTATGTGGGAGCGAAGGTGATGGTTGCCGGCTACCTTTATGGCATCCTCAGTTTCTGTAGTCCCACACCCCGCCACAACCCGGTTAAAGCAGTCGAAAAAGAACTGCTCAAACTGATGGCACAATGGATTGGCGGTGAAATTGAGCGTGACAGCGCCCAAACTGCCCTACACCGGCAGCTTCAACGTAGTCTCCTGCTGGGAAAAGTTACCCAAGAAATTCGCCAAAGCTTAGACACACACCAAATTTTCCAAACCACCGCTACGCTGCTAGGAAGCGCATTTGGGGTGAATCGCTGTTTAATTCACAGCTATATCGCAACGCCAACGGCTCAAATTCCATTGGTAGCCGAGTATTTAGAACCGGGGTATCAATCATTTTTAGATTTAGAAACCCAAGTGCCGGTGACGGGCAACCCCCACGCTGAGCAAATTATCGCTCAGGATCGGGCAAATGCCTCGCCTGATGTTTTTTCAGATCCTCTGCTGCAAGCCGGTGCCGATCTTTGTCGCCAAATGGGCCTGAAATCCATGCTGGCCATTCGCACCTCTTATAAAGGAGAACCCAACGGAATCATTGGCTTGCACCAATGTGATCGTTTCCGCCGGTGGGGGCAAGATGAAATTGAGCTGCTCGAAGCTGTCGCTGCTCAAGTCGGCATTGCCTTAGCGCAAGCTCAATTGCTGGAGCAAGAAACTCAGCAGCGACAGCAGCTTGCCGAGCATAATTTAGCTTTAGAGCAAGCCAAACAAGCAGCGGATGCCGCCAACCGGGCTAAAAGTGAGTTTTTGGCCATGATGAGCCACGAAATCAGAACCCCCATGAATGCTGTGATCGGCATGACCGGCTTGATGCTCGATACCCAGCTAAGTCTTGAACAGCAAGACTTTGTCGAAACCATCCGTACCAGTGGCGAAGCGTTGCTCAGCATTATTAACGACATTCTCGATTTTTCTAAAATTGAGTCGGGCAAGCTGGATATCGAGGCTCATCCCTTCAATCTCCGTTCCTGTGTAGAGGAATCTCTGGATTTGCTGGCTCCTAGGGCGGCCCAAAAAGGTCTTGAACTCGCCTATCTGATTTTGCCACCGACGCCGGCTGTGTGTATCGGGGATGTGACTCGGCTACGCCAAATCTTGGTGAATCTGCTCAGCAACGCCGTTAAGTTTACTCAGAGAGGCGAAGTGGTAGTTTCGGTGACAGCCTCTGCGATTTCTTCTCCTTTGGCAGATGCCAATGAAGCCAAAGAATTAACCTACGAAATTCAATTTGCGATTACAGACACCGGCATCGGCATTCCTGAAGATCGGATGGAGCGCCTGTTTAAGCCCTTTAGCCAGGTTGATGCTTCCACAACTCGCCAGTATGGCGGCACCGGCTTGGGTTTGGTGATTTCTCAACGCTTGAGTCACATGATGGGTGGCAGAATGTGGGTTGAAAGTCAAATGGGCCAAGGCTCGACTTTCTATTTCACAGTCATCGCCCGCGCCCTAGAAACTGATTTGCCGGCTGACAATCATGATGCTTTAGCCGGCAAGCGATTGCTGATTGTGGATGATAATGCCACCAATCGGCAGATTTTGACGCTGCAAGCGCAAGCTTGGGGAATGTTCTCCTGGGCTGCCGGCTCCGGTGCCGAGGGTTTAGAGTGGCTGGCGCGGGGTGAATCCTTTGACATTGCCTTCCTGGATATGCAAATGCCCTACATGGACGGCATGACTTTGGCAGCACAAATCCGCAAGCTGCCTCACTACCAGAAATTGCCCTTGGTGATGTTTACTTCGATTGGCAAGCCAGAAATCGCAGCCGGCGAAGACTTAGCCAATTCTGAGTTTCCCATCAATTTTGCGGCGTTTCTCAATAAGCCCCTCAAACAATCTCAGCTCTACAATGTCTTGATCCAGATATTGGGCCAGCAGCCGATTTCCGTGCGCCCAGAGCGGCAACTGCCGCCGGCAAACTCCCAACCGGCACCCCGTCTTCCCTTGCGAATTCTGTTAGCCGAGGACAATGTGGTGAACCAAAAGGTTGCCCTACATTTGTTGGAGCGCCTGGGGTATCGGGCAGATATTGCCGGCAACGGGTTGGAAGTCCTCGAAGCGCTGCACCGGCAGCCTTACGACGTGGTGCTGATGGATGTCCATATGCCAGAAATGGATGGTTTGGAAGCCGCACGCCAGATATGCCAACAGTGGGATGATCCAAAACAGCGACCCCAAATTATTGCCATGACGGCCAATGCCATGCAAGGCGATAGGGAAATGTGCCTGCAAGCTGGCATGGATGACTACATCAGCAAGCCGATCCGAGTGCCGGTGTTGGTTGAGGCGCTGGAGAGATGTCAGCCCAAGAATAGTACAGGCGTGCGGCAGAGGAAGCGAGCGCAGGATCGCGGGAGTTTAGCAGAGAGCGAGAGAGTAACAGAGGTAGAGCAAGAGAGAGGAAGAAAGGAAGAGAGCGAGAGATTAACAGAGGGAGAGGGACATACAGGTAGAGGGACAGAGAGGGAGACAAAAAGAGGCGAAGAATTTGCCACGGTTCCATCTTCACCGAGATACCCGGCAATTGACTCTAAGGCTTTAAACGAGTTACGCCAGATGCTGGGAGAAGACAGCGCAGAAATGTTGACAATAGTGATTGATAGCTATTTGACTGATGCAGTCGATCTGTTGCAAGCGCTGCGTCGTGCAGTTGAACAAGGAGATGCCACAGCGCTCAACTTGCCGGCTCACACACTAAAGTCCACAAGTGCAACCCTCGGAGCAATGGTTCTGGCTCAGTTGTGCAAGCAGTTAGAAACAATGGCACGCACCGGCATAATAACAGAGGCGGCGGCAATTGTCTCTCAAGTGGAAATGGAGTATGAAAGAGTAAAGCAAGAGTTGCAAGAAAGTTTAAATTTTTAATTAGGGTTCACACATACGCTTGCTCTGGAGAATATTTTGCGATTTCCTTAACATCTTTACTGCTCTGCCGCTTTTGATTGCGACCCGATTAAGTCAGCTCATGAGTCTTTAAACTTTTTGATTGCTGCCGAAGAAAAAAGCCATTTCTAATTCTTCCCTAGCCCTAGTTCTTCTACGATGCTATGTTCGAGCAATTTGCCCCTGATACAACAATTTCTCTAGAGAATGAACCCCCTCTTGTCCTCGTGGTTGAGGACGATCGAACCACGCGAATGCTACTGCGACGCGCAATGGAAAAAGAAGGCTACCGGGTGGCAGAGGCAACTGACGGGGAGCAAGCTTTAGCCGATTACAATCACCTGCAGCCGGATATTGTCCTGTTGGATGCGGTGATGCCGGTGATGGATGGTTTTACTTGCTGCCGACACCTGCAAGCCTTGCCTGGGGGTGATCGGACACCGCTGCTGATCATTACCAGTCTGGACGATCCTGAGTCGGTGGATCGGGCGTTTGAGGTGGGCGCGAGTGATTACGTCACTAAACCGATTCACTGGGCAGTGTTGCGTCAGCGGGTGCGGCGTCTGATTCAACAATCCCATCTTTATAAACAATTAGAGGCGGCTAATCAAAAGTTGCGCCGGCTTGCCTCTCTTGATGGTTTAACCCAAGTAGCCAACCGGCGTTTGTTTGATGAGCGGTTTGAGAAAGAGTGGCTGCGACTGGCGCGAGAGCAGGCTTCTCTGTCTCTAATCATGTGTGATGTTGATTTTTTTAAAGCCTACAACGATACTTATGGCCATCAAGCCGGTGATGAGTGTTTGCAGCAGGTTGCCCGTGCCATTACGGAGTCGGTGAGGCGTCCTGCCGATTTAGTGGCACGTTATGGAGGAGAAGAGTTTGCGGTGATTTTGCCCAACACTGAAGCTGCCGGTGCGGTGCAGGTGGCTGAATCTATCCGCAAGCGAGTGGAAGCGCTGGCAATTGTTCACGCCACTTCTACAGCTAGCAAGTACATTACCGTAAGTTTAGGCGTTGGCAGCGTAATCCCCGTCCCTAGCTCCTTATCGGCGACGCTGATTTTAGCGGCTGATAAGGCACTTTACCAGGCTAAAGCTTCTGGACGGGATGCGGTGGTTTTGATGCAATAAAACCCCACTCGGTTCAATTCGAGCGTCTTTAGCAAAGGAGTTTTGCCTCACAAATTAATTTATTCAGGGGAAACTCCCCCAGCACATCTTCTGAGCCGGCCAAATTTGTGAGGTTAAACGGCTCCGGTTTCGCAATGCCATAACCCTGAGCGTAATCAATTCCTATTTGGGTGATTTGTTTTAAAACTGTTTCACTTTCTACACATTCAGCAATGGTTTGAATTCCGATCACATTGCAAATTCGATGAATCGATTCTACCATCGCTAAATCTATTGGATTTTCTACTATTTTCTTAATAAAATTGCCATCTATTTTCAGAAAATCAAGTGGTAAATGTCTGAGATAGGCAAAGGAAGACATCCCACTGCCAAAATCATCTAAAGCAAACCGGCAGCCCATTTCCTTAAGCGACTGAATCAGATCCCCGGCTTTCGTCCAGTTCGCAATTGCAACTGTTTCCGTAATTTCAAAACAGATTTTTTGCGGGGGGATTTTATAGAGAAAAAACTGTTCTTTAAGAAAGTCAATGAACTGCTCGTCATGAATACTAGAGCCTGAGAGATTAATGGCATACAAACTCTCTTTTGTGTTGGAAGTTTGTTGGGCTTTTTCCAGTAGGTATTCCTCCTGCCGGCTTGTTCCTGAACCGTGAGTTATGAGCGTTGATAAATGAGCGAAAAGTGTGCGGATAACCCAGCGGTCAATCGTTTGCATCAAATGGTAGCGCTCCGCTGCTGGGATAAATGCCATTGGTGAAAACATCTGCCCCGTCTTATCTTGCAGGCGCACGAATACTTCATAATGTTCTACATTGGCGCTGGGATTGGCAACCGGGATAATTGGCTGATGGTAAAGGCAGAACAGATTGTTCTGCAACGCTTGATTAATTTTTACAACCCACTGAATTTCGCCGCGATGCTGGGCTAATTCGTGGTCATTGGCTTGGTAGATGTGGATACGATTGCGGCCTTGATCTTTGGCGGTGTAGCAGGCTGTATCAGCATCACACAAAACACTCGAGATGCTTTGCGTTTCAGCATTAATCGCAACTAAACCAATACTGACCCCAATGGAAAAGGTTTTATCTTGCCACACAAAGCGCAATGTCTGAATGCTCTGCAAAAGAGACTCAGCAACCTGTAAACCCTGCGCCTCTGAACATTGGTAAAGCAGTACGGCAAATTCATCACCGCCCAGACGCGCTAAAGTATCAGTTTTGCGAATTCTACTTTTAAATTGCTGGCTAACTTGACGCAGCAATTCGTCACCGGCAACGTGACCGCAAGTATCGTTAACAATTTTAAATCGGTCGAGATCCAGATATAACAGGATGTGCGATTGACTGTCGGTTTTAACCTTAAAAATAGTTTGTTCTAATTGATATTCAAATTCGCGCCGGTTGACCAAACCCGTAAGTGCATCGTGATTCGCCTGCCAGGATAATTGGCGTGCCATATCCCGCGTTAGGGTACTGTCTCGGAAAACGAGAACTGCACCGATAATGCAACCATCACTGGCATGAATGGGGGCAGCAGAATGATCGATCGCGCACTCGTGGCCATTACGGGCAATTAAGACACTGTGGTTCATAATCTCGACCACTTTGTCTTCACGCAAGGCAATCTCGGCGGTATTATCCACCGGCAAGCGTGTGATTTCGTTAACAATCTGAAAGACATGGGTTAAGGGTAAGCCTTTTGCGTCAGCGCTTAACCAACCCGTCAGATGTTCAGCCACTGGGTTGAGTGACTCTATTCGGCCCGCTGCGTCAGTGGTAATGACGCCATCGCCGATTGATTGCAACGTGACTTGCGCCAGTTCTTTTTCTTCAAAGAGTGCTTGTTCCATGCGTTTGCGTTCAGTGACGTTGCGCTGCACAGACACCCAGTGGGTTAAGTTGTCCTGTTGATCGGTGACGGGGACACTGTTGAGTTCGACCCAATATTCAGAACCGTCTTTGCGATAGTTAATTAATTCCACGCGCACCGGCTGCCGGTGTGACAAGGCGGTGCGGATTTTGGCGATTTGCTCAGGATCGCTATTTGGCCCGCGCAAAATATTCGGCGTTTTGCCAATAATTTCTTCGGGTTGGTATCCCGTTAGCTGCGTGAACGCTTCGTTGGCATAAACAATTTTGGGGTCTGAGGCATCATCGCACCCCGCATCCATAATAATGATGGCGTCGTTGGCGTTGACGACGACCGATTCCAGCAAGCGCAAGCGCTGCTCAGCTCGCTCGCGGGTGGCCATCTCATTTTCTAATCGAGCGATCGTTTCGTTGAGTTCAGCGAGTGCCTCTTTGAGTTCGCCGGTTCGCTGTTCAACCGCGACTTGCAAGCCATCAATGACGCCAGACATTTCCATTGGATCGAGCATCCGCAGGACATTTGTTTGGGTGACGATCCCCAGCAGTTCTCCGTGGCTGCCGGCGACAACCAAGCGCCGCACATAGCGCTGATGCATCTCTTGATGGGCTACCCACAAGGAATCTTGGGGTTGCAGACAAAATAGGGGCGAACTCATCACATCTTGAGCCGGCAACTGTGACAAATCTAGCTCTAATGCCTGAAACTGCACGATATCTCGCTCTGTAACAATTCCTAAGGGTAGGGGGAATCGAGAATTGCCGCTGTTTTGCATTTCCCGTTCCTCGGTAATGACGACACAGCTGACACGATGTTTGCTCATCAGTTGGGCGAGACTCAGGACGGATGCACTCACCGGCGCTTGAATCACCTCAGCGTTCATCACTTCGTCCACTCGCCGCATTTTTAGAAGGTTAGCCGGTTGCAGCATGGCTTGCCTGATACTTTCCGGCGTTACGACCCCAATTAACTGACCCAGCTTGTCTGTAACGGGCAAGTGGCGAATTCGGTACTGACGCAGCAATAGTAGCAATGTGAAGATATCTTGAGCCTCAGATTCCTTGAGGGTGATCGCCGGTTGAGTCATAACCTCAGCGATAGGAATCTGGGTTAAGGGAGAACACTCGGAAGAGTTCAATTTTCCAGAAGCGATTAGCTGCACAAGATCCCGTTCAGTAAAGATCCCTTGCAAAACCTCGCCTGCCGGTGTTCCCGCTTGTCTGGGTTCTCTGATCAGGACACAACTGGCCCTCGCTTCTCCCACTAAACCCGCTTGCATGGTGTCAACGTCGAGGGATGGATTGAGGCTTTCAAGCGGGCAGCTGCTGCGGAGTTGTCCCATCAGTGCTATCACCTCTATGAGGGGCGTTTGAGGGGCAACAATTAGAGGGTTTCGGTCAATGACTTCGTTTAGTTGCGGCAGATAGATAGGATGGTTGTTTCGCTGCATATTGAATTCAGATTGCGTAAAGCGTTGCACAGGGCCGGCAATGCGTTTCCCCTGCCAACAATTTATAAATCACGGAGCGTCTTTGTAAAAGCTTTGTGAAAGGTCTCTGCAGCAGGTGCCCTGCTTTGAAAAGCTTTTATTTAACTGCTGTTTATTTTTTCAGGATATGAAATAGAGCCGCCTCACGGAAGTAGCCCACGCTTTAATTGAAAGATAGCCTGAAATTACTGTAAAATATAAATCAATATTTTAAATTTAACAAAAAATAAAGTGGGATTATTTATTAAAACTCTCATCCTGCTTTATGCTCCCGTTGCCTCACCGGCTGGCTTCTCATTGTTCAGTTAAAATCCAGCTTTCCTGCTCAGGATTCATTTTGATTTTGCCACTCCTTGTCCCTCTGTCTTCCTCAATTTTGCTTTTTTCTGCTCCTACCCCTGTGTCTGGTTCATTTTTCAGGTAGAAAGCAAGTTCGCTGATGACTCCTGCTCGTTCCCTCGAGACATAGCGAGAATTCTATTATTTTTCCTCTTTAACCAACAGCAAATTTACTTAGAGAACTTTTGAGTTAAGTCCTAAAAAAAACGCGCAATATCCCGGATTTGAGGAGAAATTGGGGTGAATCTGTAGCTGCTTGAAAATAAACTAAGGCAAGTTAGACTATTTTTCGGTTCCTCGGCTACAAATCAGTTGAGCAGCACCGATAGATTAGCAGATTTTTTTTGGGATATGTAGCGTTTGCAACAGAAACAGAAGACACTTTTACCTTATTTTTCAACTGGGATATTAGATGAAAACGGCGCTTATTTAGAACCGCTACCCAAAATAAACAAGCTTAGTAAGGTGCCGGTGTTCCACAGACTATGAAGCAGCATCGGAGCCAATAAATTGCGCGAGCGAGTGTAAATAAATCCCAAGACTGCGCCTAGCGTTGCCAGAGGCAGCACTTCAGATACATTCAAGTGAGCGATTGCAAATAACAAGCTGCTGGCTGCGATCGCGCCCCACACCGGCACGTACCGCGTTAGAGAGGGCAGCAGAAACCCCCGGAACATGAGTTCCTCAAACACCGGCGCACCAATGGATGCCGTTAAGAAAAATATTGCTAAGGCTACGTTGTCCTTTCCTTCCAAAGCAATGGGAAGAATCGGATTACTACCCCCTTGTCCTTGCCATAGTCGTTGGTTAATCAGGGACACCACAACCACCAGCGGCAAAGCCACCAAGTAACCACCGAGTCCCCACAAAAACCAGTTTCCGCGCCAATCAAAGCGAAACCAACTTTCTGGCAGCGGCAAATAAGGCTTGACAGATAAATAAATTACCAAAAGCCCTCCCGATGCCAGCAGCACGTAACTGGCGAGAATGTAGAAAGCTTTAGAGCGTACATCGAGAGTTGCAGGGTTGATGTCTAGTGCCGAATTCAATAGCCCTAAGCTCAGTGGCACCACAATTTGTCCCACAAAGAAAAAACCGACGATTAGAACCTGCCAAATCGTCTCAGCATCCCAAGGCGTTTCCCAAGAAAGCTCCCCATGCTGAGCCAGCAGGGATTCTTTTCCCTTCACCACCCGCTGTGCTAGCAAAAAGATCAGTAAGCCAACTCCTACAAAGAAGCCTATCGTCGGAATTCCCCCAATAATTGCTAATTTTATTGCTGCTTGCTGGGCAACTTCTTGTTCCTCTGCTTGCAGCGTTGCCAGCACATTCGAGCTTTCCTGCAATTCGTAAAGGCGGGATAATGCTTGATAGCGAAACCACCCATCGAGATTCTGTTGGATCTGCGGCTCAGCGTCGGGTAAGATGCGGGAGTTCCACAGTTCGCGCAACACGCCGGCTGTTGTAACGAATGGTTGAGCAATAGGGCGGTTGCTGGATCGCTCGATTATTCCTGTCCAAGTTGTGAGTGCGGCTTCTGTTTGAGCTTTGTGCGCTTGCAAAACACCGATCCGCAAATCAAGTTCATCAATTAATTTATCTAGCCGATCAATCGATGCCTGCAACTGCTGCGGAGATTGCACAGCGGTTTTAACCGGCGGATTCTCTGGTGCCGGCGGCTTTGGTGCCGGTGGGATTGCCGCTGTTTGGGCGAGTTCGAGTTGCTGTTGGGTGGTTTCCAGAGATTTCTGCGCTGACTGGCGTGTTTCCTGATACTGTTTGAGCGCTGTTTCAAAGGCATCATCACCGATTAGCGTCTTGCGGGCATTTTCTACGCCGGCTGCTTGATCGCTATCCCCTCGCCACTCTGCGGCATGGAGTATGAGATTGGTTTGGTACAGTTCCAGCCGGCTTTGAATCTGGGGTTGGTTCCAGCTTTGTACGAGAGAAGCGCTGACTAGGAAGAGCGCCAGTATTGTCAGAGCACCTAAAAGCAACCGCTTGATTGTCATCCATCCCTCCGTAATCGGTACTTGCCTGATTCACCCGTATCTAATCATACAAGGGCAGTAAAGTACCGCTCGCTCCCACCGTAACCAAAGGTTGTTCCTTTCCGGCTACAGGTAGTCGGATTGGGGCAATGGGGAATGTTTCTGCTGGTGAGGGTCAAATTAGCTGTTGTTAATCGGGGCTGCCCGTATTCCAAATAAGATGCCGGTGTCACAATAAATATTTTTGAGTGGCTATTTTGGCCAAGAAAAGGTATCTAAAATGATGTCAACACCTGTTTGCCGATCACCTTCTGCCACTCCATCTCCATTGTCATCGATTAAATAAGCACTAAAAAAATAGCATTGAACTTCTACTTTTTTATTAGCTTCTTCTTGAGAAATCAATAAGTTTAAAGTCCCCGCTTCCATTCCACATTTAGTTTCATATTTTTTAATTTTATCTGGAGAGCGCTCCCGTAACTTTTCTAAAATATCCAAGCATTCGCCTTCGCTACAAGACCACGAACTCCCAAAAGTCGCTTCTTCCCCAGGAATCGGCAAAACGGCTAAGAAATCTCCAGACCTAGAACCATCTGGCTGCTTTTCTCCCCAACAGGCAACCATCACTTTTCTCGCTTCGCCCTCATTGGCAAATACTTGCAAGCCAAGGGTGTTGTTGTCTTGACAGTTTGCTTCGTATTGGCTGATTTGTTCTGGCCACTGTTTGCGTAATTGCTCTAGAAGATCCTCGCAGCTTTGCTTCCCACAATTTCCTAGAATAACCGACTCTGCACTAACAGGAAATGAGAAACCGAAGCTACTAGCTGCCAAAGTTGCTGCTGTTAGTAAACCCGTAAAATTAAAGTATTTAATATTTATAAATATTTCTGAAATAGATATTCTTAAATTAGAAGTTTAGCAGGTTTTAAATAGAGTGCAAACAGTTTCGTACTCGCTCAATTACAGTTAAACGCGCTAAATTCGTCAACAAGTTGTCATCTACCTGTCGTCAATCAGGTAAAGATCGTTGAGATCATCGCCTTGAAACTTAGGGAGTGGACTGGGGCGAATGGCCCAACGTATCACAATAAAGAGGGCAATGCCGCAAAGAATGTCAAGGCGAAGGTTTAGAAGTTTTGGGACTTGGAAGGCTGCTGCCGGCACCTCTACTCTGATCTGTCGTTGCCGGTGAAAGAGGAAGCCGGTACCACCCTTCACATCCTGTGAGGGCTTTACCTTAAAATGACTAACCACACCCAAAGAACAGGTATCTTGCACAACGGTGTCCCTTAAAAGGGCATAATTCCAAAAAACACGGTGGCAACGAAAATCTGTGAAATACTTTTTTCTATCAGATGGATGGACGATAGGTCGAGTCTGGGGAGCCGAGGGTCTGTGGAACGAAATGGCTTGGCGGCGTCAACCCAAAATTGAGCAAATGGATCTTTGTCTGATGGAGCCAGAGGAAAGAATGTGGCTCTATCGCGTGGAAGATGCGGTTTTGATGGTGGAAGTGAAACCGATTGCTCCAGAACCGGGCGAACCGATAGCCAAGAACATCGGACAAGTCGTATTAAAACGCTTGATCAGCGGCGATCAAGTCGTTGAGCGACTTTGTGCTGCCGGTGCGACGTGCCAATTAGGAGGGGCGATTGTAGAACCCACCGGCACCAATGAGCAAATATAACAGTGTTAACCATACTCAGTAGGCTGGCGGTGCCGGCACTATCCCTGTCAAATTGCTTGCAATAGGGTCACTCAATGGTTACACTTCTTTAAATACTACTCATATTTCGAGAACGCACTGTCATGCCTGCCCATGCGGTCTGGCAAACAAGTTTCTTGTTCAGCCGGCTAGCCTCAAGCAGATTTAAGACTTTAGCACTTAAACACAAGACTGAAAGATAGCGTTCAAGTAGACATCTCTCATGGAGGAGGAAGCGTAGTCAATGGGACTACCCTGGTATCGAGTACACACAGTCGTTCTGAACGACCCAGGCCGCCTGATTTCTGTCCACCTCATGCATACTGCCCTGGTGGCCGGGTGGGCTGGTTCTATGGCTTTGTATGAACTGGCAATCTTTGACCCCAGTGATCCAGTCCTGAACCCGATGTGGCGTCAGGGTATGTACGTCATGCCCTTCATGGCTCGTCTGGGCGTAACCGACTCTTGGCGGGGTTGGAGCGTAACTGGCGCAACAGCAGTTGATCCGGGTGTCTGGAGCGTTGAAGGCGTCGCTGCCGCTCACATCATCCTGTCTGGTTTGCTGTTCCTAGCTGCCTGCTGGCACTGGGTTTATTGGGATCTAGAACTGTTTAGAGACCCACGCACCGGCGAACCGGCACTGGATCTGCCAAAAATGTTTGGCATCCACCTGTTCTTATCTGGTCTTCTTTGCTTTGGGTTCGGTGCCTTCCACCTGACGGGCTTATTTGGCCCTGGTATGTGGGTGTCTGACCCTTATGGGTTAACTGGCAGCGTGCAAGCCGTGGCCCCGTCGTGGGGACCTGAAGGCTTTAACCCCTTCAATCCGGGGGGCATTGTTGCTCACCACATTGCGGCTGGCATTGTTGGGATTATTGCCGGTTTGTTCCACTTGAGCGTTCGCCCACCAGAGCGGCTTTACCGCGCCTTGCGGATGGGGAACATCGAAACTGTGCTTTCTAGCAGTATTGCCGCCGTATTTTTCGCAGCCTTTGTGGTGGCCGGCACAATGTGGTATGGCAACGCCGCCACCCCCATTGAACTGTTTGGCCCTACCCGCTATCAGTGGGATAGCGGTTACTTCCACCAAGAAATTGACCGACGCGTTCAATCCAGCTTAGCTAGCGGCAACAGCATAGAAACAGCCTACTCAGAAATTCCTGAGAAACTGGCATTCTATGACTATGTCGGCAACAACCCGGCTAAAGGTGGTCTGTTCCGTGTTGGAGCGATGAATAGTGGAGATGGTCTGGCAACCACTTGGTTAGGCCATCCAGTATTCAAAGATAGCGAAGGTCGGGAACTAACCGTTCGCCGCATCCCCAACTTCTTTGAAACCTTCCCGGTCATTTTGACCGATAAAGATGGCATCCTTCGCGCTGATATTCCGTTCCGCCGCGCTGAATCTAAGTACAGCTTTGAGCAAGCCGGTGTGACTGTCAGCTTCTACGGTGGCTCACTTGACGGTCAAAGCTTTGATGACCCCGCCACGGTGAAGAAGTATGCTCGTAAGGCTCAGCTAGGCGAACCCTTCGATTTTGATCGCGAAAGCGTTGACGCTGATGGTGTGTTCCGGACTAGCCCTCGTGGTTGGTTCACCTACGGGCACGCTTGTTTTGCCCTGCTGTTCTTCTTCGGTCACCTCTGGCACGGATCTCGGACACTGTTCCGCGATGTGTTTGCCGGTATTGACCCAGACCTTGATGAAGAACAAGTGGAATTCGGTCTCTTCCAAAAACTAGGAGACAGATCAACCCGCAGAAAGGAAGTAGTCTAAAAACGTTTCCGATTTTGAGTTTTCAGTTTTGGTTCACCCACTACTGAAAACTCAAAATTCTGGAATTAACAGACCCATTCCCTTGCTAAAATGTTAGTTAACGAAAGGAGCAGGAACTTCTAATATGGAAAGCGTTGCTTACATTTTGATTCTTACTTTGACGATTGGGTTGCTCTTTTTTGCGATTGCGTTTCGCGAACCACCCCGGATCGATACCACTGACAAGAAGTAAGCCTGAAAGTTTTTTGAACTCACCTGAGCCGTTAAAAGCTGTTGTTAGAGCATGATTATCTAGCTAACAGCTTTTGTTGCCGGCTCAGGTTTTGCCATTTACGCCCAGTGCCGACTGCCGAGAAAGCTAATCATGCGGTGTCCCTTCTGCCAACATACAGACAGTCGCGTTTTAGAGTCGCGTTCAGCCGAATCTGGCCAAAGTGTGCGGCGACGCCGGGAATGCTTGGATTGCAAGCATCGCTTCACAACTTACGAACGCATAGAATTTGTACCGATTACAGTCATTAAACGCGATGGCAAACGCGAGTCGTTTGATCGTTCTAAATTACTGAGAGGTATCGTTCGAGCTTGCGAAAAAACCGGCATTGCTGCCATGCGGCTCGAAGAACTCGTCGATGAACTCGAAGCTGAATTGCAGCAGCAAACAGCCAGAGAAGTTAGCAGTGGCGAAATTGGCGAACTGGTGTTGCGCCAACTCCAATCTATTAGCGAAGTTGCCTATATTCGATTTGCCTCAGTTTATCGCCAGTTCCAAGGCATTCGAGATTTTGTTGACACCTTAAATCATCTCCAGAACCAACAAATTTCAGATGGGGAACCAGAAAAAATAGATAAACCCCTGACGGGTGTGTGTCCGCAATCAGGAGATTCTAGCGGTTGGGAAACCTCAACTTCTGGCTTCACTCCCCTCAACTAAGAGGCTTGAGTCCTGTGTCCCCAATTTGAACATTTATTCTAAAATTTAGAATTGATCTGCCTCATTTCGCGACAGAGAAGGCAGGAAAGCTGTTCAGGAGCATATAGTCAAGTTATAATATCAAGTCTAAGCTTCAAGCATCGCAATTGGCTCTGCCAAAAAAGAGGCTGGAGCGATGTAGATGTAAACTGCACCGTCCAAAGGTGTATGTACATCCACAGGAGGCAAATTAAACTACGGAGATTAAGTCCTAGGAAACCAATCGCATGGTCAATCAGAAAACACCCGTCAAAGATGTTGGCTTTACCCACGAAGATTTTGCAGCCCTACTCGACAAATACGACTATCACTTTAGCCCCGGTGATGTGGTAGCAGGTACAGTATTCAGTCTAGAACCAAGGGGCGCTCTGATTGACATCGGTGCAAAAACAGCGGCTTACATCCCTATCCAAGAAATGTCAATCAACCGGGTTGACGCTCCGGAAGAAGTCCTGCAGTCTAACGAAACCCGTGAATTCTTCATCCTCACCGATGAAAATGAGGATGGACAGCTAACTCTGTCAATCCGGCGGATTGAGTATATGCGGGCGTGGGAGCGAGTGCGCCAGTTGCAAGCAGAAGATGCCACAGTTCGTTCTAGCGTCTTTGCGACGAACCGAGGCGGTGCGCTGGTACGCATTGAAGGATTGCGTGGATTTATTCCCGGTTCTCACATTAGCACCCGCAAGCCTAAGGAAGATTTGGTTGGAGAAGAACTCCCCCTCAAATTCTTGGAAGTAGACGAAGACCGCAACCGGCTAGTTCTGAGCCACCGCCGAGCACTGGTTGAGCGCAAGATGAACCGGCTTGAAGTTGGCGAAGTCGTCATCGGTAATGTTCGCGGAATTAAACCTTACGGTGCCTTTATCGATATTGGAGGCGTCAGCGGGTTATTGCACATTTCGGAAATCTCTCACGATCACATCGATACGCCGCACAGCGTCTTCAATGTCAATGATGAAGTGAAGGTGATGATCATTGACTTGGATGCAGAACGAGGCCGCATTTCCCTTTCTACCAAACAACTGGAACCCGAACCGGGTGACATGGTGAAAAATCCCGATATGGTTTATGAGAAAGCTGAGGAGATGGCTGCCAAGTTCCGCGAACAGATGCGGAATAGACAGCAAGCCCAACAGCAATCTCAACAGCAGTCGGCTTCACCAGGCAGCGACACCTCTGAATCTGAAGAGGATCTGCCAGAGGTAGCGGCAGAAGAAGCCCCAGAGGTAGAGGCACAGGCAGCCCCAGAGGTAGAGGCAGCCCCAGAAGTAGAAGCAGCCCCAGAGGCAGAGGCAGCCCCAGAAGTAGAGGCAGCCCCAGAGGAGGAATTAATCACCGCTGAAGAGGTGTAGATTCTTGAGCCTGAAGAACCGTGCAGCAGGCTTGATAACAAGCCGCGCTGCGCGATTGAGGGAATAATCCCTCTTTTTTTATATGGGGGTCATGTTTGTGATCGATGGGAGTTGAGCGTTTGACGACAATTCAGTGTGGGAATGTCACATTCAAAAATATCCAGGCTGTTATTTTTGATAAAGACGGGACGCTAGAAGATTCAGAAGATTTTTTAAGAAATTTGGGCCAGAAACGAGCGCGGATGCTAGATGCTCAAATTCCCGGAATTGGAGAACCCTTGTTGATGGCGTTCGGCATTAATGGAGCTCGTCTCGATCCCACTGGCTTACTAGCCGTTGGCAGCCGGCGGGAAAATGAAATTGCCTCCGCCGCTTATATCGCTGAGACAGGACGAGGGTGGTTAGAATCTCTTGAAATTACGCGTCGCTCATTTGAAGAAGCCGACCAAATGTTCAAAACATTTGCCCCGTCGCCTTTATTTGCCGGCTCTCTAGAGGTGCTAAAGTTCCTTTCAGATGCCGGTTTGAAACTGGCGATTCTCTCAGCAGCCAGCACACAAAGGGTGCAGAAGTTTGTCAAAGATCATCAACTAGAACCCTACATTCAAGTGAAAATGGGTGTTGATGAAGGGCCAAGCAAACCAGACCCGTCTCTCTTTTTAAATGTCTGCCGAACCTTAGGCGTTGAACCGGCGTCAACTTTGATGGTTGGCGATTCCCTGGCGGATATCGAAATGGCCAAACGGGCCGGGGCCGCCGGCAGCATCGGCATCTGCTGGAAGACACCAAAAGCTAGCCATTTAGAAGCCGCTAATGTTACGATCGCGCAACTTGATGAAATAAAAATCATCTCCTGAACCTCGCTCGCGCTGAGTGAAGTTTTATCAGTTTAAACACACGTTGTCTGCCTAGCCACTATTTAAGGGGGACTGATCCTTGACACGTCGCTACCTATTTACCTCCGAATCCGTTACCGAAGGGCATCCTGATAAAATCTGTGACCAAATCTCAGATACTATTTTAGACGCCCTGCTCACTCAAGACCCCTCTAGCCGTGTTGCCGCAGAAGTTGTGGTCAACACCGGCTTAGTGCTGATCACCGGCGAAGTCACCACGAAAGCTCAGGTGAACTTCGTGGCTCTAGCCCGGAAAAAAATTGCCGACATCGGCTATACAGATGCCGACAACGGCTTTTCTGCAAATAGCTGTGCAGTGCTCGTTGCCCTCGACGAACAATCTCCTGACATCGCCCAAGGCGTCAACACCGCTCAAGAAACCCGCGAGGAATCCAGCGATGATGCTTTAGACGCAGTGGGTGCCGGTGATCAAGGGATCATGTTTGGCTTTGCCTGCAACGAAACCCCGGAACTGATGCCTTTGCCCATCTGTCTCGCCCACCGGATTTCCCGTCGGCTGGCAGCAGTTCGCAAAACCGGCGATCTGCCTTACCTGCGTCCCGATGGCAAAACGCAAGTCACGGTTGTTTACGAAGATGGACGCCCCGTAGGCATCGACACGATTCTGATTTCCACACAGCACACGGCTTCAATTGGGGAAATTACGGATACGGCAGAGGTTCAGGCCAAGATCAAGGAAGATTTGTGGACAGCAGTGGTCGAGCCGGTGTTTGCAGACATTGACGTGAAGCCAGATGCAGAAACTCGCTTCCTAGTCAACCCCACCGGCAAATTTGTGATCGGCGGGCCTCAAGGAGATTCAGGTCTCACAGGTCGCAAAATTATTGTAGATACTTATGGTGGCTATTCCCGGCACGGCGGCGGCGCTTTTTCCGGCAAAGACCCCACAAAAGTAGACCGCAGCGCCGCTTATGCCGCTCGCTATGTGGCTAAAAATATCGTTGCCGCCGGCTTGGCAGAAAAGTGTGAAGTTCAACTCAGTTATGCAATCGGCGTAGCACGCCCCGTAAGTATGATGATTGAAACCTTTGGCACCGGCAACGTTGATGAAGACCAGCTGCTGGAAGCTGTGAAAGAGCATTTTGAGCTGCGTCCGGCTGGAATTATCAAAACCTTTAATTTGCAACGTCTGCCGGCTGAACGCGGCGGTCGTTTTTACCAAGAAGTTGCTGCTTACGGTCATTTGGGACGCACTGATATCGACCTACCTTGGGAACAAACCGATAAAGCGCAGTTGCTCAAAGACGCGCTGAATCAACCGCTTTCCGCTTCTGTGGGCTAGTTATTTACCCCACATTTAAATAAATTTTCCAATACCCGTTTATTTAAACAAACGGGCTTTTTTATTTGTTAACTTAGAAGCGGTTGGATAGGTATTCCTTTAGTAATAGAGAGCAATCCCTGTTAAATCTACGCGGTAAACCTAGTATTGATTCGCCTGGGTTAACTGATAAGATACGAGGCAGTTAGATTGCCGGCCCGTACCCTAATCAGCAAGCAGCGCAGTTGTCAAGAACGGTTTTGAGCCGGCTTCCACGTTTATGGAAACTCTCTATCCAGCATTATTGTAGCTACAGCTAAATGAACGCGTAACCTTTCATGCTTAAAAGCTTTTGAAGAACTGCTTGTGTTAATCAATCAGGGTCTGATCGTAGAGGAGCCACAGCGATGAATCCGAAGCAGAGAGAAAAGTGGGCGAGAATCAGAAGATTGGGAAAGTTTCGCTATATGATTATCTACGGAATTTTCTTCTGGGGGCTTCCCGTCGCTATTTTGTATGTGTTCATCACCACTTTTCTCGATAATAATTTTTCCATTCAACAGGTTCTCCAATCTGCACTTTTGAGAAGACTGTTTTTTGCCAAGGTTTTTATTTCACTTACTTTATTTCCAACCTGTGGCTTCGCATTGAGTTGGTGGCTGTGGGATTACAACGAGAAAAAATATTCAGACGAATAAATCCAATGCTTATTTATATTGTGCCGGCATTAAACAGGAATTTTTCTCCTGCAAAAAGCGCACGTTTATCTTACTTGTTTCGAGCAATTGGTCAGATGATATTAAATAAGTATAAATACTCACTTTACAAAAAACCTGACTCAGCCCAAAAACCGATTTTCTCAAACAAAATAGCTCAATGCGCTCGCTTCAGTTTTGACAACTAGCAGATTAACCTCTGTCAAGACATCTTAACGTTTAGTATCAATTTGTGTGGTAAAATAATAACCCTTGGGAATGTAAAAATACAGTTAAATCTTTGTGGGGCATTTTGGTGTGAGCATCTATAGAATTGGCAACTGAGCGTCTCTTATCAGGGCGAATACTGCCCTATCACCGCACGTTTTAAAATCAGCCTTTTTTAAAATAAGCCGTTTAAGCCCCTTTCCCATATCCTTGAAACCCTAGCGCAGAGGTGATAATTATGCCTTGGTCTTTCATGTTTACACTGGGAATTGCTCTGGCAGTTACCTATATCTTGACAAACTCTGCTGACGAAATTGCCTATCTCGCCGCATCAATTTTAGTTGTGAGCTTACTGGTGAGTTTGGTAATTGCACCGTGGCAGATTCAGTTGTTACTGCTCGTACTTACCTTAGTTAGCAGTAATCGGCTTTTGCAGCCAAGCCGGCAGCTGATCATTGAATCTGAATCCGATGACAAAATAAAACTCTGTTATCGCGGAGTAGACTACGAACCAACCGCTCCTCTAGAGGAAGCAAAAGAAGGTGAAACTATTGTAAAATACCGGGGTCAAATTTGTAAAACCGGCACCGAACAAACGGCTCTAATGGTTCAAGAAAATCAAGCTTTAGAGGTAAAATATCGAGGTGCTAGCATTCCAGAGCAAAAATCTAATTAAGGGATTGCTAAACAAATTCTTCAGCATCCCGGCAGAATCTTTCTTTGATAAAATGCCGGGATTCGCCTAAAACGCCTCCCATGCACTCCCTCAAACAACTGGCAAGAAAACTCAAAAAAGAAACCTGGGCAATTTATTTGGTGAGTAAAGATTCCAGAACGCCTTGGTATGCTCGGTTCCTAGCTGCTGGTGTCTTTGCTTATGCCTTCAGTCCCATTGATTTAATTCCAGATAGAATTCCCGTCATCGGATTTCTGGACGATTTGATTATCCTGCCGGCGGGAATTTGGCTGGTGCTGAAAATGATTCCACCAGAGGTTTTAGCTGAATGCCGCGAGAAAGCAGCAACCAAAATGGCACAGGAAAAACCCACAAATTGGATAGCTGCCGACATCATTGTACTGATTTGGGTGTTACTGGGAGTTTTAACTGTTGTTTGGTTAGGCAGCATTCTGAACCGTTAAATTTAACAGACTTGCCGGCTGTTTAATAACGAATTTGCAGCGTTACGAAAGATTGTACTTGCTGCTCTCCACCCACCACTTGAGTGACAGAGTTTTTCGTATCTTGGGCTAACGGAACACCAACCGGCATTGGCATCGGTGGCATCGGTGTATTTGCAGCATTAATTTGAATCCCGACAATTTCCTGCGACTTAAAGCTTAGGGTTGTGAAAACGGCATCCGCTTGTTTTTTAGCATGTTCCGTTGCTTCACCCAGCGCTAGCTTTTGGGCGGCTGCAATCGCTTCATCTGTCGCAGTAAAGTCAATGCTGTCAATTCGCGTTGCCCCAGCTTTAATCGCATCATCTAACAGCGTTCCCACCTTATCTGTCGCAATTTCAAAACTGACAATGTTGCTGCCGGCATATCCATTCAAGCGTTGCTCATTGTTTTGAAAGCTATAAGTTGGGCTGAGATTAATGCCGGCGGTTTTCAGTTTTTCCACCTTCCGCTCTTTCAACAGTTTTACCACCGCCTCCGAGCGCTTCGCTACCTCCGGTTGCACTGCTGTTGCGGTTTTACCCTGAACTTCAACCCCTAAATTGACTTTCGCGATTGTTGCGGGGATACTCACCTCTCCCTTCCCTGATACACTGAGGGTTCTCGGTAGGGGTGCGAAATGTCCAGTTTGCATTTGAGCCGGCACAGATTGGCAGGCAGTTAAGCTGAGCAAACCTAACACGAGCGACAAACTTTTCAAACGATTCCAAGCAGTGGATTGAGCGCCAGACTGTAGAGATAAATTCATAAAAGAGAGTTTCCTGAGAAAGAAAAAGGTAAAAGCACACTTAACGGCTTGTTTCTACTTTGCCACCGTTTCAGTCGGCACCTTTCATTGGTTACACTTTTGGAAACTCAATATTTCCAAACCGCTCAAAGCGGAACGTGTTTAACCCTAAAGCCCTGATTGTTGCAAAAAACTGAAAAAAGTGCCGGACTTAATACTTATTCATTAATCCAACATTCACACGTTTAACTTGATAGGATTGAGCTTCTACAGTAAACTGGCACAAAAGCGTCATAAGCCTGCGCCTTTTCAAAGCGATCAATTACTCGCCCAGTTCGGTTTCATAAGCTAGGATTGTTGGTGTCTGCTGCGATCAGGGAAATTTTACCGCACAGTTGTTTGAGCCATGTAACAGTTAACAGAGGAAACGGATGCGATTGTTTTTTGCTGGAGGTAAGGAATTTCTGCAGATGCAACCTCAACAGTCAACCCCTTCTGACGGAAATACAGAGAGTCAACAAGTTGTAACTGCCCAACCCCCCCTAGAAAGCCTGCCCCTAAAATTCCTCCAACACTGGGAAACCAAAGCCCGCTCTTGGCGCATCCACCAAAAAATTGGTTACGGGTATTTCCTAGCACTTGGCATTGGTTTGTGTGGCTCACTTGGTGGGCTGCTGATTGCGGATTATTTCCAGGGACAAGGCGTAGAGGAGCTTGCCGATGCCCATGTGCAAGCACAACTGCTGGGAAATTTTAAAGATGCGGCAATCTTGGCGCAGTTGCATGGCTCGCGGCTAGCTGCGATTGTGGAGGATGCAGATCGGCTGCAATTAGAAAAAATCCGCCTCTTTGAAAGTGTTGCCAAAGCGCAGAAGTTGCAGCTTGAAATTGAAAGCTTTATCCAAAGTCATCCCCACCGGTTAGCCGCAGATCCCCCCACGATGCTGACTTTGATACAGGCTTACACAACGAGCTTAAAAGCTTACGCACAACAAATAGACTCAAGCTTGCAGCAAATCAACCCATCGCAATTGCCGTCAGAGGAAGTAGACTTAGCGCGGCAGCAACTGCGTCTGCTTGTCACCGGCACGGAAGCCACGCAACTGGATCGTCTTTCAGAACCTCTGACAGAACTCTTGAATATTTCTCAAGATCAAGAGCGGTTGGGGGAAATGGCGATGGAGGAGGCACAAGGACTTGAGAAACTAATTATTGTCGTGAGTATGTTGCTGTCAGTGGCGATTGCCGGGGTTTTGGCGTTGCGTACCAGTCGAGCGATCGCTGAGCCGGTTGTCACCCTCACTCAACTTGCTGAGCAGGTGGGGAGAGAGTCTAACTTTGAGTTGCGAGTGCCGGTGACAACCCAAGATGAAATTGGCTCATTAGCGATTTCTTTAAATCATCTCATCGAGCGAGTGTCCGAGCGCACCCAACAACTGCAACAGGCGAAAGAAGCAGCTGAAGCCGCTAGCAAAGCGAAAAGCCAGTTTTTAGCAAATATGAGCCATGAATTACGCACGCCGTTGAATGCGATCATCGGTTACAGCGAACTGCTTCAAGAGGATGTTCAAGATTTAGAGATCGGTGATCTGGATTTTATTGACGATTTGCGTTCAATTAATGGTGCCGGCAAGCATTTACTAACATTAATTAATGATATTCTCGACTTCTCCAAAATTGAAGCGGGAAAAATGCAGCTTTATCCAGAGAGGTTTGAACTTTTGCCACTGATTGCTAACGTCATTGCTACAGTCAAGCCGATCGTGGAAAAAAATGGCAATGTTTTAGAGGTGAATAGTGATCACCAACTGGGGATGATGTACGCCGATCAAACCAAGGTGCGGCAAGTGCTTTTTAACTTACTAAGCAATGCTGCTAAATTTACAACAAATGGCCGGGTAACGCTGACAGTCACTCGTGAGGTTGAAAGCATTCCTGATTGGATTCACTTCTGCGTAGAAGACACAGGGATTGGGATGTCTTTAGAAGAACAGCAGCGATTATTTGAAGCTTTTATACAAGGGGACGCCTCGACAACGCGCAAGTATGGGGGCACGGGATTGGGCTTAGCAATTAGCCGGCATTTCTGTGAGATGATGGGCGGGGAAATCGCAATGGAAAGTGAGCTGGGTAAGGGTTCTGTGTTTACGGTGCGCCTGCCGGTGGCAATGAGTGATTACGAAAGTTAGTGGGTGTCAAAAGATTTTGCGACTTGCATCGGGTGCCAGTCGAACCTATTGGGCTAGCGGTAGCATCGCCGCGTAGTAAAATTAATATTTCGGACTGTTGAGAATTTATTCGGTGAAGGAATCCTCGCTGTTTATATTGAAACTGCCTTTCTAGCTGATACACTTGAAGCGATATTTCAAGCCCCTAGAGTTGAAATTTTACTCGGCTCTCTGATAGATAGAATTAGTTTAAACTCTCTGCTATTTTGGTGTGCATGACTGAGCAACATAATCCCGATTCATCGCCGACAGATTCTGAGCAAAGAAGTGAACCGACGGAGGGTGTGAAAACTGAGCCGATGAACAATCCCTGGAAAACCCGCATTGCCGGTGTCTGGAACAACGCAACAGATCGCATAATGCGACATTCCGATTCATCGTCGGCAGATTCTGAGCAAAGAAGTGAACCGACGGAGGGTGTGAAAACTGAGCCGGTGAACAATCCCTGGAAAACCCGCGTTGCCGGTGTCTGGAACAACGCAACAGATCGCGTAATGCGACTTTTACCCGTAGATGAAGCCGCACAGACGGCGACGAAATGGTTTAGTGTCAGTGATGAGCGGGTGGCAGAGATTTTGGCGGCGGTTCGTGCCGAACTACCCACAACGGAAGCGCTTTTGATTGGTAAGCCTCAATCAGGCAAAAGCTCAATTGTGCGGGGACTGACGGGCGTATCTGCTGAGATTGTGGGGCAGGGATTTCGCCCTCACACGCAGAACACGCAACGCTATGCTTATCCGTCTAATGACCTGCCATTATTGATTTTTACCGATACCGTGGGGCTGGGAGATGTCAATCAGGACACTCAAGTGCTGGTTCAAGAACTGGTTGGCGATCTGCAACAGAAGAGTCGCCGCGCCAGCGTTTTGATTTTGACGGTTAAAATTAATGATTTTGCAACGGATACTTTGCGGCAAATTGCGACTGGGTTGCGCCGGCAGTATCCCGATATTCCGTGTTTGTTGGTGGTGACTTGCTTGCATGAACTTTACCCTGCCGGCACAGCGGATCATCCCGCTTACCCACCCGACTATGCGGAAGTTAACCGAGCGTTTGCGGCAATAAAGCAAGCGTTTACCGGACTGTACAACGGCGCTGTGCTCATTGACTTCACGCTGGAAGAGGACGGTTACACGCCCGTGTTTTATGGCTTAGAGGCGCTGCGGGATTCTCTAGCAGAGTTGCTACCAGAAGCAGAAGCGAGTGCGATTTATCAGTTATTGGATCAGGAAGCCGGTGAGCAAATTGGCAACCTTTATCGGGATACTGCACGCCGCTACATTTTGCCATTTTCGATCATGGCAGCTGCGGTGGAGGCGGTGCCGTTGCCATTTGCGAGTATGCCGGTGTTGACTGCCTTGCAAGTGTCTATGGTGGGGCTGCTGGGGAAATTGTACGGGCAGACACTAACCCCATCGCAGGCAGGAGGTGTTGTTAGTACGATTGCCGGCGGCTTTCTAGCGCAGGCAATTGGGCGGGAAGTGGTCAAATTTTTACCGGGGTTTGGTAGTGTGATTGCGGCTTCTTGGGCTGCTGCCTACACCTTCTCGCTGGGTGAGGGTGCTTGCGTTTACTTTGGCGATTTAATGGGAGGGAAGAAGCCCGATCCTAAGAAAATTCAGTCTGTCATGCGAGAGTCGTTTAAGTCAGCACAAGAACGGTTTAAGGGAATCAAACAGTCAGAAAATGCTGGGTAGGAGTGCCGGCATTTAAATTACCGTTTGTCATCTCATTCCAATAGCCAGCTAAACAATTCTCCTACTGTAAGTTGTAACTCAATCACGAAAGCCGGCATTGGCAACTGAAGTTCTAGGTCATCACTGGACTACATTTAGTATCAACGACCTCCGTAATAGCCATTTTTCCTTAAAATATTTGCGCTCTAGTAAGCCTCAAATCTTCTACTATCATAATAAAAGGTTAGAAAAGTATTATCATCAATCAGTAATCCTAATACGATGTCTAGGGGTTCGAGAAAGTAAGGGCTACCAGACTCCTTTTCATCGCTGAATATAGGCTTGTCTAGGACTGCGACAACAATAGCCGGTTGAGTTTTGTAAGGTAGTTTTCTATTCTTGAGATTTTCTTTCCATTTCACAAGTTGTCCAACTTGAAAAGACTCCTTTTTGAGGAGGTTAGTACAAGCCATCTTGACTTTAGCAATGTACTCCTCTCCATAGCTTTCCTTTTCTTCATCAATCAATTCACTGTCTTGAAAAGACTTGAGGATTGCGGCTAATTCTTCTCTGATATCTTGTTGCTTGCTCATATAAGTTATTTAATTTACTACACAAAAGCAACTAATTCATCGGTGTACTCACGAGTGTTTAAGCTTTGAAGTGATTTCCAAGAATCCCGCCTAATTCCAGTACCTATTTTCTCCTTATTGCCCGAAGTTCTGATGTAGATGCTGTTCGGAATCGGAAATTTGGATTTGACTTGGCTAAGCTCACTCTGTTGAAGAAGGCTCCGCATTACGAAACTAATGCGTTTTAATGCGCTAGCCTGACGTAATTCAATCTCTTCTCTATTTTGCAAACCTTCTACTACATAAAAGGATTTAGGAGGCAGTAAATACCAACTTGCCGGCACAACCTCTAGTATCCACCAGTCTAGCAGCTCACGTCTACCGCAAGAGCCAGGAAAAATCGCGTAACCTTCCAAGCAATCATCTAAAATCTCTAGAATTGCCTGTATCGAGTTCTTGTAATCGAGAACCAGAAGCGCATTATAAAAGACATCTAGAGCTTCATTTATTATCTGGAAGCTCGCTGGGGAGCGCTCGCAATTCAAATTATTCTCACTAAATATTTCATTTATAAACTTACTAGAATTAGGTACATTTTCACTTGTATCATAATTACTTAAATTTCGACTTGCTTTGAACAACCATAGCACTATCGAATTTATGAGCTTTTTGGGCAAGGAATTGAGTGGCTGATAGTATTCCACTGTCGGCTCTACCACTAAAACTAAAATTAGCGTCATCCAGGTATAACGAAGATGACATAGCGTAGGATCGCTGATACGAAATTCTTCTAGAATTTCATTTAAAGCATCTTGAAGAGAAGCTGATCCCTCTGCCTCAGGCTCATAGAGTTCTTCATAATGTTGCTGCCTGATTTTATTCAGCAATTCTTTGAGAGGATCGGGTATCGAAGGTAAAAAAGAAGAGTTTAAATCAAAAGAATAGCTCGATGCTAATACCATCAGGAATCTCTCCTTTACTATAATTAGGGCCAGGGGTAGTCCCAGAATACTTCTACCCTTATATTCGGAAATTTGTCTCTAAACTGTCTTAGGACATTATTACAGCTTTCACAGGGTTGTAGTTCAGTGTAAAGATAGAGGCTGCCCTTGACCTGTATCCCATAACACGTCTCTAGAGTGTCTGCAATGCTAGATAATACTTTATATTCAGCATCCGTATCCATAAGGCGCCCAGGACAAAAACGAGAGTCAATTGTAGGCTCAAATTGTCCTCCATTTGATTTTGGCTTGGGTAGAGGGGTTGGACTCCTTGCTCTAGATGTTCCTCCCGCACAAAAAACTACATTTTCCTGGAGATGTACTTCAGCAATTGCAACATTCCCTTTACCGACAGTTTTCTTAACGTATAGCTCTCGAATTTGGGCAGCATCTTCTCGCAAACGCTCCTTGCTCAGAGTTTCAGCTCCTTATAGAACCCATCTTGTATTATCCGGTGAGCCAGCACTCATCAGAGTCGTGTTAGATCCACAATAGCAATATAACAACGCTAAGCAGGCAGAGTGCAATGGTGCGATTAAAGCTGTGGCAATGGATTGTATTGGCAACGCCAATCGCAATGATCGTTGGTTTCTTGCTGGTAGCAGCCGGCAGACAAATCCACGAGTGGGGAATTAACTGGATCTGGGCTGTAGTTACCGTTCTATTAGTTGGCTGGCGGTGGCTACTGGTTAAATGGACGAAACCGGCTTTCGATCAGATGGAAGCCGTCATGGCGGAAGTTAACAAAGAATTGGCTTCTCCGATTGGAGATTCAACCGCGCAGTTAGCCGATAACGACACAATAAATCGAGCAGAAACTGCACTTCAAGAAATCGTAACAACAGCACAAAACGATCCGCCAATTTGGGAAGATTGGGCGATATTTTGGCAGCGATGTCAGGAACTTGTTGCCGCTGTCGCCCATGTTTATCATCCTGAAGTTAAGTATCCCCTACTTTCTATTTACGTTCCCCAGGCTTATGCCCTAATTCGGGGAACCGTGGATGACTTGGATCGGTGGATGCAAAAATTATCTCCTGCCCTCAATCAAGTTACGGTTGGGCAGGCTTACGAAGCTTACGAAGTCTATCGCAAACTAGAGCCATCCGCTCGCAAATTGATGCAAGTGTGGAACTGGGCACAATGGTTTTTAAACCCGGCAGTAGCGGTGGCAAAAGTGGCGAGTCAACGTTCCGGGAACCAGGCAACTCAGCAATTATTGGTAAATTTGGGTCAGTCGCTTCGGGAAGCTGCCTTGCGGAACCTCTGCCGGCAAGCAATCACCCTCTACGGCGGCAGTACGGTGCTTCCTGGGGAATTTGCCGTTGCCACACCGGCACTGCCGAAAGCCCAAACCCAAACTCTGCGAGAAATCCTCTCACAAGCTGAACCTGTGGAGGAAGTTGAGCAAAAACCCATCAGTATTTTGCTGGCAGGGCGCACCGGCGCTGGGAAAAGCAGTTTAATTAACACGCTGTTTCGGGCAGATAAAGCAGCGGTTGATGTATTACCAAGTACAGACAAAATACAGAATTATCGCTGGCAAAGTGAGGCCGGTGAAACGCTCATCCTTTGGGATACACCCGGTTACGAACAAGTCAACCGTGGGGATCTGCGGGATGAAGTGCTGGAGTTTGCCACCGGCGCGGATCTGCTGCTACTCGTCACACCGGCTTTAGATCCCGCCCTGCAAATGGATGTGGACTTTCTCAAAGACCTAAAAACGGCAGTTAAAGATTTGCCGGCAATTGTACTCGTTACCCAAGTGGATCGTCTGCGCCCGGTACGCGAATGGGAACCGCCCTATGATTGGCAATGGGGTGATCGCCCAAAAGAAAAAGCAATTCGGGAAGCGACGGAATACCGCGCTCAACTTCTGAGTGATTTCTGTAATTTAATTCTGCCCATTGTCGCCGGCGATCTCAAAACAGGTCGAACTGCTTGGAATGCAGAGGCGATATCGCAAGCATTGGTACAAGAAATCTCGCCGGCTAAACAACTTCGCCTTGCCCGCTTTTTGCGTAATTTGGAAGCCCGCACGGTTGCTGCCAGCAAAATTATCGACCGCTACACATTCCAAATGGCAACAACACAGGGACTCACCGCACTGTTGAAAAGTCCGGTTCTTCAGTTCATTTCCACCATGTCAACCGGCTCTCCAAATTTAGCGTATCTGCTAGCAGAGCAAATTCCTGTGGAGCAGTTGCCGGTTGTAATTGGGAAGCTGCAAATGGCTTATGATTTGTTCTCGCTGTTGAATGCCGGTGAGAGTAATTTGCTTAATTTTGACTTGCGATCGCTTTGGCCGGTGTTGCTAGAAAACACGGCTGCACCAGAGCGCAACGCTTGGGCTTTCGGTCATGCTTTGGTGGAATATTGGACTCAAAATCTGCCGGTGGAACAATTGCAGCAGCGGTTTGAATCTTATCTGCAACAAGTTTAAGCAGGCGGTACATCTGTCGTTAGTTTCTTTTAACAACTTGAGCAATTTGTCAATAGACTTGTTGCAAAAGTTGTTTTTTTTCGCGAATAAGGTTTACAGGGGTTTTCACCCATTTGTTCGTCGTGATTTAAACTCAAGGAAGTAGAATTTTAAAAGTATTTACTAAATTCATTAATTGTCTTGACTTCAGCGACGTTTTGCAGTTACAGGCAAATATTCAACTATAAAAAAATCTTAACCCGACCAATAATTGACGAGCGAATGCTGTACCATGTGTCAGAAAATTTTCGAGTGAAGACAAAATCAAGTATTTACGGATATTTGGTAACTTACGATACTTTTTTTAAATAAACTCATTGCTAATTTATGTACTAGAAAGTACAGGAGAGACTCTTAAAAGCACTCAGAAGTTATCCAAGGCGGTAGTTAATACAGTCAAAACTTCAACGACTTTGAGAGAACTCATAGATAGGAAGTAAAAATTTAATGGCCTCTAGGGTTCCGGTTTGAGCCGCGCAATACAAATCAAATTTCAAATTGCAGCTGCTTAAATGCTGGTCCGAGAGAGGTAAACTGGCTTCTCCAAAACTTATAGTTTTTTGTGAGGGATTAGCTAGTCACACGGCGGGATAAAAGCCCGGGAGGAACGTACCAGTCGCTGAGACTGAGCTTGTTCTCCTGGGCTTTCGGCGTTGACGAGCGCAAATTCCTCATTTTGTTGTTTTGAAAATTTCTAGGGCATCTAAATGACTGAAAATCCTTCAGAAAACCCCATGTTTCAAAGCCCATCACCAAATAACGGGCACACTGCATCGGAAGCGCAACGGGCTTTAGAATTGGAAGCGAGATTGCCCCTAACCGGCTGGCAGCAAGAGGTATCAAAAGGGCTGGAATACGGCTTGGAAGCAGCGTCAAGTATTCAAGATCGCAGTATTCCCACATTTTCTCGCGGTGAACTGCCTCATTATGCCGGTATCAACACCTTCCTCAAAGCACCTTATGTAGAAGATGTGCGGAAGGTTGGAGAATATGATGTTGCAATTGTCGGTGTTCCTCATGATTCGGGAACGACCTATCGTCCCGGTACAAGATTTGGCCCTCAAGGAATTCGGCGGATTTCTGCACTTTATACCCCCTACAACTTCGAGTTAGGCGTTGACCTGCGCGAACAAATTACGCTTTGCGATGTTGGGGATATTTTCACGATTCCCGCTAATAATGAAAAGTCATTTGATCAGATTTCTAAAGGTATCGCTCACATCTTTAGTTCCGGTGCATTTCCGATTATTTTAGGCGGCGATCATTCGATTGGTTTCCCAACAGTACGCGGGATTTGCCGGCATTTAGGGGATAAAAAAGTTGGCATTATTCATTTTGATCGCCACGCCGACACCCAAGAAACTGACCTCGACGAACGGATGCACACTTGCCCTTGGTTTCATGCCACCAACATGAAAAATGCCCCAGCGAAAAACTTGGTACAACTGGGAATTGGCGGCTGGCAGGTTCCTCGTCAGGGTGTAAAAGTTTGTCGGGAACGCGCTACCAACATTCTTACCGTTACCGACATCGTAGAAAAAGGAATTGATGCCGCAGTCGATTTCGCCTTAGAACGGGCATTAGACGGCACTGACTGCGTCTACATCAGCTTTGATATTGATTGCATTGATGCGGGATTTGTCCCTGGTACAGGTTGGCCAGAACCGGGTGGATTACTACCTCGTGAAGCCTTAGCTTTGTTAGCAAAAATTGTGCAACGTGCGCCGGTTTGCGGTTTGGAAGTTGTGGAAGTTTCTCCACCTTATGACATCAGCGATATTACTGCCCTCATGGCAACGCGCGTAATTTGTGACACAATGGCTCATTTAGTGCTGTCGGGACAACTGCCACGGAAGCAGAAACCGGCCTATATTTTTCCAGAGTCGCAACCAGAACTTGTTGAATGGGCGTAAAAGTTTAGAGGCGCGAGCAATTGCGTCTCTATAACTACAATATTTGCATTAGATTTGGGTATATCCATGCACGAAACTGATATGACCAAAGCGCTCATTGTAACGGTGCGGAAATGGTGGAAGGAACAACCAGAACGCCCCAAAATTTCCCAGGTTCATCTTACAGTTGGTCAATTTACTTGTGTTGAACCTGTGAGTTTGCAATTTGCCTTTGAAGTTCAAACCCGCAATACTTTTCTAGATGGCGCAGAGTTAGTCATTGAAGAAACGCCGTTGATTGCTTTCTGCCATCAATGCCGGCAGGAATATCGTCCTGAAATTGGCATTCAATATGCTTGCCCAACCTGTCAGTCTCCAATGGATGATATTCGTTCAGGACGAGAATTGAAAATCGAACGCATTGAATATTCGCAACCTGATGTGGTTATTTCCGCGAAATGCGAAGAGTAAGAGCGTTGCCATTTATCGCTATTCATTTAAACTCCAAATGCTGAATTATGCACCAAACTTTTGACGCTGCTTTAGGAATTAATTTGCTCCATGCTAACCAGGAAGGGGCTGATCATAATCGCGCCCATTTCGATGAGTGGGGAATTACTTGTTTGAATATTATGAGCAGTCCCGGTGCCGGCAAAACTGCACTGCTGGAAAAAACACTTGCGGTTTTAACTGAGGAGTGCAAAATAGCAGTCATTGAAGGCGATATGACGACAGAATTAGATGCGGATCGCCTGCGAAAATATAACGTGCCGGTGATTGCGATTAACACGGGCCGATCTTGCCATTTGGATTCTAAAATGGTTGCCGGCGGAATTCACCGGCTCTCCCATGAATATAATCCCTCAGAATTTGATTTAGTATTGGTAGAAAATGTGGGAAATCTCGTTTGTCCTGCTGAATTTGAAGTAGGCGAACACCTGAAAGTTGCCCTGTTAAGTGTGACAGAAGGTGAAGATAAACCGCTAAAATACCCGGTGATGTTTCAAGAAGCGGATTGTCTATTAATTACCAAGATGGATATAGCGCCCCATCTAGATGTTGATGTGGATCTGATTGTGGCAAATGTGCGACAAATGAATCCTCATGTCACCATTATTCCCGTTTCTGCAAAAACTGGAGAAGGGTTAGACGCCTGGTTTGATTGGGTGCGCTCTCAGCTTGCTCAATCATCAACCGCTCAACAGCAGCAACTTTCAGGCGTTTGCTGAAGAAAATACCAACCCCAGTGTTGTTGGGGTGGGCAAAATGCTCACCCAGTCCCTCACTAACAGCATTTATCACAAAACTTAAAGAGCAGAAAAGGTAAAAGCTTGAACGATATTGAGTTTCAACTTTTTCTAACTATCTGGAGGTTTTGTATCACAAGAAACAAAGCGGTGACGGCTTTACCTGCTACACATAGTTAACCGCTCTGTTAAAAATTATCTTTGCTAACAGCGAATAACAAACTGCTGAAAACTCCCAACCAATCTCTGCACTAGGAGATGCTATGAGAGTGCGATCACCTCTATCTTTCTGTATCCTTTTTCTTGTCACACTAACGTTCGTTGTCGGTTGCGTTAACCCGGCAATCTACATCAAAACAACCACCGAAACCGAGACGGCGGCCTCAGTAAGTGCCGGCAGCGTCCGTCTGGGATTCAGCGCATGGCCCGGTTGGTTTCCTTGGCAAGTTGCTCAAGAACAAGGAATTTTTCAGGCAAACAGTGTTCCAGTTGATTTGAAATGGTTTGATGGGTATTTGGAATCTATCAGCACACTGACAGCCGGCCAAATTGATGCCAACAGCCAAACGCTTGGAGATACGGTTAACTCTGTATCCGGTGGCGCGGATCAAGTAATTGTCCTGGTTAACGATAACTCCACCGGCAATGATAAGGTGATTGTCCGCGAGGGTATTAACTCAATCGCTGACTTAAAAGGAAAAAAAGTTGCCGCAGAAGAAGGCACAGTCGATCACTTCCTGCTGTTGTTGGGGCTAAAGAAAGCCGGTTTATCACCCCAAGACATTCAGTTTATTCCCCTAGAAACAGGTAAAGCAGCCGCAGCATTTGTGGCAAAACAAGTTGATGCAACAGCAGTGTTTGCTCCTTTTACCACGCAAGCATTGAAGCGTTCGGGAAGCAAAGAACTATTTAGTTCCAAAGATTTTACCGGCGCAATTTCCGATCATCTGGTATTCACCCGCAAATTTGTCGATGAACATCCTGATCGCGTTCAAGCATTAGTTGATTCTTGGTTTGCTACCTTGGAATATATGGAGGCAAATCTAGAGAAATCTTATGAAATTATGGCGCAACGAGCAGGGGTTTCTGTTGACGAATACCGGCAGTATGCAGACGGCACTCGGATCTTCACAATAGAGGAAAATTTGACCGCTTTTCAACCGGGTAACGATTTGACTTCCTTACAATTTGCTGCTCAAGAAATGAGCAAATTCCTCAGAGAAGTAGGGCTAGCCAATAATCAACCAGACACCAGCCGACTGTTTGATGATCGCTTTGTTAAAGCCTACGCTGAAAAATTTAGAAAATCCTAAAAGCATCCAATCCCATCCTTAACCTCCCACACATATATTATCTGCGTTTACCTGCGTGCATCTGCGGTTGAAAAAATCAACCTTTGCAAAAAATCGATATATTCCTTTCCTTGCCCTCGTAAAAATTAGTCATGAATCAAAATTCTGAATCGATTCGAGACTTTCTCCAATCAAAAAAACTAAATTCCACTGTTTTCTGGCAACTTGCTGAAGACATTCCCAAACCGCTCCATACAGCATTACTTTTTACCTCGATTGGGGTGCCCCTGCTGCTGTGGTGGTTGGTTACTACATTTGGGAATATAGATCCTAAATTTTTACCCTCGCCGGCTCAAGTTCTTGAAGCATTTGGCCGGCTGTGGAGGACTCGCGAACTCCTTAAGGATACTGTTGCAAGTCTGTGGCGCGTTGGTGTCGGGTTCATTTTAGCGGCAGTTTTTTCCATCCCCATAGGGGTATTGATGGGCAGTTTTGCCAGCATTCGTGCCTTACTAGAACCGCTGTTCGGGTTGATGCGCTATATGCCGGCCCCTGCCTTTATTCCGCTGTTAATTTTGTATCAAGGTATCGGAGAAGAACCAAAAATTACTCTTATTTTTATCGGTGCCTTTTTCTTTAACACCCTGATGGTCATGGATACTGTAAAATTCGTATCCAAAGATTTGATTGAAGCGACTTACATGTTAGGAGGAAACCGCTTACAAGCCTTACTTCAGGTCATTTTCCCCCATGTTTTGCCGGGAATTCTTGATGCGTGTCGCATTAACTTAGCAGCCGCTTGGCAGTTAGTCATTGTCTCTGAACTCATTGCGGCATCAGAAGGTCTAGGCCGGCGGATCAGCGTAGCCGGTCGATTTCTTAAAACCGATGAAATTTTTGTGGGATTGATTGTAATTGGAGTAATTGGGTTGACATTTGATTTGCTGTTTCAATACTTTTTGAAAGTTTCTTGTCGGTGGACAAGTCAACAACGATAGTTTCTGTTGCCGTCCTAATTTTATTAACAACTGCTCAAGTTTATCAATTGCAAAGTTTGTTCTAATTAAGGAGATTTCACTCATGTATTTGCAAGTTAAAAATCTGCACAAGCACTTTGATACCAAAAATGGCTCGTTAGTTGTCCTGAAGGACATTAATATGACGATTAAGCGGGGTGAATTTATCTGTGCGGTGGGCGCGTCGGGATCGGGTAAGTCTACTCTGCTGCGACAAATTGCCGGCCTTGATATGCCCACATCTGGAGAAGTTACAATTGATGGAGAAGCAGTTACTGGGCCTGGGCCTGATCGGGGTATGATATTTCAGCATTACACACTTTATCCGTGGATGACTGTGCAGGAAAATGCTGAGTTTGGACTCAAGCTGCAAGGTGTGCCGAAAAAGATGCGGCGTGAGCAGGCAAGCTATTACTTAAATGTCGTAGGATTGACTAATTTTGCGAAGACATTACCGAAAGAATTATCAGGTGGGATGAAGCAACGCGTGGCAATTGCGCGGGCGTTGGTTGCGGAACCCAAAGTGCTGTTAATGGATGAACCTTTTGGCGCGCTGGATATCCATACTAAGGAGTCGATGCACGAATTTATGTTAGACCTTTGGCAGCGCACAAATATCACAATCTTTATGATTACCCACGATGTGGAAGAAGCGGTTTTCCTTGCGAATCGCATCTATGCTTTGGGGACGCGTCCTGGGACAGTCAGAAAAGAAATGACGATCAAACTACCTGAACGCAGCTATAACGTTAAACGCCATTCTATATTCCACGACTACCGGGATGAACTCATGGATGTGTTACGCCGGCATGGACAAGAAGCTTTAGTTGCAGCTTAAGATTGCTATAATTGCATTTTTAACAAGGCTGTACCTCTTGATATGAATTCAGCAAGGTGTGAGGCACAGCCTAATCGATTGCATTGCAAATTTATAGCCTAATTGCAAGAAGTTTAAGCTTCAACCGGCTTTAGAGTTATTAGATTTAACAGTCGCTTCAACTGCTTTTAAATCAATCTCAAACTTGGAAGCAATGGTTTCCAGTAACTGCGCTTCTTCGGGGTTTATTGTGCCATCGTGTTGCGAAAGCGTGTAACATTTCACCAGCAAAGGCAAGGCAAAGTCTCGGTTGAGCTTTTCAACCAGCCGGTCTAACGGTTGGGGCGATTTCAGTTCAGCCGTCATCACTTCTAACGAAGTTGGGCTTACATTTAATGCCTTTAACTCAGGCAACATATTTTCCCAAGATTTGTTTGGGTTACTTGCCAAAATTGTCTGTGCCAAAATTTGATCCATAATGCTTTGCTGCGCCAGCGCCACGGTTAGATATTCTTCGCTTTGTTTCTGGATAGCTTGCGCGACTGCCGGCGAACTCATGGGATCGACTTTAGCTTCATAGAACCGGCACGCTGCAAACCCCAAGGTGTAAAGCATCACCGTATTGGTGCCGGCACCAATCGCCATACCGGCTAGGGGCACATTTCTCAGCACACCCAAGCCAAGTTTAATCGCTTGACTGCCACCGAGGGACAGCCCAAAAATCGCCATCACTTCGCCGCGACGCGCCGGTGCTTGTAGATCCATGCCATAGGCGGCGGCGATCTGATAAATCATTTCCGCTTGTAGTTGGGTTGTCGCTGCCAAATCGATTGCCAACAGCGCCAGTGCGACTCCAGGGACAAGACTGCTGACTAACCCAACACCGCCGGCTTGAATCGCTTTCTCTGACATAATCCGATGAGCGATTTCATTAGGAGTTTCGTTGGGATGCTCTTGTTGTAGCTTTCTGACTGCTTCCTGAGCTTTCACTGTATCAACTTGACCCACCATTCCCAGCAGCCATTCTGCCCGAAACACTTTCAAAACTTGTCGCAACACCGGGTTATCCCCAATGAAGCTAGCAGCGCGACCGGCTTCATGTGTCGCTTTCTCAAATATCTCTTGGCTTTGTTTCGCTGCGGTTTGTGCCGTCTCTGCCGCTGTTGTCAAAGCAGCTTGACCGGCTTGAGTTGCAACTGTGCCAATCGCCCCACCCACACCGGCTGCTGTCTGCATCACCGTTTGGCCGGTTTGCGCTGCGGCGTTAATTGCCTCCCCTACGCCGGCGGTTACTTGAGCGATTGAATCAAAAAGCGAGTGATTCTCAGAGTGACTGGTTGGGTTGTGGCTGCCGGTGTCGGGTGCGTGTGCCTTCTCAGATGCCGGTGCCGATGAATTTACAGGTTCGTTTTGCTCAAAGTTTTTATCTTGTTCGTTTGCCATAATTTTATTCCTCCTACCTGCCGGTATTTATCCTCAGCATAGCGCTCACAGTTGGGGGAGTGTTGAGTGCTGACTGCTGAGTGCTGAGGGCGAGAGTGGGAGAGAAATTAGAGTTTTAAGTTTTGAGTCCCCCATGCCCAATCCCCCATGCCCAATCCCCATGCCCAATACTAGGTAGCTTGAAGGCACAAAACTTCAGCAGTATTGTTAGGGTTGGAACACAGAAAGATGGAGAATTTGATGACGGGAGGTGTAGCCCTGACATGACCAATCGAAGTTATGCAATCCTCGGCACCGGCGCAGTAGGAGGGTTCTATGGTGCTCGCCTGCAAAAGGCCGGTTTAGATGTTCACTTCTTGCTGCACAGTGATTATGAACACGTTCGACAGCATGGGTTAGTGGTGGAGTCCCCAGAAGGCGATTTTACTCTTCCCCAAGTGAAGGCTTATTGCAATGCCGATGAAATGCCCCAATGTGATGTAGTCGTGATTGCATTAAAAAGCACTTACAATCACCTGCTGCCGAAACTGTTGCCGGCAGCACTCAAGGACAGCAGCGTAGTTCTGCTACTGCAAAATGGTTGGGGGATTGAAACAGAAGTTGCCAAAATTGTTGGCGCTGAACGTGTGATGGGAGGGTTATGTTTTGTTTGTTCTAATAAAGTCGGGCCTGGTTTGATCCGCCATTTAGATTACAGTGCGGTGGCCCTGGGAGAATATACTCCAGACTATCAACCGGCAGGCATTACAGAACGAATGCGTTTAATTGCCAGTGATTTTGAACGCGCCGGCATCCCCATCGAACAGGCAGAAGATTTAATGCTTGCTCGATGGAAAAAACTCGTTTGGAATATTCCTTACAACGGGCTTTCTGTAATTTTGAATGCCAGGACAGATGAGCTAATGGCAGATGCTCATATTCGCATTTTAGTCGAGCAATTGATGCAGGAAGTGGTTGCTGGCGCGGCAGCATACAATCGCGCAATTCCCGATAGTTTTATTCAAAAAATGGTGGATCACACTGCAAAGATGAAGCCTTATCGAACCAGCATGAAGATTGACTATGACGAAAAGCGTCCCTTAGAACTGGAGGCAATTGTAGGCAATCCTTGGCGTGCGGCGCAGAGTGCCGGTGTAGAATTGCCTCAAATTGCCATGCTTTACCGGCAGTTAAAGTTTCTCGATGCTCAGAATCGAGAGCAACGGGAAGACTCAGAAAATTAATGTGAGAAATGATAAGTGAGAATTTGAGATGTTTCAGGAATATAACAAACTTGTGCGAGATCGGATTCCAGAAATTATTCACAAAGCCGGCAATCAATGTGAAGTAGTAACGATGTCGCAGGATGAGTATCAACAAGCTTTGCGAGACAAACTGATAGAAGAAGCCAAAGAAGCTGCGGGTGCAAATTCTCAAGACTTGGTCAAAGAATTGGCTGATCTGTATGAAGTAATTGATGCCGTCATGTTAACCTGTGGAATTGAACGCGAAGCCGTCTTAGCAGAGCAAAGCCGCAGGCGGGAAGAAAGAGGCGGATTTGAGCAGCGAATTAAGTTGCTGTGGACGAAATCTCAATAAAATCGGCTATTTTGCATTGGTGTAAAATGAATCTTCTTGTTCTTACATTGCCTCTTTAACCGGCACAATTGCAGCGAATAAAATCACATGGATTGCCGGCACCCGTTATTAGATATCGCTCGATCTTATTTGCGTGAATTTGTCGCGCCGCAAGCTGCCCAAATTGACAGTGATGCGGCAGCATTACAAACCGCTTTAAAAGGACTTGGTGAACGTTCCTTACTAGCACTGCGAGTTCCCCAAAGCGAGAGTGCGCCAGAATTCAATGAAGAAAGTTTTCGCACCTTTCAAGAGATAGTAACTAGATACTCTGGTGCCTTGGCTTTCATGCAAACCCAGCACCAAAGCGCCGGCGGCTTTTTAGCCAAAAGTGAGAATGAAGCGCTTAAGGAAGAATATCTCCCCCATTTAGCCACCGGCAAGCGGTTAGTAGGCGTTGGCTTTTCGCAATTGCGGCGTCAGGGAGAACCGGCACTCGTCGCGCAGCCGGTTGCAGCCGGCTTCCTGCTCAATGGATACGTGCCTTGGATCACCGGCTTTGGCTGCTTTCAAGAATTTATTGCCGGCGCGACATTGCCGGATGGTGGCGCTGTCTTTGGCGTGGTGCCGTTTGTGGAAAGCTATCAAGATGCCGGTGGCAAAATTATATTTAGTGAGCCGATGGAGTTGGCAGCAATGGCATCGACTAACACCGTTACCGCCCAGTTAAATCAGTGGTTTTTACCAAAAGAGCGGGTGCTGTTTATCCAGCCGGCTGGTTGGATTCATGAAAATGATCGCAAGAATGTATTACAGCATAGTTTTTTTGCCTTGGGTTGCGCGCGTGCCGGCCTTGATATTGTAGAAGAGGTAGCAAAAACCAAGCAGTTACCTTTTATTAACGCGACTTTTGACGCCCTAGATCGGGAATTGCTCAACTGTCGTGCCGGCATACTTGAGGCTTACCGGCAACCTGACGCAGATCGGTTGAAATTGCGTGCGTGGGCGATAGAATTAGCGTGCCGGTGTGCGACGGCTGCGGTAACGGTTTCTAGTGGTGCTGCGAATTATAAACATCATGCCGCACAGCGAGTCTATCGGGAAGCCTTAGTTTTTACCGTTGCCGGTCAAACAACCGCAGTCATGGAAGCAACCTTGAGCCGGCTGATTCGCTGAAAGTCAGGGCAAGTACAAACAATCTTCAATCTACCAAAATATACCCCACTGCCTAGGGGCATAGCATCAGCGTAGAAAATATTCGCTCAGACTAATTTATACAATATACACCAAACTCAATATAAGATTCTCACAGATAACCCCTTGTGGAGGGGGTTTGGGGGACGCACCCGTCACCCAATGGGGGGTTTGGGGGGAACCCCCCAATGCCTTTCAGACTTTATCCAATACCCCTGTGCTGCTGTACTACGTCAAATTTTGCGTAAGTGTACCATTGGCGCAGGTAGCAGATAATTTTAAAGTGGATTAAGTCAAAGATCCGGCGAGAAAACTTGCAATTGCAGCAAAACAACCATCAAACTTCAGCACATAGCGGTTAAAACTGCTAGCAAATTCGCTACGATCTTCTACATCTGTTAACTATCAGCGTTGTTTCATCTCAAAGTCTTATGAATCCTGCCCTGACTCAATTCGGCGATCAAATGTCCCACCTGACAGGGGTGCGGGCGATTATGAAAGATATTATTGAAACCTTGCAAGCTGGAGAAGGGCAGGAGTTTATCAATTTAAGCGCCGGCAATCCAGTCATTCTGCCAGAGGTAGAGCAGTTATGGCGCGATTGCACAGCCGAACTTCTGGCAAGTTCAGATTATGGTGAAGTCGTTTGCCGGTATGGATCTTCTCAAGGATATCAGCCGCTGATTGATGCCGTGGTGACTGATTTCAACCGGCGCTATGGGTTGAATTTAACTGAGCGTAACATCTTGATTACCCCCGGCAGTCAGGCGCTTTATTTTTATGCTGCCAATGCCTTTGGCGGTTACACCACCGGCAAACAACTGAAGCAAATTGTCCTGCCCCTGAGTCCCGATTATACCGGCTATGGCGGTGTCAGCTTGATGCCAGAGGCGCTGTTTGCCTATAAGCCTTCACTGGATATTAATGCTGCCGGTCATAGTTTCAAATACCGGCCTGATTTTAGTCAATTGGAGATTAACGAAAACACCGGCTGCGTGCTGTTCTCGCGTCCCTGTAACCCCACCGGCAACGTTTTGACGGATGAAGAGGTGCGGAAAATTGCGGCGCTGGCTGCCCCCTACGACGTGCCGGTGATGGTAGACTCGGCTTATGGCCCTCCGTTCCCCGCCTTGAATTTTACAGAAATGACGCCGGTGTTTGGCGGCAATGTGATTCATGGCATGAGTTTATCAAAAGCCGGATTGCCGGGAGAACGGGTGGGCATTGCCGTTGGCGATGAGGGAGTGATTCAAATTCTGCAATCATTCCAGACAAATATGTGTATTCACTCCCCCCGTTACGGGCAAGCGATCGCAGCGCGGGCAATTGCCAGTGGTGCCCTTGCGGATGTGGCAGAAAACGTGATTCGCCCTTATTACCAAAGTAAGTTTACCGTTGTTGAAAGCACCTTAGATGCAGCGATGCCAAAGGATTTGCCGTGGTTCCTGCATCGCGGAGAAGGCGCAATTTTTGCATGGCTTTGGTTGGAGAATTTGCCGATGAGTGATTGGGATTTGTATCAAGAACTAAAGGAAGTGGGCGTGGTTGTCGTTCCCGGTAGTTCTTTCTTCCCTGGTTTACGCGAAGATTGGAGACACAAGAATGAGTGCATTCGCATTAGTTTGACGGCAACCGATGCAGAAATAGAAACCGGCATGAAGCGTTTAGCTCAAGTTGTGGAACGGATATATCAGCAGCAGCCGGTTAGTTGTTAATTGTTTGAGATAGAGAGGGGGGCGATTGCAGAGATCGTCCCTTTTTTTATGGGCGAGAATTGCGCCGGTGTAAATGGCAGATGTGAATGAATCCACACCAAAAAAATAGGACTAACATTAACAAACATAGGCTGGGATATCCTTGGAGAGGTGCGGGAGTCGAATTCAGTCCCGGCTGTGGTTGCACCACCATTTTTTGCAGTGGTTCGACAAAGTTACCGTGAAAGTCTTCGACGGCAACGCGTTGCTGGTGCTTTTGTTTTTGGTTATCAGTTTTGTGTTGCTGGTGCTTTTGTTCTTGGTTATCAGTACACATTGAATTCACCCCGTTTTGGGTTAACGAGGTAAATTCTTTTTTTGGGTTTTTCCTCAATCAACTTCCCCAAGGGCAGCCTGAAAAGCTTGTATAATGAGGCTTACACGTTTGGGGAAGCTTGCAGGTTAGGGGAATTACAGCTTTTTAATCTTTTCTTTAGATTTGATTTATGGTGAGAAACGTTGCCTGGAAAGAACCAGCTAAAAGCAACACATTTAAGCTTTTAGAAGCCTTGCTGTCTTTGGCAAATGGGTGGGAGTTAGACGATGCGGAGTTACAGTTAGCGGTTAAAGCTGAGTGGTGTGAAAAAGATCCAACCAAGCTGAGGGTAACGGGGAAGGATACGCAAAAACAGGGTAAACGGGAAATAATTGTTGAAACCGGCACCACAAAAAAGAGGTTATGGCAATTAGCGGAGAAAGCCGGTAAATGCTTAGAACTTCCCAAACGCCAGCAGGGAGAAGGCAGCAGCAGGGAAAAGAGGGAAGCAGAAGCAATTCAGACAGTTATCGACTGCTTGAAAGAGTTGGGCGTTTTTAACGATGAACGCCCAGAAGGTACAGAAAGAACGCGCTATTGGAAATTCACGTTGGCGCTGAAGTGGCACACGGCATCACCAGAAGAGAATCTTGCTGAGATTAAGCGGAAGTGGCAAGAGAAAAATCTAGAGGAAACAACCCCGGAACCAGCACCCCATGACAGCATTGATTGGCATCAAGTTTGTCGCGCCATGCTGGCACAGCAACGGGAAAGGCAGCTATTTCGCAAGCAAATTACCGGCAGGGGTTTGGGGCATGAGGTAAATGTTTATGTGCCTCTGGGTTTGGTGAAACCGAAGGCAACGCCTCGGCGAGGTGAGGAATTTTCGCCTTTGCCAAGCGAGGGAATGCGGCAATATCAGCTATCGCAAACAGAAATTATTGAGAAGCCGTATCAAAAGAATGAATTTCTCGAAAAAGTTATCGCAAAACCGGGTAAAAATATCACCATTGCCGGTGAACCGGGGGCAGGGAAAAGCACTTGGTTAGATAAGATCGCCCAGCATCTTGAAGAAGGGAAAAATTCCCCCTATTTTCCCATTGCAATTTCTTTGGCAAGTGTCGGTGAGAAAACTCTGGAAGAATTTTTGTTGCAAAATTGGCTAAAAAATGCGCTACCAGTGATTAATTCCGATGCGATGAAAGTGACAGCCGTACTTGAGGAGAAATTTAAAAAACTGTTCAGTGGCGGTAAAGTGTGGTTGTTATTAGATGGGGCGGATGAAATGCGGGCGGTAGCGCCTCTACAAAAAATTGCTGAATCTCTCACGGCTTGGGTGGCGCAGGCGCGAGTTGTACTGACTTGCCGACTGAATGTGTGGGAAGCAAACCCGAATATTTTGCCTAATTTTGCAACCTATCGCACCCTCTGCTTTGAAGAAAATCAAGTAGCAGACTTTATTAGGCAGTGGTTTGCCAAAAGTGATCAGCCAGAATTGGGAAAACAGTTACAAGCTAAATTAGAAGAGTCGGGAAAAGAGCGCATTCGGGATACAGTGAAAAATCCCTTACGCGTGGCGATGCTCTGCAAAACTTGGTATTTAAAACAAGGAAATTTGCCAGAAACAAAGGCGGGACTTTACGAACGATTTGTTAGGGATTACTATCACTGGAAACCGCACCCACTCCTGACAGAAAATGAAGAGAAGCAGGAGGAACTGCACAGCGCTTTAGGAAAATTGGCTCAGCAAGCACTCGATCAGAAGTGTTTCCTGGGAAAGAGATTCGCGCAAAAAATTATGGGGCACGCTTTATTTAAATTAGCTGATGAGGCAGGTTGGTTGAATTATGTTTACAACGATGCCCAAACTGATGAGCCGGTTTATGCCTTTTTTCACTTGACGTTTCAGGAATATTTTGCAGCTTTAGCGGTGGAGGATTGGCATTATTTTCTCACTGATGAGCCAAATGATCCAAAGCAGGGAATTTACCGCATTTTTGAACCGCAGTGGAAAGAGGTAATTTTGCTGTGGTTGGGGCGTGTCGAAGTGCCAGGGGAACAGAAAGAGGTGCTGAAGAAACAGAAAGAGGACTTTATTACTTCTCTAGTTGAGTTTGCGGATGAGTGCGGTGATTTCTATGAGGATCAAGCTTATTTTCTAGCAGCAGCCGGCATTACCGAATTTCGCCAGTGTTCCAGAAGTGAGGAAATTGTCAGGACAATCGTTAAATGGGGTTTTGGTTACTTCAACATTGAAAAACAAGAGTGGCGAACATTTCTCGATCCAATAGCAGAGGCATCGAGGGAAGTGCTGCCCCAAACACAGCGATCCAAAGCCATCAGGGCTTTAGTCGAGTTAACCCGCAACTCTAGGGATGAAAAAACCCGCTATTTGGCGGCAGAAAGCTTGGGGAATATCGGCACCGGCAACGAAACTGCCATCACGGCTTTAGTCGAGCTAATCGGCAACGCTGAGGATGAAAAAACCCGCGCGTGCGCGGCATATAGCTTGGGGAAAATCGGCACCGGCAACAGAGATGTTATCAATGCTTTAGTCGAGTTAATTGGCAACAGTCAGTATGAATGGACCCGCTGGATGGCGGCATATAGCTTGGGGGAAATCGACACCGACAACGAAACTGCCATCGATGCTGCTTTAGAGGAGTTCATTGGCAACACTCAGTCTGAATTTACCCGCTGGACGGCAGCAGAAAGCTTGGGGAAAATCGGCACCGGCAACAGAGATGCCATCAATGCTGCTTTAGTCGAGTTAATTGGCAACACTGAGGATGAAGATACCCGCACGAGGGCGGCATATAGCTTGGGGAAAATCGGCACCGGCAACAGAGATGCCATCAATACTTTAGTCGAGTTAATTGGCAACACTGGGGATGAATTTACCTGCAGGAGGGCGGCAGAAAGCTTGGGGGAAATCGACCCCGGCAACGAAACGGCCATCAATGCTTTAGTCGAGTTAACCCGCAACAGTGAGTATGAAAAAACCCGCAGGGAAGCGGCAGATAGCTTAGGGAAAATTGACCCCGGCAACAGAGATGCCATCAATGCTTTAGTCGAGTTAATTGGCAACACTGAGGATGAATTTACCTGCAGGAGGGCGGCAGAAAGCTTGGGGAAAATCGGCACCGGCAACAGAGATGCCATCAATGCTTTAGTCGAGTTAATTGGCAACACTTGGAGGTTCAACTTTATTGGCAACCTGGCGTATGAATGGACCCGCTGGACGGCGGCAGAAAGCTTGGGGAAAATCGGCACCGGCAACAGAGATGCCATCAATGCTTTAGTCGAGTTAATTGGCAACACTGAGGATGAAGATACCACGAGGGCAGCATATAGCTTGGGGAAAATCGACCCCGGCAACGAAACGGCCATCAATGCTTTAGTCGAGTTAACCCGCAACAGTGAGTATGAAAAAACCCGCAGGGAAGCGGCAGATAGCTTAGGGAAAATCGACCCCGGCAACGAAACGGCCATCAGTGCTTTAGTCGAATTAATCGGCAACAGTGAGTATGAATGGATCAACAGGGAAGCAGCAGAAAGCTTGGGGAAAATCGGCACCGGCAACGAAACGGCTATCAGGGCTTTAGTCGAGTTAATTAGCAACACTGAGGATGAATCTATCGGCAGTCAGGCGGCAGATAGCTTGAAAAAGATTTTGGTGAAAGATAAGCAAATGGCGGGGGTTGTCTCTGCCTTAAAAGATTACCTATCTAATGAAACTTACGAAAATGAGTTTGATCGATTCAAGAACTGCTACGAAGTCATCTGGCACTGCGCCCAAACTCTGCCCTATCCCACCTTCTATGAGGCATGGCATCATCCACCTCACACACCCCATCCCGAAGTCCCGGAAACAACAGGAGTAGGCTTCTCCGCCGGCACCCAACAGCGCAACTTAGCAGAATTACCACAACGACTGAAGGCTGCACTTGACATAGAATTAATCAATTCAGTCCAGCTTATTTGCATTGACGGCAGCAATTTTTTTGATAAGGATAACCCGATTCTGGAAATTTACGATGCCATGCTTGATAGTGGTTGTCCAGAGCGTTCTAATGGCGAGCCTACAAAAATAGCAGAGCTGAAGGTGTATTATAAATCTCTCTGTCGCAAAGGCAAAAAGCGACCGATTTTACTCTTTTATGAAAACCCTGCCGGCGCACCACCCCAAGGCTTTAGCGAAAGCTTCCTCAACGGTTTAAGCAAATTTGCTGGAGGCATTTGCGTCGTCAGTAATCAATCGAATATCCCCTTACAATCTTTCTCACCCAATCAGCCAAATTTAATAGAAGATATTGTTGGTTGGATTCGGCGAATTGTGATGGAAAGTTAAATACTTATGATTTTATCGCAATTCTTAATCATTGGTAAACTCGAATAAACTTAACATAAAGAAACCCGGCTTTTTAAAAAACCGAGTTTCTAAACATCGCAATTTTCTAAAGCAAATTCAGCGCAACCAAAGTAAACGCTCGCCTGAATTCTGGCAATTTTACTTTTAAACGTAAACTTGGTTGTAATAAGCTTGATACTCTTCAGAGAGTAGCGGTTTCCACCAATCTTCATGGGTTAAAAACCATTCAACCGTGCGCCGCAATCCCTCTTCAACCGTAACAGAAGGCGTCCAACCCAACTCAGTTTTAATCTTGGTTGCGTCTATCGCATACCGGCGATCATGTCCAGGCCGATCCTTTACAAACGTAATCAACTCCTCACAAGGACGCACCGGCAGCTCAGTTGCCATCTCATCCATTAACTTACACAACATCCGCACCAAGTCAATATTTTTCACTTCATTATTACCGCCAACATTGTAAGTTTCCCCCGGTTCACCGCGATGAATCACCACATCTAAGGCACTACAATGATCGCGAACATACAGCCAATCTCGCACATTTTGACCATCCCCATAAACCGGCAAAGGTTTGCCCAGCAGCATATTAATGCACATCAGGGGAATCAATTTTTCAGGGAAATGATAAGGGCCGTAATTGTTAGAACAATTGGTAATAATTGTCGGAACTTTGTAAGTGTGGAAATAAGCCCGCGCTAAATGATCGCTGCCGGCTTTCGAGGCAGAATAGGGACTATTCGGCGCATAAGGCGTTGTTTCGGTAAACGCTGGATCATCCGGGCCGAGACTGCCGTAAACTTCATCCGTAGAAACGTGGAGGAACCTGTAATCACTCGGTTGTCCCTTGCCATTCCAATGCTGCCGAAACGCTTCTAACAGCGTAAAAGTGCCCACCACATTCGTTTGCACAAAAGCACCGGGACCGAGAATTGAGCGATCAACGTGAGACTCTGCGGCAAAGTGGGCAACCGTATCAATCGCTTCCTCTTGCAATAGACTATCGACAGCCGCGCGATCGCAGATATCCCCCTGCACAAAGCGAAAATTCTCCCTTCCCTCCAACTGTGCCAGAGTTTGCCGGTTGCCGGCATACGTCAAGGCATCGAGAACCACCACGCGATCGCCCCCGTAAGATTCGCACCAGTGATGCACAAAATTTGAGCCAATAAAGCCGGCACCCCCCGTGATCAATATCCGGCGGGGTTGTCTATTTTCACCGTTGTTCCAGCTGTGGGTCATATCAATTTTGGATTTTGGATTAACTTGATGCGAACTTTCACGCCTTTACAGAAGGCTGCAAGCTATGTTTAGCAAGTATTTCAGATTTTTGCAAGCCGATTAAGTTTGAATTTCAGTTTCAAGTGGTGCCGGTTGCTATAAACCCCCAAGTAGGTTGGGTTGAGCAAAGCGAACCCTCCGTTTCACTTCACCCAACAACATCAATCCAACACAGCCGTTAACCCATCTGCGTTTATCTGCGTGCATCTGCGGTTAAATAAAAAATCTTTTATTCCTAACAACCCAATCTAAACTTCAAGCAACAACTGCAAAGCCTCCTTCATCTCCTCAATCGTTGTTGTAGCAGTCCCAAATTGACGCACAACAATACTCGCCGCTAAATTCCCCAAAACCGCAGATTCCCAGAAAGAACCACCGGCACACAAACCCAACGTCAGCGCCGCAACCACCGTATCACCGGCACCCGTCACGTCAAAAACATCCGTGCGGTTAAAAGCCGGGATATGATGCTCAACGCCGGCACCTTCAAACAGCGTCATCCCCTCTTCACCCCGCGTGATTAAAAATTGCTTCGCCTGAGTCAGTTCCAGCAAATCCTTTCCCGCCTGCGACACAGTTTGAGGGCTATTAATCCCATATCCCACCGCTTGTTCAGCTTCCGGTAAATTAGGCGTAAATATCGTCGCGCCGGCAAAGCGCTGCAAATCTTTCTGAGTATCCACAATTACCTGCCGGTGTCCTAGCGCTGCCTCAATTACCGGCGCAGTCAACACCCCATCCCCATAATCCGAGCACACCACCGCATCCACCGTTGGCAACTGCTGCCGGATATACTCCGCCAACTGCAACTGCAAATCCAAATCTGGCAAATCATCCGATTTGCGATCTACCCGCACGATTTGCTGAGTCACAGACTGCCGCGCATGACCAGAAATCCGGGTTTTCGTAACCGTTGGGCGATCTGCATCAATCAACATTCCTTGCGTATCAATGCCGGCAGCCTCAAAAATGTCCCGCAAAGCCTGTCCTTGGATATCCTTGCCCACGAAACCGGCAACCTTCACCTGTGCGCCCAACTTCGCCAAATTGTAAACCGCATTTGCCCCGCCTCCCGGCACTTGTCGGGTATTCTCATGGCGAATAATCAACACCGGCGCTTCGCGGGAAATACGCTCAACTTGCCCAGTGAGAAACTCATCCAGCGTCAGATCGCCCACAACTAAAATTCGCGCCTGGGAAAAGCGATCCATCCGCTCAAACAAGTTGTCAGTACAGGCACGCAGTTGCGATGAAAAAGTAGACGTTAAATCCATATCCGGTTGTGAAGCTTCCAAGTGTATTTTCCCCAATCCCCCAAAGCCGGTTCCCTCCCCGGAAAATTTACACTATCTCAGGGTTGCCGGCAACAACTTCTCAGCTTTCTCCTCAAGCCGGCAATTATTTCCCAGTCCAAATCGTTTCTCGGTAGCCGGTTTAAGCGCTCTAACTCTCGGCCTTTCTGGGCTTGTCTTACAATAGCCCTAGGCTCAGACACCCAAGGAGACTCCACTCATGCCACACCTAACGGTTAAAGACTTGGAACAACTGCAAGCCACACTTTCCGAAGCCGGTTTAGATTACCAATTAGAACTCGAAGATGGAAAAATTTCTGTTATGGGTCCATCAGATATCGAATCAAGCGAAATAGGCGTTTTATTCATCCGATTGTTGAGCAATTGGGTTTATCCGCGCCGGCTAGGACGCGTGTTTGATTCTAGCGGCGGTTTTATTATGCCGGATACCAATTTAAAAGCACCTGATGTTTGCTTTGTCCGCGCTGAACGTCTTAAGAAAAGTCAGCGTTATTTTGCCGAATTAGTTCCGGATTTAGTCGTAGAAATTAAGTCCCAAAGTGACCGAATTAAATCTTTGCAAGACAAGATTAAAATGTTTTTAGAAATGGGGGCTTTAGTCGGAATTCTTATCGCTCCAGATGAGCAAACCGTGACCGTTTATCGACCCGCCGACAGCCCAATTCTACTCAGAGATGGAGACATTTTGACCGTTCCCGAAATATTGGCCGGCTGGGAAGCTCCTGTTTCGGAATTGTGGCCCCCTGAGTTTGATTAATGTTGCACCGGCATCAGCAGCAGTGTTCGCTTTATTTCTGCTTGCCTGTTTATCAGCAATAGCATTACATACCCAAGGAGACTCTACTCATGCCACTGCTAACGGTTAAAGACTTGGAACAACTGCAAGCCACACTTTCCGAAGCCGGTTTCGATTACCAATTAGAACTCGAAGATGGAAAAATTTCTGTTATGGGTCCATCAGATATCGAATCTAGCGAAATAGGGGCTGAGTTCATCCGACTGCTTGGCAACTGGGTTAAACCCCGCCGGCTTGGACGCGTGTTTGATTCCAGCGGCGGTTTTATTATGCCGGATACTAACTTAAAAGCACCGGACGTTTCCTATGTCAGTGCGGAACGTCTCAAGAAAAGCCAGCGTTATTTTGCCGAACTCGTTCCCGATTTAGTCGTAGAAATTAAATCACAAAGTGACCGAATTAAATCTTTGCAAGACAAGATTAAGATGTTTTTAGAAATGGGGGCTTTAATCGGAATTCTTATCGATCCAGATGAGCAAACTGTCACCGTTTATCGCCCTACGGGCAGCCCAATTCTACTCAGAGATGGAGACATTTTGACCGTTCCCGAATTATTGGCCGGCTGGGAAGCCCCAGTTTCTGAATTGTGGCCGCCTGAGTTTGACTAATGTTGCATAGGCTTTATAAGCAGTGTTCGCTTTATTTCTGCTTGCCTGTTGATCACGAACTACCTTCGCGATACCCGTCTGGGCGAACCGTCGTGCTATCGAGATAAGCGTCTGAGAAATCTACCATTCGGGCGCGGTAAAAATTGCAACCGGCTAGCCTTGCCTGTGTCAGCCTTGCGCCTTCTAAATTGGCGCGGCTTAAATCTGCATCGATCAAATTAGCCGAACCCAGATCCGCATTGTACAGGTTCGCTCCTTGCAAATTCGCTCCTGAAAGGTCAGCACCTTGCAAATTTGCATAACGCAGATTCGCTCTACACAAATTCGCCCCCCGCAGGTTGGCTTCAGATAAATCAGCCTGATAAAGCTTAACGTCACTCAGTTCAGCCGCGCTGATTTGAGCAGCGTGCAGGTTGGCTTGGCTAAGATTGGCGTAAGGCAAATAGGTGCTTGTGAGATTGCTGCCGTTAAGGTTAATTTCTCGGAAGTCGGCTTCAAATAGATTCACCTCGCTTAAATCTATCCCGCCAAAGTCTCGTTTCCCTTCGGCGTACTGCTCTTTTAACTCCTTTGCGTTTAGCTTTTGCATATTAACGGTTTGTTGTTATGGGGTGCCGGCATAAAGGCGCAGAACTTGACCGTGAAAATCTGCGTATTTATACTTAACCTTTTTACAATTGTTAAGGATTTGTAACGAAAAAGCGCTAGATTTAATGTTTTCTTAAATGTTTGGGCACGTAACCATCGGCATTGACGAGGGGTGCCGGCCATAACTTCACCTGCCGGCCTGACACGTTTCAAGCTGAGAATGTCAAGATCGAAGGCAAAGGAGAAAAATTTTAAAGTATCTATGCCCGAACTTAAAGTCTCTATCGCTCAGCATTACCACGAACGCACAAAATATGACCCGCAAACCCTAGCCGGCAAAAATCATCAATTAGACTGGGAAAAACAGCCGGTGCCCTTCAAGGAGTACAAGATTGGTACATCCTTCGACCTGAAACCCTACTTCAAAGCAGAGGTCAGCGATCCAGAGGCCAAGTGGTGGCAGCGTTTGTCTCGATTATTATTTTGCAGTTACGGCCTCACCGCTAAGATCCCGACGATGGCCGGCAGCCCCTTGTATCTGAGGGCCGCCCCTTCTGCCGGCGGCTTGTACCCAGCAGAAGTTTATCTCGTTTCTCGCGGCACTGGCCTGTTACCTGCCGGTCTTTACAACTACCAAACCCAGAGCCATTCCCTCGTACATTTTTGGGATAACCACGTTTGGTCAGCCCTGCAAGCCGCTTGTTTCTGGCATCCATCCTTAGAAAGCACCCATCTAGCGATCATCACCACAGCAATTTTTGAGCGCTCAGCTTGGCGCTATCAAGATCGGGCTTACCGGCGAATTTATTTAGACACCGGCCATCTTCTCGGCAACATAGAACTCGCCAGCGCCCTCAGCGACTATCGCCCACACTTGATCGGGGGATTTAACGATGAAGCGCTTAACCAACTCCTCTACCTCGATCCAGACCAAGAAGGCGCGATCTCTGTTCTTCCCCTCGCCGACTTGCTAGACATTCAACAAAACCTGCCGGCAGCCCGAACAGCCCTACCCTCCGGCACCCAAACCAGCTATCCCAACATCCCAGACGGAGCACTGCTGAACTATTTTCACGCCTGCACCGAGATCGCAGCAGATACCACCGGCCCCCAAGGCTGGAAATTCAACTCCGATGAAGCTCGAGACCAAGACAAATACAACTTCCCCTTCTGCACCAAAGTTTCCACCGTCACCCCATCCCTTGTTTGGGGACACAACCTCGAAGGACTTGAAAGCACCATCCTGCGGCGGCGTTCTACCCGCACTTACACAGGTTCCGAACTCACCCTAGAAGAACTCAAGGCGCTATTAGATTTTACTTACCAGCCCCAGCATTACATCGATCAAGGATTAGAGGGTCATCCAGACTATTTTGATCTGAACTTAATCGAGACATTTATTGCGGTTTCTGGAGTTGAAGGTTTAGAAGAAGGCTGTTACTATTACGCGCCAAAAATTCAAGAACTGCGTCAAGTTCGCTTTAAAAACTTCCGGCGAGAGTTGCATTTTCTCTGCTTAGGACAAAACTTAGGAAGAGATGCGGGGGCCGTCGTATTTCACACCGCCGACTTGAAGAATGCGATTGCTCAGTATGGAGATCGTGTTTATCGCTATTTGCACATGGATGCCGGTCATTTGGGGCAAAGGCTAAATTTAGCCGCCATTCACCTCGGTTTAGGCGTCAGCGGCATTGGTGGCTTTTTTGATGATCAAGTCAATGAAGTGTTAGGTATTCCAGCCGATGAAGCCGTTATTTATATCACCACATTGGGGCGACCGAGTTAAGCTGTAGTAAGAGGAATTAGGGACTAGGGGCTAGTGGGAGATAAAGACAGGTGGCTTTTTGATTGTTTAAGCGGATAAAGCGGGGCTTGATTTGAGTAGCAGAAATGACAGGCATTTTAAGTTTTTGCAGCCTGATAAAATCTTTTTTCCCACAAGAGTCCAGTCGTAATTGCCACTTGTGAAAGAAAGAATAAGGCCGCTAAAAATGGCAGAGAATGCTGCGATGCTTGGGAAAATGGATAAGTAAGCAAGTTGCGATAAAAAGAGAGGGGTTGCCGGCTTTTTTCTCCCATATCCCGTTGAGAAGAACGTTGATGAAAACAGAATGCGCCCCGCCCGTAGTTGAATTGCTGCCGCCAAAATTTGCTGAGAGTTAGGTCATGGGCGTGATAAACTTTGACCTCTGAAGCATAAAGGGTGGGGTAGCCACAGTCCAACCAGCGAGCACAAAATTCGCGATCCTCACCGGCAGCGAGGGGGAAGGTGGTGTCAAAACCACCTAGGGCGTGAAAAGAATCTGCCGGCAGGGCAAAATTATTTGAAGTAAAAAAGCGTGCTTGCTCAGGGTTCGCGTTGTAATAACTATATAGATAATCAATCAGTAATTGACTGGCTGTTGAATACAAATTATCGGGAAGCGCGTTAAGCGTTTGACCCCCAATTAAACAGTTTGGCATTGTAGCAAATCTAGCTTCTAAAGTTTGCAGCCAATCTGGGGTGGCTGTGCAATCATCATCGGTGAAGACTAAAAACTTTCCTTTTGCCGCCATAGCGCCGGTATTACGGGCAGTTGCCGGCCCTGCGTGGGGTTGTGTGTGGGAGATGATATTCAGGCGGTTTTGCAAGGGTGCAACCACCGTTTCTAAGGGGATTTCGCTGCCATCATTCACCACAATCACCTCAAAGCGATCGCGGGAATAATCAAGCTGAGCAAAGGATTCAAGGCAGTTTGCCAATCTTTCTGGACGGGCATAGGTGGGAACAATAATTGAGAATAAAGGCTGCTTTTGTTCCATTAGATATCTCGTTACTAATTAATTGATAAGAAAATAAATAACTCAGTTTAGACGATAAATTGCCGGCCCTAAATTCAGCTGTGTGCCGAATCCCCGGATTAATGATTTTTCCGAGCTTTTTAACCAGGCGATTGCTTGCTTATCCGCCATATCTTCTTTTTGCAAGGGTCCAACTCCTAGAAAACTTATTTCTCGCTGCCGCAGATCATCTATAACTTGAGAAGATTGTTTAGGATCGAAGGGAATATGCCAAACTGTTCGCTCAAGGTTCCTTCCATAAAAAAGATAACTGCGCCGGCTCAACATATAGGCAAATTTTTCATGGGTATCTATATGGGTTTCCATATATTCATAAATGCCATTATACATTTCTGTTCGGGCATCATCTCGTTTTTCTCGGGCTACCCATGTAGCGCCAATGATTAAACATAGACAGAGTGCCACAAAACTCCGACTATTGAGCAGTTTAAATAATTTAATAAATCTGGATAATAATAATGGTTTAAATGAATTCAATTTTAGTAGTAAATAAATGATTATGGGAAGTAGAATAACATAAATTATTACATTCAAAATTTCAGATTTTAGTGCTGATACAGCAATAGTAGCTGTTTGGATCGGATAAATTTTAAAGTTATCCAGTAGCTGGTTGGCTGAACCCACAAGAACTTCGCTAAAAAATGCGTTCCTGATTGTGTCAAATAGGGTACTGCTAAGGATGCCGGCAATCCCGCTAATTATAACGATTGCGACAATAACTTTATGCCGGCTTTGCCTGAGAGTTGTGCTAACGGCTGCAGCGACACCTAGCAGACTGAAAAATGGAAAGCCATATCTTAAGTTATAACCTAGCAAAGCGCTTAATTGCCCTGGCTCTTCCCCACTGGTTCCAGAACTGTAGGGAGTATTGAAAAAAAGTAATCCTGTCCCGATGAGTAAAGCAATTAAATAGATAAAATTTTTGTTTGTTATTTTATTTTTACCCTTGATAAAACCATAGGGCAGCAAAAGAGCCTGCCACGACATCGCTATAAATGGAATCTGCAATCTTACAATTAGTTGTATCCCTAGGGTTTGCCAATGAGAGATATTGGTTGGATTGAACTGGAAAGCTAAAGAACTTTTTTGGACTTCAGATAAATTGATCAATCTTGGTAAAATTGTAAGATTGGCACTAGCAACTTTGATTTCCTCAATTTCATTTGCATGATTTTGGCTATACAAGAAGTTTTTTAAGTACCAAAAGCCACCTAAAAAAGCTAAACAGAAAATTCCTGTCGCCAATATAAAACGTGAAAAATAATCTGATTTTATGTTTTTTAGGTGAAAACTTCTTATTTCCAAACTTAAAAATACAATTACTAAAATAGCTGCGTAAATAGGGCCGACAAGTTTCATTCCCAAAAGCAACCCTATAGATGCTAAAAATAAGGAAATCTCAGCAATAGACCGGCTTTGATGATAAGAAAATCCTAAATATAATCCCACCATAAAAACCGAAGTAAAAGGCATATCTACATGGCTGGTGTTAAGATGATTGAGAATAATGGGAAATGTCAAGATAAGGGATGAAGCTGCCATTGCATAAATTCTTACTGCCCCAAGTTTAATACTTAGGAGATATACTGAAAGTCCCAGAAGCACCCAAGCGATCAGCATGGGAAAAGCAACCAAAAAATCCTCTCGAAATGGCATTAAAAATGTCGTAGAGAGAAGATGCCAATTATAAGGGTAGACTCTGGCTTGTTCATGATCGAAAATCCAATTGCCGGCAGGATCAAGAAGCGTTAGTGAGCCGGTTTGATACCATCGAGCGATTAGGGGAAGATGGAACCATAAAGAATCATAATCTGTAATCGGGATGGTTGCCAGCCTTTCCAGAGCAATCAATCCCACAAAAGAAAGTGTACCGATGATGAGAAGTTCTGATTTGTGTAAAGGTCGGCTAAATTTTAGTAGTTCTTTTAATGAAGTAGAGAAAGGATATCTTCTCAGATATAAAACGAGAATCAATCCGGCTATAAAAATTACCCCATCTAAAAAGATAACAGAACCAAGTGTTAATTTCTCTAAAATACCCAATAAGAGAGCAAGGCTAATTTTTATAATAATCCAGCTGGTGATAGCAACCAATAAAAAATGAGAAAATGAAGATTGATTTCTTTCTCTTTGATTAAGGAGAGCAAAGGATAAACATAAAGGAATTGGCGATCCTAGAATAATCAAGAACAAAATCAAATCCCACAGATGTTGTGCTATTAGCATAACCGCCAAAACCGTTGAAAATTCTTACAAGCTAGTTTAACATTCTAGATAGCTGGTTGTTCTAAGTAGATATGCTGAAAGTCGGCTTATAAAGGAAAACTAAGTATTAAGAAAAACACTAAAAGCTGTGTCGAAAGATAGATTGAGTTAGGTAATGAATGGGTATAAATCGGCAAGCCATCTAAACCCTAATATGTAAATTTATCCGCTTTTGTGAAAAGCTATTTTTTCTGAATAAAGCCGGCTTCAATTCCCCTAGCTGGGTCGCGAAGCTTTACAGTTTCTTCTAGTTGGAAAGCACAAGGTAAATCGGTTGCCCAGCACAATTGACCCGGTTGTTTAGGAGATAAATATAAGATATCGTTCGTTTGCTTTTGGACAAATTCAACTTTCGCTATCTGAGGCGGCAAAAGCAGTCTTTCCAACCCTCCCCGATGAATTGATAAAACAAGCGCAAAAGCAGATAAAAATAAAGCAAATATCGGCTTAATTTTCGGTAAATTGCTTAAGTGATGGCCGAACTTAAAACGTTTTTTAATGCGAAACAACCGATCACCCAGGAAATTGTTGTAACAGGCAGCTATTGTGAATGCCGGCAAAAGGATTAAATACCCTAAACCAAATCTGAAAAAAGGAGCTGTCATCATCAAAAAGACAATTCCCGATGCCGCCAATGCCAATATCCAAAATTGCCGGGTAATTTGATTCTTTCTGATTAGATTTACCCCGATTACGAAAGCACAGAAAGCCGAAATCGCAATTAAAAACCCCATGACTGCATTGAGCTTGTTAGATGTTAACCACTGCGACAACAACCACAGCCAAGAAGGGGCAGCCTGCGGAGGTTCCCCATACCAATTTGTCCAACCATGAGTGCTTTCTGCTATCCGCTTAACTGCTTGTGCTGAGGGCGACCAAGGTAAATCTAAACAAAGAAAAGTTGATGGGTAAAGCGGGCATCCTGAAGTGATAATTCCATAAAGCAACATTGGTGATGACAGCAACAAGCTGGCTCCAACACCAATGAAAACTCGCCATAAAATTAAACCTCTGCCAAAAATATAAAAAAGGCCGGCTATAAACAGCATAGGGAGAGCAGTTAGCTTGATAGTCACCGCGCCGGCAGATAAAATTAAAGGAATCAGTTTATCATCCAAAATCGAAGCTTGCCCGTCCTCTAAAGACGGCGTTTTTTGCCGATACACGACTAAAATAGCCCAAGCAATCACCGGCACGAGGAAAACCACCGGCAGATCGGGGGAAGGTGAGATCAAAATCACCGACATCAAATTATTTGTCGCGACAATCGGCAGGAGAATTAATGAAGAAACTATCACTAACCAGTCACTTATCTGTGCCTTATTTTTGAACCCCTGTCCCAGACAGATCAAAAACTGCAATAAAGCGATGAGATACACAAAACCATTCGTAACCGCACTCGCTCGTGACTGTAAAATTTCAGCATTAAAAGGTGCAGCCAGCGCAAACCAAGAGGAAGCAAAACCCAACTGCTTTATTAGCAGCGCGATACCTGGAACTACGCCAAACTTAGATAACCATTGAATAGAATTGTAATGATAAAGACCTGTATCGATCCACCTCATCTCTCTAGCAGTTAGTGCGGCGACGAGTACCGCTAAAGTCAAAAATCCTAAAATTAAATCTAAAGATAACTTAAAACACAAAACACCCATTTCATTTCGGGTGGGCTTTGACAAAAGAGACAGGTAGCAAATGCCGGCAGTAACAATAGCACCTGTTAGGGGAGATAGTGGAAAAACAAAAGCAGTTGCCAGCAGAGAAATTGAAAGAACAATCACTCCTAACCATAGGGCAGCTAAGACACGATCACCCATTCGCCCGAAACAATCTGCTTTCAACAGATTGAGCAAAGCGGTGCCGATCACGCAGCAAGTAATCAGGAGAAAAGTCCAGACAAGAATGAAGTAGAGCATCAGGCAAACTCATCAAGTGAACGGACATTTCCTGACGGCAGTTGTTTCTAATTTTTTAGAGAAAACTGCAGAAGGATTACAAACTGAGTTTAGCGACAAATTCTCGTAAATTATCGGACCCCGTCACCTCAACTCGTGGCAGATCGAGGAGTGAGTCGCCAAACCGGCTTAAACCTGATCGGCAAGATAAACCAAACACATAGCCGCAGGCACCCATTAAGTGCCGCACAACCCGATCAGTGTCACCGTGTGGATAAGCAATTGTGTTAATTGCTTTCCCCAATTCTCGTTGCAGAATTGCTCGCGATCTCGCCCCTTCCCGAACAATTTCTTCTGGTTTTAGTGTTGTCAAAAGTTGATGAGTTGCGGAATGAGAGGCAAACTCAACCCCATTTCCTGAAGCCGGCGAATCTCTTCCCATCCCAGCAGGGGCAACTCCTCACCATAAATGCTATCCCAGCTATTGGTGCCGCCAACCCGCTCTGCCACCAAAAAGACGATTGCTGAGAAACCATACTGTTTTAAGAGGGGGCACGCATAGGTTAAAAAGTCAACATAGCCGTCATCAAATGTAATGATAATTCCTCGACCGGCAAGCGGTTTTTTCGCCGCCATTGCCTTGCGCCACTCCTCTAACGTGACGCTGTAGAACCCAGCATCTCGCAAGTAACGCAACTGTTCTTCAAATGCTTCCGGCGTGACTCGGTAGCGGGCATTAGCAGCAGAGCCGGTGGGCGGGGCTGAAAACAATTGTGCCGGCAATGGGCGATCTTTTATTAAAAAAAGGCTTTAAGGCACCTTTGCCAGAACTTCCGAAACATTTGGTAGAAAAGACGCCGCCAGATTTTCACGAGTTGATGGCATTAGAGCGACCTTTTGTTAAGCTAGAAGCGTGCTTTTCACAGCCGAGTGAGGCTTCGGTTTCAATTGTAATTTGCACGCGAGAACGACCGGCTCAACTGATCCAATGTTTAAAATCGCTGCAAAATTTATCCCAAACCCCCCAGGAAATTGTTGTTGTCGATAATGCCCCAACTTCTGAGGCAACTCGCGAAGCCGTCGCGCAAATCCCGAATGTTAAATATGTACGGGAACCCCGACCGGGTTTGAGTGTGGCGCGAAACACCGGCATCCTTCACAGTACGGGCGATATTATCGCATTTACGGATGATGATGTGATGCTTCATCCAGAGTGGCTGACTCGATTGTTACAAGGTTTTTATCAACCGAATGTTATGAGTGTAACGGGTTTAGTTTTGCCGGCAGAACTTGAAACTGAAGCGCAGTTTATCTTTGAAAAAGGGTTAGGATATCTGAATAAAGGATATTTTACAAAAACCTTTGACAGCCAATTTTTTTAACAGATGAAATCTAAAGGTGTTCCGGCTTGGGAGGTGGGTGCCGGCGCGAATATGGCAATTCGTCGTAAAGCGTTTGATTTAGTCGGAAACTTTGACGAACGATTAGGTGCCGGTGCTGCCGGCTGTAGTGAAGACTCGGAATTTTGGTATCGCCTGCTTGCAGAAGGTTGGGTGTGCCGGTATGAGTCGGCTTCTGTCGTTTACCATTACCATCGCAGCGATTCAGAGACGTTAAAACACCAGATGTATCACTATTGGCGCGGCTACGTTACTGCTCTTTTAGTGCAGTTTGCCAGATACAAACACTGGGGAAACTTGCGCCGCTTATTTGTCAATTTGCCGATGTATTACGCCAGCCGGTTTGTCTACGGAACATTAAAAGGATTGCAATCTTTTAACCGGCTGCTCGTTTCCGGACTTTTCGGCGCTTTTGCTGGAGTTATTTTCTACTTTAAAAATCGCCAATTGCCTTGATAAACTATCCTAAATTTAGGTAATAAATATGCAAACAGTTTCTTCTCAAACTCTACCTGCTTCTAAGGCCCAGCTCGGCAAGTTTCTCTCCGGCAATCCTTTTGGCCGGCCTTTAACTCAGGGATTTTTTTATTGGGAAAAAATGCGGGCGATTCACAGAATTGCACCCGAACAACCGATGCGAGATATTTTAGAAGTAGGCGGTGGCGGCAGCGGTTTGACGGCCTGTTTATACCCTCAAGCATAAATTATTAATTTAGACCTTGATCCCAGCTATGCAGAATCGCCCCGTAACCAGCAAGAACGGGTGCGGTTTTCATGTGGGGATGCAACAAATCTTCCCTTTGAAGATGGCTCTTTTGATGCCGTGACTATGTTCGATGTTTTAGAACACATACCTGATCATAAAAAGGCAGTGTTAGAGGCACTACGGGTACTGCGTCCAGGTGGGTTTCTCCTGATTAGCACTCCTAACGAAAACTGGCGGTTTCCCTACTATAAATTTATGCAACCTATCTGCCCTAAAGATACTGACGTCATGGCAGAATGGGGTCATGTCCGGCGAGGCTACACACTCGAAGAACTCAAATATCTAATCGAGTTACCTTGTTTGGGTTCTGCAACATTTATCAATCCGCTGACAGTGCTTTGCCATGATGTTTCCTTTTCCCATTTATCGCCTCGTCAGCGGGAATTCTTTTGTTTGTTACTCAGTCCGCTGACTTGGGCAAGTTACTTCCTGCACAAGCCTGAAAGTGCCGGCACAGAAACGGCATCTGTTTGGCAAAAACCAGAAATGTAAATCGAAAATTTCAGCAATACTTTGACGTTTATTGGCTAAAGCTCGAATAAGCCACAACGAATCGCTGATAATTTTAAGGGATGATTTTTGATTTTTCTTGGCTAATTGAAAATTTAATAATACTATTTCCAAAATTGAACGTAGTTACATAAAAGGAGACTTTGTGAGTATATTTGTGCCCTGGAAAGTTTTAAATATAGAATTAAGTGAAGGCATCCCATTACTGCCGACAACGCCTAATTATCAAGGTTTATATACAGTGTTTTGGTGGCGTGGCATTCCCTTGGGACATCAGGAAATTTTAGGAGATCAACTGCCAATGCAGGCAACTCAACTAAAAAACATTATTCTGGAAAAAATTGCGCCGGCATTGGGTGATCGCTTGTTGGAACAAGGGTTTAAAGCAGCTTTGCCCGATGTCTCGCCAAATCCTTTTCAAAATCAGTGTTCAAACCTTGAGGATTTGATTGCATTAGAACGCCCTCTCGAACAGTTAGAAAAACGCTTTTCTCAACCGCTATGTAGCTCAGTCTCGGTGATCATCTGCACCAGAGATCGGGCTGATCAATTAGTAAAATGCTTATTCGCCCTGCAAAATTTATCCACACCTCCAAAGGAAATCATTGTTGTTGATAATGCGCCGAGTTCAGACGCAACCCGCCAACTGGTTTCAGAGATGCCGGCAGTTCGGTATGTGTTAGAACCCAAACCGGGTTTGAGTGTGGCGCGAAACACCGGCATCCGTCACAGTACGGGCGAGATTATCGCATTTACTGATGATGATGTTGAAGTTCATCCCGACTGGATCGCCCGGTTGCAGCAAGGTTTTTCTGATCCAAAAGTCATGGCAGTTACAGGTTTAGTATTGCCGGCAGAACTCGAAACCGAAGCACAATTTATCTTTGAAAAAAACAACAGTTTTAGCCAGGGATACCGCGTCTTAACCTTTGATAGCGAGTTTTTTGAAACCATGAAGCCTCTAGGCGTTCCCGTTTGGCGCATTGGTGCTGGCGCTAACATGGCATTGCGAAAAAAAGCCTTTGAACTCGTGGGAGACTTCGATGAACGCTTAGGCGCAGGGGCATCTGGATGCAGTGAAGATTCGGAATTCTGGTATCGCTTGCTTGCCGAAGGTTGGGTTTGCCGGTATGAGCCGGCAGCCGTCGTTTACCATTACCATCGCAGCGATTTAAAAGGGCTTAAACACCAAATGTTTCAATATATGCGGGGTCATGTGGCAGCCCTTTTAGTTCAATTTGCAAAATACAAACACTGGGGGAATTTGTATCGCCTATTTGTGATATTGCCGAAGTACTATGCCAAATTCTTTCTATCAGCTGTGTTGAAAGCTTCTATTCCTAAAATTAGGCAAGTAGTGGGAGAAATTTCTGCCTGTTTTTCCGGGATCGTTTTTTACTTGCAAAACAGGTCTTTGATTAAAAGTTTAAAACCCTGATAAATGGCATCTAAAACCATCGCTTTGCTACATTGAGGCGACCTGTCAAAGACTTTTTATACAGCATCGGCGTGTCCTTTGAAGGATTCTGCAACGGAATGATCGGCGGCTGGATGTTCGGCTACATTGATGCGCTCAAGCTGGCTGGGGTGCAGACGGTGCTGTTTTGCATTTCGGCGCGTGTAACTGAGCCGGTGCGCTACACCCACAAGGCGACAGGTGCCACCATTTGCGTGCTGCCGGCACCTAAAATTTATAACCGAGTTCGGTGTCCGATGCTGAAGCCTTATGGATGGACGCTTAAGGATGTATTTGGCGATGTGGGCGGGGTTCGTTATCCCCTGTTTGCCCTCCTCAAAGATGCCGCGCCTTACCTGGCGACGCCGCTGGGTTCGCTTGCCCGTGAGCTAAAACGTAAGGGGTGTAGCGCCATTCTGTGCCAAGAGTACGAGTACGCCCGCTTTGATGCTTGTGTGCTGTTGGGGCAGTGGCTGCGGTTGCCGGTGTTTGCCACATTTCAAGGGGGAAATTTTCAGATGAGCCGGTTTGAGAAACCGCTGCGCCCCTTGACGTTGCGGGCTTGTGCCGGCTTGATTGTTGCAACGCAAACCGAGCGAGAGCGGGTTTTGAGTCGTTATGGTATCTCGCCGGCAAAGGTGGTGCAAATTTTCAACCCCTTGGATTTGGGAATGTGGGAGGCGATGGATCGCACGGAAGCGAGGGCGGCGCTTGGTATCCCCAGCGATGCTCAGGTGGTGGTGTGGCATGGGCGCGTCGATATCCACCGCAAGGGGTTGGATATTTTGCTGGAGGCGTGGCAAAAAGTTTGTCGGGATCGCGCTGATAGGGATTTGCGGCTGTTGCTGGTGGGCACCGGCAGCGATGCCAGCCGGCTGCGTGATCGCATTGCGGCGATGCAGTTGCGGGGGGTTATGCGGGTGGAAGAGTATGTGCTGGATCGCACGGCGATTCGGCGCTATCTCTCGGCTGCTGATGTTTATACGTTGCCATCACGCCATGAAGGGTTTCCGGTTGCGCCGCTTGAGGCGATGGCTTGCAGTCTGCCGGTGGTTGCTGCGGATGCGCCCGGAGTGCCTAATATTTTTGAAGGCGGTGAGGCTGCCGGGGGGCTGGTGGTAGCGCGTGAGGATGCAAAGGCGCTGGCTATTGCTTTGGCTAAGGTTTTGGATCGCCCTGATTGGGGACGTGAGTTGGGCAAGCGTGCTCGGTGTCGGGTGGAAACTTGTTTTTCGCTTGAGGCTGTTGGCCGGCAGTTATATGATGTTTTTTTTAGCTAGGATTTTTAACCGCAGATGCACGCAGATTAACGCAGATGAATTTTAGGTTTGGATGCGATTAATGGTTCGTTTTTAGGACTTTGGGTATTTAAGGTTTGGTTTGTTCTTTTAGTCGTAAGACGCTGAATATATTGGAAAATTCATCTGTCCATAATGGCACGTCTTTAGATTTGGGCATGGATTGCCAGCGCGGATCGTTGTTGAGTTTACCGAAGTCTTGCCGGTTCTGAGCGAGTAAAACCCAGTGAGAGGCAGATTTACCGGCTGCTTTTTCTGCCGGTGAAATATCTCTGTCTAATTGTTTTAGTGTTGCTAAATTCAAATTCTCTGCTAATGTACCTAACACCGGCTCTAGGTTTATGTAACGATTGGAAATGTTAATGACTAACAATCCCTGTGAGGTTAATTTACTAAAATAAAGCTGAATTGCTTCTCGTGTAACTAAATGAACAGGTATTGAATCGGAGCTGAAGGCATCCATGACAATGATATCGTAATAATTGTTGGGAGCTTCTAAAAATCGCAGTCTCGCGTCTCCTAAAACAACTGAGAAAGGCGCTTTTGAATCGGTTAAGAATGTAAAATAATCAGCATTGCGAGCAAGCATTTCTACGGCAGGATCTATTTCATAAAAAGTCCATTCTTGACCTGGTTCTGAGTAAGCGGCAAGCGTGCCAATTCCTAGCCCTAAGACAGCAACTTTAGAAAGACGTTGTGCTGAATTTAAGGAGTTGAAGACTTGCCCCACCGGCCCGGATGGATGAAAATAAGTTAAAGGTTGTTTTTTGCGTTCTGGATCGAGGCTTTGTTTACCATGCAACGTTGTGCCGTGCAAAAGACTGTGATATTTACTATGTCTGTCTTGCACGACTCGGTTTACTCCAAAGAAACTGCGTTCAGTGTAGAGAACACCTCCTAAACTTCCTAGGGAAAACTGGCTTAACATAAGAATTAAGGCGAAACCGGCACCCAGGCGGGTTTTGCCAATATTAAATGCGTCATAAATAACAAATAACAGGATACAACTCAAAAAAATTCCCAATAAATTAGCTGGGAAATTTTGGAAATCAAGACCAATTAGCAAAGCGCCGGTTAAAAGCCCGATGCTAATTAAGAAAATGTTTCGTCGGCTTGAATTAGAAACCGATGAATTTTTAATTTCAGCTTCTGGTTGCTGTTTGAGGGCTTCAAAACCGGCATTCGGCAGCAGCAAGAGACTTAGCAGTAACAGGAGGGGATATTCTAGAACAGTTGGAAATAGCACAGGGGCGGCAATTGCGTTAAATAATCCCCCTAAAACACCGCCGAAGGATATCCAAAAATAAAAGCCGGTGAGATATTTGGCACTTGGGCGAGTTCTGGCTAAGTTGCCATGAAATACACACGTTATCAGAAAAAATACCAGCAAATGTAAAGGCAGCAATAACCAAAGCGGCTGAATTAATTTGAGTAAAGATAAGATAATTAAAGGCGCTAGCAATAAAGGTAAAAGCGTTACCAAAGTATTGTGAGGTAATACCGGCTTCCGGGCAAATGTAAAAATAAATGTCAATAAATAAAGGGCTAAAGGAACTGCCCATAACAGCGGAATTGCGGCTAAATCAGTTGTTAAATAAGTAGTGACGCCTAAAAGTAAGCTAGAAGGGATAAAAGATAGCAATATCCATTGAATTTGTAGCTTTCTCGTCAAGGTTTCGCCGGCAGTTTTAGCAGCAGATACAGATCCTTCTATTTCTAGTTCACCTTTTTTCGACTTCCACAGATAAACTGCACAGCTAACTGTAAGTAAAAGCAGAATTACATAGCCGGCAGCCCATAACCAGCTTTGACGAGTTAAAGAGAAGTTCGGTTCAATAAAAATTGGATAGCTTAACAGCCCTAACATACTGCCTAAATTACTCGCAGTATAAAGAAAATAAGGGTCTGAACCGGCAGGATTGTCGGTGCCGGCAAACCACTTTTGAATTAAAGGCGCACTGGTAGAAACAACAAAAAAGGGCACTCCTACCGAGAAACCTAACAAAGCGAGTAACCAAGGAATCGGATTAGCTTCATGAGGTGGTAGCCAACCCTTTGCTAAAGTTATGGGTAAAAAAACTATTGGCAGTAACAGCAGAATTATGTGAAAAATGGATTGCCGGCGCACTCCAAACCATTTTGTTGTTAAATGGGAATATCCGTAGCCGACTAATAAAGTTGCTTGAAAAAAAAACTGGCAGGTATTCCAAACGGAGGGAGAACCGCCTAACAGTGGCAAAATCATTTTAGCCACCATTAGTTGTACGCAGAAAAGCAGAAAAGCGCTAACAAACAGCGTTAAAGAAAAAAGAATTAACATAAAAATTTTTATTTGTATTTTTTCCAATCCGAGTAGGATTGGCTGTCAAGCGCTGCATAAACTTTAATAGGGCGCTATCACAATTGCAGGGGGATGGGAAGTCATGTCACGCCGGCTTTCTCCCCGATGAGAATCTACGTCATCGCCACCGCTCATTGGATCGAGCAACAACAAAACTATCACAACCGCCGGCAAAAATCGCATCTCGTTTTACCTCACCCCAATGGGAATGCTAGATTGCCAACTGTAATCGTTAATTGCGAATCTAGCTTTTTTGGATAATCCTTTCTTAAGGATCAAGATGCCCCAAAACCTGAACATATTAACGATAGGAGACTTCAAACCGGGGTAATCATTGACTGAAGTGCCCTGTAATGTCTATTACCGGCATCGGCAGCAAACCGGCAATACAACCCTAGGAAGGCTATAAAATTAAAGCCATAATGTTTGTGATCGGTTGCGCTTTCCTGCCGGCATTAGCAATTGCAGGCGGGTGAAACAGTGATCAGCAGGCACCGGCAGTGGGTGACAAGGAAGCAATATGGCTAAAAATACCAAAAAAATTGAGAGCAGCGCGGGAGGATATCTGACTCTCGTGATCCCTATCGCCTTCGGCGTCGCTGCGATCCTGGCTGCGGCGCGCATTTTTGTGCCTCTGGCGTTGGTAACCGGCATTGGCTGGGCGTTAAAGCGCTATTGGCTACTACAACAAAACAAACTTGCTCAGCTCAACGCGGTTTTTTACCGGCTGATTCAAGAAAATCAGGGACGCATTACCACCCTGGATTTGGCGATGAAGGCAAATGTCTCTGGCGCAGAAGCCCAAAGTTATTTAGATGGGCGATCCAAAGAATTTTCTGCTCATTTTGAAGTCACCGATCAGGGGGGAATGCTGTATTTCTTTGAAACGGCGTTTCCCGCCGTGGCTGGGGAACCTCACACGTTGGTTGAACGCAAACCGCAGGTTCCAACTGTGCCGGCACAGCCCAAAATTTATTCCTCTAGCCCCACTCAGTCTTTCATTGCACAGTCTCAAAGCCTGCTTTCCTTGTCCGCGCCGATGACGCAAGCAGAACTCGCCCGACGCTTCAATGTTCACGCCAATACTGTCAGTAAATGGAAAAGCAAGCCGGAATTTTCTGACTGGAGTCGCGGCAAAGATCCTGCCGGCATCGCTTGGAAATATGAGCCAGAACAAAAACGGTTTTGTCCTTTGAGTTGAGCCGGCAATCTGAAATCTCTGTTGATTTTGGTGTCGCGAAACTGTATTGAGTTTTGGGATTGTCACTTTCATCCTTAAACTCAAGAATCAATACAACTTACGGCATGACAATTAATCGCCGCTTTTTTCTCAAAACGTTTGGCTTGGCCATGCTGGCTTCACAGGTGCCGGCAGCCGCCCAAGATAACCCGCCCCCACCCGCCATCCTCAAACCCCCCCGCTTAAAAGCTGGTGATACGGTGGGATTGATTAACCCCGCCAGTTTCCTTGATCCCGAAGATATCGATTTTGTTAAAAAAGAGCTTGCAAAATTTGGGTTAAAAGTCAAGCCTGCCGCTCATGTGCGGGATCGGTATGGCTATTTGGGCGGCAAAGATGTGGATCGCGCCGCTGATGTGAATGCGATGTTTGCCGATACCTCGGTGAAAGCGTTGATTGCGATGCGGGGAGGTTGGGGAGGCAGTCGGATTTTGCCGTTACTCGATTACGAACTCATCCGCCGGCATCCAAAAATTATTATTGGTTACAGCGATATCACCTCCTTGCTGCTGGCCATTTACGCCCGCAGTGGCCTTGTGACGTTTCACGGGCCGGTGGGTACGTCGAGTTGGAATCCTTTTTCTGTCAATTGCTTCAAGCGCATTTTGTTTAATGGGGAAGCGATGATGCTGCGAAATGCCCCCAACACCGGCAGCCGAGGTAACCCACAAGCTCAAGTCCGCGTAACAACCCTGACTGCCGGTAAAGCAAGGGGTCAACTTGTGGGTGGTAATTTATCTGTCCTGACGGCGATGGTGGGTTCTCCTTACCTGCCAGACTGGAAGCAGAAAATTCTCTTTGTCGAAGAAATCGGCGAAGAAGTTTATCGCATCGACCGAATGCTGACTCAATTAAAATTGGCAGGGATTCTTAACCAAATTTCTGGGTTTATCTTTGGTCAATGTACCGATTGTGACCCAGAAGAACCCGATAAATCCCTGACATTGGGGCAAGTGTTGTCGGAACACATCAAACCCCTGCGAATACCCGCGTGGTACGGTTCGATGATTGGTCACATTCCGAATAAATTCACCTTGCCGATTGGTGGGGAAGTGGAAATTGATGCCGGCACTGGTACGATTCAGCTACTAGAGCCGGCAGTTGGGTAATTCGGTGCAATGTGTTGAACTTGCCGATGGCGCAGACTTCGTTAACTGCTGCCACCGTATGCAAACAATCAACTTTCGGTTAGTGTCGTAACGATTTGATATTTTGGCAAGCCTGAGATACTCGAATTGTTAGTCGCTAGCACACAATAAATATGACACTGACTAGAGGCAAGCCATGAGCGAAGAGCAAAACGAAGTTCAGGAAGAGAGCGCCAATTTACCTGAAGCGAGTTCTAATCAAGCAGAAGAAAGATTTTGGGGCAAAGTCACCGTTTTAGAAGAAGGCCCACGATATCGGATTAATCAAATTGAGATTAAACCAGGTCATACGATGACGGCGCAAATTCACTATCATCGCAGCGAACACTGGATCGTTGTTTCCGGTACAGCCAAGGTGATCTGTGGTGATGAGGAAGTATTAGTGACTCAATACCGTTCTACCTACGTTCCTCAATGCACACCTCACCGTGTGGAAAATCCAGGTGCGATTCCTGTGGTGATCATTGAAGTCCAAAACGGCGAATATCTGGGCGAGGATGACACAATTCGCCTTGCTAGTGATGAGGCTGTTTCTGCTGGGGCATAAGCTTGTTTGCGCTTAGCTAATCCATCGGCTCTCCAGCCTGTAATGCTTGTATAAGAACAAGGAGAGCGTTTAAAGGACTCTCGTAAAACATAGAGTAGGAGCCGTATTCGAGCCGGCTCCTACTTCTAAATTCTTGATTTTTTTGATGCTCACTCTTGATGACCGTTGACCGAGCTTACGGAAGATTCTGCCGGCTTACCATCGGGCATTGTTGTATTTTGCAGCAAAGCATTTCTCAGATCGACATTCCCCAAATTTGCACCGACAAGGTTTGCGCCGGATAAATCGGAACCTCTCAAATTTGCGTCGGCTAAGTTCGCCCCAGTCAAATCGGCATCTCGCAGATTGACGCCACTGACATCCATTGCGTATACGCTGCCACCCATCAGATTTGTGTTCCCCAGGTTGGCAACAGACTGATGAGCCTTATTGAGGTTAGCACCGGCAAGCTTGGCGCTTTCTAAATTTGCGCCAATCAGATTCGTTTGTGTGAGGTTGGTATTCTTGAGGCTGGCAATCACCATGCCGGCCATACTGAGGTTAGCATTGCTCAAATCCGCATCATCTAGATTGGCTCCATGTAGTTTCGAGCCAACCAATGTTGTTCCCTGCAGTTGCGCCCCCGCCAAGTTCGCCTGATTCAAATTGGCTTCATTCAGGTTCGCACCGTTAAGGATCGTTCCCCTGAGATTGGCTTCTTTCAAATTCGCGCCGCGCAAGTCAACCCCTGCTAGCTGAATTCCGCTCAGATCGCACCTTTCGCACTCATTAGTTTCAAGCAATTGTTTCAGGTGTGCCGCATTCTCAGCGTTAGCCGGCATCACGGTGCCGGTTGCGATCAGTAATATTGCGGTTGCCAAGATCCCAGGCTTCATCTTCACTCCCTCCACAAACTCACAATTAATACTATGAGTCATTTTGCGGTCGCGCCTGGTGATTGAAATCTCAGATCGATTGTGATGAAAACACATACCGATAGTGATTTAAAACACTTTCAAAATATTTTTTATGTGCGTTGACCTTTTCAACGCTCCTGCGCTCATCCTTACCTTAACTTTTGTGCAGGGCTGTGACAACGATATCTCAACACTTCTCAATGTCGGCAGCCAGCAATCCATCAGGAAACAGCAGGGATATGGCACAATATCTACATATTAGTCTATTTGTGTCAATGATATTTTGCAAAAGTTAATAAAGAGGCAAACGCCGTCACCTTGCGCTTTTATAAATTTTTTAGCAAATAAATCAAACCCTATCCATCAATTTGCCAAAAAGTCCCCTGAGAAGTTCCCCACCTATTCCGCACTGCTAGGTTGAACGATAATACTGAGATACTCGCGATAAGCACAAATTTGGTTGCCGCGAACATCTAAAGATACTGCCGCCTTGTTGCTGTAAGATTTCCCCCTAAGACTTCCCTGCGAGTGAATCTCGAAAACAACCGTTGTGTCGTTACTCGTAACACGTTCCACTGTAACAGTAAGTCCTTCGCTAAACGCCTCAGAAACGTACTGGAAGAAAGCAGCCGCCCGATCTTTGCCGGTGTTCACTCCCTTATACAATCCCACCGGAAACCAAAAGGTAAAGTCTTCTGTGAGCGTAGCTAAGAAGGGTTCCCAGTTGCCGGTTGCTAGTCCTTGAGAAAAGTATTGAAATGCCAGATGAGCAACTTCTAAAGTTTCTGGTTTTGCTGATGCCATGTTTCCTGCATTCGAGAATTTTATAATTTTTTACTCTAACTAAATCTTAGCGGTTAAACTCACTCATAGCGTAAAGATCGCGATTTCTCACAAAGCCTGTTAAAACAAGTGTGATAACAATTACAAATTATTAACGCTTTTATGATAAAATTCTGCCTACTAAACAACCGTTTATTGAAACAATCATGCCAATGAACTGGAATCTTAAGAATTGGGAAAATTGTTGTAAATTTCAAGCCGACATCTGGCACGGAACTTGGACAACCTATTCACCAAGTTTGGAAATTTTAAAAGTGGTTAACGTCATTACCAGTTTAGAACTGAATTCAGAACAAACTGAAATTCATCATGTTAATTACAATAGCTATGCGGATGGAACGAAGGAAGAACAAGACTATGGCCGGTATACAAAAGACAATTGCCTGTCGTCACTTTTTTTAGAAAATACATTTTCGTGGGGTGGACAACAGCTAGAGGCTGGCTCAGGGCTTTTCATGCAAATAGGGTTCAGGCATGAAAACCAGCGAACTCGTTTTGTAACACAATATGATGAGAGCTACGCTTTGCAAACAATGAAAGTCATTCGGGAACAGCTATCGGTTCCTCCGAGTGAGCCGGCGCAGCCTTCTGTGGAAAACTTGAGCGGGGTTTGGCAAGGCAACAGCGTGAGTATGACGCCTGATTTACAAGTTTCTGAAGCGATTGCGATTCAATGGCAAGGATTCGATTCTCTGGGAGAACAAAATCGAGTGTTCTTTTTTCCAGATGGAATTTCTTTAAGCTGTCCTCTTCAGCTAGCAATCGGCGAAGCATTTACGATTGCAGTTGGATGGCTGCTGAATTCCACTCAACATCAACGGGTAATTCGCCAGTTTGACGATCAGGGTAATTTTACAAGTCTTACGCTGGAAACATTGAGGCGCGTCTCCTGATGTGAATCATTAGTTCTTCCAGCTCAAAAACAGTACATCTAACGTGCAGAGGAAGAATTAGGAGAGGGGGCCACTTTTTTCTTCAATGCGTTCGCGTAGAATTTCTCGCACTTCTACTAGAATCTTTCCGAGCATATTTTTGCCACTGCCATCAGCACCGCAACCCCAGTAATAGTCAATCGGAGAATTCTCGACAATTTCTTCATCGCCGGTTGCTAAAAGAATTTCGCGGATGCCGGCATGAGTTTCAAATTTTTTTAAAACGGCTTTTCGCATAATATCGTCTTTCACGTCTTCCCAATCCGGACGTAGGGGACGTTTGCGTTCGCGTCCCATTTTGGCAGCATCTTTGGGTGCTTTTACCTGTCGAATTTCGTCAGCGTGGGGGGTGCCGACAAATTTTTGGGCTTGAAAGTAATGCTCACTGGTTGGCCAATAAGCACCGTCTAATTCAAAGCCGTGGGGCGAAAAATTGGAGAAGCAACCGTATTGATCATGGGTACTGTAAAAGTAGATTGTCATTGAAAAAGAATTCCTAATTACTGAGTTTTGAATTGCTGTCTGGTGGGCTGGTTTTTACTGACAGTATTTATTGAGTATATTTTTTAAATTTCAATTATTGTAGCCTAATTTAAAGGCAGTGATAAAGCCGGTATTTATAACCTGTCACTTTTGGCTTGGATTTAGAATCAAGCACACAGTTTTGTGATTCCGCGCCAATGGGGGCGTTAAAATTGACAGCCCATAAATCCAAAGGGCGTGGCATTTGACTCAAGGTTCTGCTGAGGGTATCAGTAGCCGGCTGAGAATCATCGTCTTTGTGAGTTAGAAGAAATTGAGGAGAATTCTTTGCAGTTTTTAATAAACCCTTGTTGCGTTTGAATTCCAAAGCTAATACCATCAGCGCTCTCGTTTCAGCGTGAGTTTTATGAACCATCGCGATTAAAACCGGCACCTGAGAGGTTTGTTGAATGATAGGAACCAAAAGATCGGCGCGTTTAGATTTTTGAAACCCTAAATTGGAAACAACTGTTAGACTCCCGATCAAACCCATCAGTAAAATTATACTTACCGTTTTCTTTCCACCCATAAATGAGAAAGGTATCAGCGAAAATGTCCCTATTCCCCGCCCTTCCGTCGGGGAATGATCCCAATAAACGGCAAGACTCGCTGCCAGGAAAACTATCACAGCAGGAAAGTAGAAAAAATGATAACGAGCGGCTAGGGTTACATCAGCACCCACAATATAAGTGACACATAAAATTATGAAAATTGCTGCTAAAATAAATCCACCTAAGACTTGGAGGCTTAAACGAATCGCCGGCTGCTGCATTTGCCTTCTGGTTCCCCGAATAAAAATTGTCACCGCCCAGAGGATAAAAATTCCCAGTAATAAACTAGAAGCAACAGTAATGGGTAAACTTTGCCCTTCCACCGGCAACAATGAAAGCATCGTGATCAACCAAGCCACAAGCCGAGCAATCGGTGCGAAGAAGTCACTCAAGGGATTCCCTTCATAAATCCATTTTGTCAGTTCACTATCAGAAGCACCTTTCAAAGCCGGCAGCCAAACTAAGCATCCGATGAGAGTGCCGGCGGCAGTGCCATAAATTCGCCACCAGGATTTAGAGAGGAAAGGAGAAGGAGAATTTTCGCCTTCTGATTTCTTCTTTGCGAATTGCCAATCTGCAAGCCAAAATTTTAGCAAGACTAAAGCTTCCGCAGCGAGGGTAAGCACGAAGAAGTAATGAACAGCAATTCCCAAACTATTAACGACTACCCAAATTAATACTATCGGAGCCGGCAGAACAATTTTATTTTGAATGATTCGGGTAGCAACGACCAAGCAACATAAAGATGCTATGATTAATAAAATTGTTAAAGTGTAATGTCGAGCTTCTTGAGCCAAATAAATGCCGTAGGGAGAAACTGCCATCATGGCAGCGGCAATTTGTCCAACTAAGCGAGAACGAAAAGCCAGCCATCCAAAGCCAAACATGGCAGGAATTGAGACGACCCCAAAAAGGGCACTCAGCGCTCGTCCTGCCCATAATGAAACCAATCCATCATTTGCAGGAAATAGTTTTAACCACCAGTGACTTAACGCAAAATAAATTGGGGGATGGGTACTTTCTGTCATCAGGTTGTGAATCACTTCACGGATGCCCAAGATCGGTGCCGGTTGTAAGGGTTGCAGAAGCTTATCAAGCGTGATTGCTTGCTCCACCGGCACGGTTTGCACACTGTTGCCCAAGCTAAAAATTAGGGTTGCTAGCTCAATGGTTGAAGGATTTTTCGAGGCTAAATGGGTAAAGCGTAAACCGGCACCGATAGCAATCCACAGCAAGAGCAGTAGAAGATGCAGCCAGAAATCTCTATTTTTTTTTAATTTTAAACTTTCGTTTTGAATGCTCATTGATTAATGGTTATTATTTGACCGCATATCAGGATGAACCGATGATTTTCTCACTGGTTGCTTTCTTTCCTCCATAAACTCGACTTGCACATTTAAGTTTTTTAGGTAAAAACGCATATAATCCAGTAACCCGTGGATGAACACAACAATTCCTGCCATTTCAAGAAATTCTTCCAAGCAGGTAATTAGGGCATAAGTTAAATTATTTTTTCCATATAAATCCGTGTAATATCCCCCAATCATTTCCATACCCAATGCACCGCCGATATAAATTCCCCCGGCAAGCAGAAATAAAATCGTTGTTTGTTTGGGAAGATGTTTGATAAATTTATAGTAAGCGAGTCCAACAAGTCCGACAAATACAAGGGCGGGAATAACCCAAACATAATAAAAGATTCCCCCAAGATGCAGAAACCGACGCAAATCGGGAATAATCAAGATTTCATGAAGACTAATAGCTTCATCGAGAGAAAAAATTAGAAAAATGATAGATAAAGCTTTCCAATGCCGAAAGTAGCGATCACCCTCTATCTTCTTTGCTGAAGCAATGGTGGTGAGCAGAAGAGAACAAAAGATTAAGGTAAAAGAAGCGTACCAGGAAGGATAATTTAGTTCTCTATCGAGGTTAAATATCTTTAACCAATCTTCCCGATAGTTAAAGCCGTATTTAGCAACTTGTACAGCAACACCGGCAGCCGTAAAAAAAATGACGGCGGCAGTCAGAACTTTGGCGATTTTCCTCGGAGAAACAGAGAGTGTGAATTGCACGGAGAGTCACCTCGCACCCGATAAAAATTTAAAATGAGAATTTTTCAATTTATCATTTTTAATCGCGTGCCGGCTCAACCTGTAATTTTATTTAGGTTGCCCTTAACAAGATGGCGCAACCGTGACCCTTGTTCTGGCCGAGCTTGCAGGCGTTCTCGCGCTTGTTGCGCCATATATGGCCCGGAAGCGAGTCTCTCCACACACCCTCGCTTGCCGTATAAACAAACAGGGCCAGTTGGATCAACCACGGTATGGCCAATCTTGCCGGCCATGCCATCAGCACCGCGCCAAGGCTGTCCATTGAGAATCTAACCGCCGCCAATGCAGGTGCTGACGGTGATGTAAAATCCCGTAGCCAGCTTTGTGAACCCAACATCAAGCGCTAGAAGTCCCACAGAATTTCATTCTTTTTTGATAGCCAACCACTCAAGTCTAAAACGAACGGAACGCGACAAAAGCGAAGTCAGTGATTACGATAGATTTAGATCAAAATTTATTTTTTCAAACACTTGGGGCGCATTAATTTAAATGAATCAAGCTATTTTCCGGTTTGATGCAGAATTGAATGATTTTTTGCCGGCAAACAAACGCCAGCAGAGTTTTGTTTATGAATTTACTGGACGCGGGGCGATTAAAGATACCATTGAATCCTTGGGCATTCCTCACTGTGAAGTTGGGCGCATTTTGGTAAATCGTGAGCCGGTTGACTTCTCCTATATTCTGCAATCAGGGGACGAGTGCAGCGTTTATCCCATCTCCCCATTTAACGATAGAATCCAGTACCCGTCTCGCTTTGTTTTGGATGTTCACCTGGGAAAGCTGGCGGGTTTTCTGCGAATGCTGGGATTTGATACGCTGTATCGCAATGATTATGAAGATGAAGCGTTGGCGAAGATTTCCAGCAGTGAAGAACGAATTTTGCTCAGCAGAGATATTGGTTTGCTGAAGCGCAGTCTAGTGACTTATGGCTATTTTGTCAGGGAAACAAACCCCAACCGGCAGTTAATTGAGGTGTTGCGACGCTTTGATTTATTTAAAGCGGTCGCCCCTCATTGCCGATGTTTGCATTGCAATGGATTATTAGAGTCGGTTGCTAAGGAAATGATTGTAGATAGGCTGCCGGCGAAAACACGGCAAAAATATCATGAGTTTCGCCAATGTTCCTCCTGCGGCCAAATTTTCTGGAAGGGAACCCACTACCAGCGAATGCAAGAATTCATTGCGAGTGTCCTTCAGGAAGCGTAGCAGAATGAGGGGCTAGGGAAGGGACACACACAGCTTGATGGTGCAAATCAATATTAAAAAAGTAGATTGTTGATTTTAACCGGCACACTTATTCGTATATTGGGCGTACATCCACCCTGGCAACGAAGGTTGGGACTATCTTTGTAATGACCCAAGCTTGTGTCACGCCACACACCACCAGTGCAGAGATAATGAGCAAAGTGTTGGAGAACCGAGTTATAGTTTTCATCACGACCACCTCTATATTTTATTTTTTCAAGTAATTGATTGCGGGATTTGCGGACATTTACCCGATGTAAAGAGGATAACCGCGTCAAATCCCTACGTGCATCTACTGAAAGGAATAAATCGAGGTGAAATTGCCAGCTGATCCCTTGCCCAGTGCCGGCATCTCTAGGTTTTTATTACTGAATAACGAATGGGTTAATTTAACTTCAAATTGTTAAGTTATATGAAGCGTCTTTTCGTGAGAGCGCAGACAGATTTGGGTGAACCACACGCAAAAGCTGATTGCCGCCGCGCTGAAACTCATAAGCAACGGGCTGAATTTCTAAATGGTATCCTTGGGTTTTGAGTTCACTCATTGCCGGCTCTAGCAGCGGGGAAACTTCCCCTGATAGATTTAAAATCGGAAAAATTCGCACTTCTGAAGCAACTCTGCACAATTGGGTAATGGCTTCAATATGAAACGTTTGAGAAAGATGATCCGAGTAAGTAAATAGCAAATGAGAACACAACGCTAAATCAAATTCACCCGTTTTAAATGGCAAAATCGGCAATTCCCCAAACACATAGCGTCCTGTCTGCAAACCGGCAGAAAAATCTAACAAAAACTGCTGCATTGCCGCCATTCTCACCTGAGCCAAATGTGACGGCGAGTGGATATCTTGCCAAACGTAGCTATCTCGATTTGCCTCAACTCCAGCCATAATCGCTGGATAAGTTTCCTCAATGCGCCGAGAAATTTCTTCGCCGGTAAATTGATAAATTGGGTCACAGGAAATCACGCTGTATCCTTTGCCGGTCATTTCAGCATTAAAACTCGCAGGGCCGGCAGCACAATCGAGAATTTTTAATCGCAGATCATCAGGAGTTAGGTTAAACATCCTGATGTATTCATCGAGTGATCGTCCCCAAGGAACAACTTTTTCCAGCTTTAATCCCATACCCTTCTCCGGTTGAATAAATCGGGCGAAAACTTGTCTTGATTTTCTTACAAGATTCGCCCCTACAAAGAAATTGCTACGCCACAGATAATTGCCGATGACTTTTGGCAGTCGGTACGCGCCGGCCTACCGCTGCAGCAACCGGCCTTAAACCGTGAACTAAATCCACCATGTCTTGCAAAGAAAGCGCCTGTCTGGCATCGGAAACCGACTCTTCCGGTTGCGGGTGACACTCGATCATCAAGCCATCTGCACCTGCGGCAACTGCTGCTTTTGCCAACGCTGCAACCAATTCCCGCTTGCCGGCGGCATGAGACGGATCAACGATCACCGGCAAATGCGTGATCTGCTTCAGCGCCACCACTGCTCCCAAATCCAGCACATTTCTGGTGTAATTGTCGAAGCTGCGAATCCCGCGTTCGCACAACACCACATCTGGGTTGCCGTGACTGAGGATATATTCTGCCGCCATCACGAACTCTTCAATGGTTGCCGCCAACCCGCGCTTGAGGATCACCGGCTTGCCGGCACTTCCCACGGCTTTCAGCAAATCGAAGTTTTGCATATTGCGGCTACCAATTTGCAACATATCCGCGTGTTCCACAATGCCTTCAATTTGGCTGATAGACATCACCTCAGTCACCACCGGCACACCATAACGCTGGCTAACTGCCGATAAAATATTTAACCCCGCATCTCCCATGCCTTGGAAAGCGTAAGGGGAGGTGCGGGGTTTGTAGACGCCACCGCGCAAAACCTGAACCGGCGCGTCGGCTAAATGACTGGCCACTTGCTCCATCTGTTCTAAACTCTCGACAGCGCAAGGGCCACCAATAATTAACAGGTCGTGGCCGCCAACGGTGGCGTTTTCTGAGATGCGGATAGCGGTTTGGTGTTCGGTGTGAGACTTGGATGCGAGTTTGGCGCTTAACATGGGGTGCGTTCCTTAGAAAAAAATGAGGTTAACAAAAAACCCGGAACCTTTTGAGAGTTCCGGGTTGAGGCGACAAGTGACATGGCCATACTTACCCAGAACTCTGACTGAGCCAAAAGTAAAAACCAAAAAACCAGCTATAGCCTTGATAAGTCACTTGTTTTGCCTTTTCCTGAATAGTATTGAAAACAAAAAAACCGCAGCGTTTGTTCTGCGGTTCACCTGGTAGCCATTACGAAACTGGCCTCACTCCAAGTGAACCTGCGTAAACCACCAAAAATAAAAATAAGAGGTGTCGGTGAACATTTTTAAGACCCGCTGGGGTTGAAGATTGCTTATATGCCTATGTCTCCTGAGACTAACAAAGGGTTCCCGCCATGTCAACCCCCCAAATTTGAACGAGAGAGAAGAACGACAGCAATTACCAGACAGGGTCTATATTTGAAGGTTTCAACGTCCCGGTTATTTTGGATACATCAGAGATATCGCACCCTCCTCAACCCAACCTGCGGCTGTCGGTTGTTGATACAAGTGCAATATCTCTGATAAATGCCACAGCCGCAGAATGTGACACTTGCTTACTGGGATAACTTGCCATCTGGCATCGTCGCACCACTGAAGTTGACAGCACTCAAAACCGTTCCCGTGAAATTTGCACCCGTCAAATTCGCACCACTTAAGTTAGCCGCACTCATATCTGCATTCGTCAAATTGGCATTACTCAAGTCGCTACTCACCATATTCGCCACCATCAACAAGGCTTTTTGCAGATCCGCACCAGTCAGATTGGCATTCGTCAAATTCGTCGCATTTAAATCGGCACCTGTTAAGTTAGCACCGCTCAAATTTGCAGCATTCAATTTAGCTGCAAACAAGCCGGCACCGCTCAAGTTAGCACCACTCAAATTCGCAGCACTTAGCTTTGCGGCACGCAAATCCGCACCGCTCAAGTCGGCACCCCTCAAGTCAGCATTACTCAAGTCGCACTTTGCACATTGCTTCGTTTTGAGTAATGTTTTAACATCCTCTGGGTTAGCCGCTTGGGATGGAGTTGCGAATAAGAGGGAAAGCAGACTGACAGCCAGCGTTAAAATCCTGAGTTTCATCTTCACACCTTTAGACTTTTCTTAATTACCAGGAAATAGCGATTCTTGATTTTCGCGATTGAGTGCTAACGTCGTGTAAAACTCAAGCGATGTTCCTGTGCCAACTCCTTTCCTGAATTAGAATGAAATAACTTTATCTCTCGCTTAAGTCGGAATTGTTGGACGCCAGCCATTTTGAAAACGTAGCCAATCTTCTTTTAAAGCTTTTGGTGCTGGATTATTGGTATCGTAAACCACAATAACATTGGTGAGATTTCGTCCTGCCGGCAGCAAAATTTCTCCATTATAAGCTAAAGCTTCCGATGCGCCTCCATCCAAATTCATCGCTTCGCTACAGCCAATCGCTTTCATAATTTCCGCTTCTTGTTTTAAAGAAAGACTAGCTAAGAAACTAATTAAAAATAACGTTTGCCGGCTCTCAGAAAACCCGACTGCTGTGCGGTATCCCATATCTAAAACATGAGGATCTGTGAAGCCTTCTAACTTCGGTGATAGCCAGACTTTCCCCTGCTTGAGCAATCTTGGCCCACAAGTTAGAGAAAACCAGTGCTGATTCCACTCTGGTTTACCTTCTGCACGTGCGGTAATCATTTCGGGTTCATTGTTAGCTTTAATCCCCAAAGTGGTGCCAAAATTTTCCCACCGACTGTATTTGACAAACTTGCCGCCGGCTACCATATTCCCCATCACTCGCTTCTGAGCATCTTTACTAAAAAAAGTGCCATTGACGATCACAGCCGCCTTATGCCGGCTCACAAACTTCTCAAATGCTTCATCGCCGGTTGAAAGCGCTGCCGTGTTAGCGGCTTTCGCATCATTTGCTAAACCAATCGTTAAGAAGGTTTCAGGATCATTCAAATCAATGGTTGTTTGATAAAAAGAGACGCCGTTAATCGTATTCTGCTTAACTTCTACAGGTTTTCCTTTCTTAGTTGAAGCCGTAAATTTAGGACTGGGAGAAGGTTTTCCCGGCTTTTGAGTCGGACTTGCTTTAGGAACAGGTGCATTTGGTAAAGGCTTCTGAGTCGGACTTGTTTGAGAAATGGGTGCATTTGGTAAAGGCTTTTCTCCAACATTTTCTTGGTACGCCTCAACAGCTTTTTCCTTTAAATAACCCAGAAATGTGATAAAGTTAGAACGATTTTGAGATACTGAAAAATACTGATGTAAAAATCTAGCCGCTGCGATTCCGAGAATAAACAAAAAGGAACGGCGCATCAAAGTCGCGCACCCATCAGGTTCTTTTGTTTTAGACATTGTTAGTTCTTCTCTGTTAAAAATTTATATCTGAGCAAATTTCAGCCTTTTTAAGCTTTGGGAAAGGTAACTTTTACTAAGGTTTCCCAAAACTCAGCGTTTATATAACATTTAAATAAAACTTCGCAAAGATTTTAAATCGACATTGCCGCCGCTAATAATTACACCGATTTTGGCATCTGTAGCGCTAACCACACCTTCAAGCAAAGCAGCTGCTGCTAAAGTGCCGGTGGGTTCTACGACTATTTTCATCCGTTCCCACAAAAAAAACATCGTGCTGAGAATTGCCGCTTCGGAAACCGTTACCATATCGTGAACATAATGCAACACTAACGGAAACGTTAGCTCGCCAAGATAAGGTGTGCGCGCACCATCCGCAATCGTATTGGGATTATGGACTGTTTGCAAAGTTTTGCTGTGAAATGAGCGGGTGGCATCATCTGCAACTGCCGGCTCCACTCCAATTATCCGACAATTTGAAGAAAGATGATTTGCCGCAATCGCGCAACCCGAAAGCAACCCACCCCCACCACAGCAAACTAACAGCAAATCTAACTCTCCCACTTCCTCAATTAGCTCTTTGGCTACCGTTCCTTGTCCCGCAATCACATCAGCATAATCGTAAGGGGGAATAATCGTTAAACTTCGCTCACCGGCTATTTTTTCAGCGAGTTCTTCCCGCTTTGTTTCCTGCCGGCAATATAAAATCACCTCCGCACCATAGTCACGAGTTGCGATTTGTTTAACTGCCGGCGCATCATCTGGCATGACAATCGTTGTAGCAATTCCTAACAGTTGACCGCTAAGTGCAATCGCTTGAGCATGATTTCCCGATGAAAAGGCTAGCACACCTTTTTGCTTTTGTTCCTTTGACAAATTCGCTAAAGCATTGTAAGCGCCGCGAAATTTAAAAGAGCCGGTGCGCTGGAAATTTTCACACTTAAAAAACACTTGGCTTTGAATGCGCCGGTTAATCGTTGTGGAAGTTATCACCGGCGTCCGATGAGCGGTGCCGGCTAATCGCATTGCCGCCGCATCCACATCCGCATAACAAACCGGCAACCTAGTAGCATTATTTATCTGAAAATTCCTCATATCAATTTAAAATTTGTCACGTGTAATCGCTAAAAGCGTAGAGAAAATGCCAGCAAATTTTCCATCTCTCCTCAACTTCCAGAAATGGGTGCTTGCAATTGCTCAAAAGCCTCGATTAACACAGTAGGAATTGCTTTCGGACGCATCGTTTTTGCATCTACCCAAACCCACAGCACCTCTGCCGTTACGAGCAAATCTGATTCCCCCTGCTTACGGATTTCATAATGCCGGTGACATCGCGGGCCACGCATATTTTCTAACCAAGTCGTCACCACTAAAATATCACCTGCAGCTGCCGGCCTGAGATATTCCATTGTAATGCGCCGCATCACAAAAACGCCGCCTAATTCGCTATAACGAGCGACCCCATAGCCAATATGTTCTGAATGTTCAATCGCGGCTTGTTCCAGATAATGCTGATAAATCGCATTATTAACATGACCGAGTGCATCCATTTCGTAATATCGCACCCGAATTTCTGTCTGGAATCGTTGCATAATTTTCTCTCCAATTGAAAATAGATTTCCCCACGCTCAGGGTAAAAACTCACAGTCGAGGCAAAATGGAGAGATGGGGAGAGCGGGGAGGAACGTTAGGCGCAGCCAACCTCAAGGAACAGGAAACGCCTTGACAGACACAAATGGCTGCCGGTGTTTCCCAGAACAAGCTTAGCGTGAAATATAAAAACGCCATCCCCACCACATCACCGGCATAGTACCGCAGGAAAACCCACCCAACGCCTCTGTAAAGCAAGATAGCCAAGCCGGCAAAGGAAAACACCAGCCAAGCGATAACCAACCGCTTGTGGTACCACCGGCACCTTCTTTGCCTCACCGCACACTGTCAGTTCCTAAACCAGCCACTAGAATAGTGCCTGTGGGGAAGTATTGCCAGACAAATAAGTTTTTCAAAAATTGGGGAGGCTTCATCGTGAAGGCACTCATAACAGATGATATTCCCTACAACAGGTTAGAATTTTTTTGCTTGAGGCAACTGACGTGACTTCCCCCCACAGCATTTATTTAAGGAAAATCGGGAGACAGCCTAGACTGCCTGATAACTGTAGGATTTTAAACTTTTTGTTAGATTATCCTTGGAATCAATCAACCTTAGTTAAATTCCCCCTCTCATCCGCGTCACATCTGGGAAGCAAGCAGGCGCGATCTTAAAGGGGAATCGAAAAAATGCTCAAATTCACAACCGGCTATCAATTTAGAGGAGATAAAAATATGGCGAACAGCCTAGGGTTTGAAGCCATTCTTTATGAGATGTGGCATGAAGTTACCCTAAAAACCGGAAAGTTACTCAATGCAGATCGGGCAATCGTATTTTTATTAGATCGAAAAAATAACGAACTTTGGTCGATTGTCGCCAGCGCCGATCATGGGAGATTTGTAGAAATTCGGATGCCTGCCGGTGTGGAAATTCTGGGTGAAGTCGTCGCTTCTAACAGAATTGTGAATATTCCCTTCGATTTCTATGACGATCCGCAATCGAGTGCCATCAAAGAGCAAGATTTAAAAACCGGCTACCGCACCTATACCGTGATGGCTTTACCGCTGTTTAGTGAGGAAGGCGATCTCATGGCAGTTGTTCAACTCTTTAATAAGTTGAAAGCAACCGATGATATAGCAGCACCTTTGTCTAAAAGAGTTGACACTGCCGGTTTTACAAAATCAGATGAAGATTTGTTTACAGACTTTGTCCCCTTAATGCGACCGATTTTAGAAAAATGTCAAACGGCTGACGCACAGGCGATAGAATTAGCCACTCCCAACACTGAAAGTTTTTTACCCTCAACCGCCGATTTAAATCAAGCAAGAACAGAAGAAATTGTTAAAGATTTAGGAGAAGATGCTTGGGAAAGTTCGGATTCTAATCAACTGCTTTTGAACACCCAAAACAATTTGTTAGGTATAGAATCAATTCTTGAACAACAGCAGATATCTACTGTACTCATGTCTGCTATTCGCTCCCTCTCTCAAAGCAGTTTAGATTTAGATGAAACCATTCAGGGGGTAATGAATGAAGCAAAAAATCTCATGGGTGCAGATCGGGGAACCGTGTGGCTAGTTGAGCGCGAGAAAAATGAGCTATGGACAAAAATCCCGATGGGCGGGACTTTAAAAGAAATTCGCATCCCAATGTGGGTAGGATTTGTGGGCGAAGTTGTTCAATCTGGCGAACCTTTGGTGATTGGTTTTGACTTGTATGAGCATCCAGATACTGAAACTGTAAAACAAACAGATCGCAAAGTTGGTTATCGCACTTGTAGTTTATTGTGCGTGCCAATTTTTAATGCGAATGGGGTTTTAATTGGTGTTACGCAATTAGTCAATAAGCAGCAACCGGGTGATTTTCCAGACTACGATCCCGATGACTGGCCTAATGCCCCTGATTGTTGGCAAGCAAGTTATAATCGCAGTGACCAAGAGGTATTGCAGGCGTTTAACATTAAAGCCGGCATCGTTCTGCAAAATGCGATGAAATTTGCAGCGCTCAAGCGGCAGCAACAGATCGAGCACGATATTATTCGCACCCTTCCTTATGGGGTAATTTCCACAGATAAAACCGGCACCATCATTGCGCTCAATGAAAGAGCAAAAAACTTATTGGGTTTTAGAAAAGAAGAGGAACTAGAAGGCCGCCTTGCTTGCGATTTAATTCAGTTTCAGAATAGTAATTTTACAAAATTGTTTCAAGCAGCCATTGAAGCAAAGTATGAACGAGATTGTCAGCAATTCTACCCCAATCAAATTTTACTAGCCGGGGATGAGCAGCACATTATCAACTTATCCATAAGCTCGATAGCAGATGCCGGCGAACCCACCAATATTTATGGGGTTTTGGTGGTAATGGATAACATGAGCGATGAAAAACACCTCAAAACCCAGCTCTATCAGTACATGACCCCAGAATTAGTCGAACAACTGTTAGACAATCCCCAGAACCGGCTCGCTAGTGGCAGTCCCCTCTCCCCAATACCTTCAACGCAGATCACGGTAGCAGACAATCTCCTAACACTGCAAACGATCCGCGAACGCAAGGATATCTCAGTTTTATTCTCAGGAATCCGCAGTTTCACGCCTTTGCTGGAAAACCTAGAAGATCAGGAAGTTAACCAGCTTCTCAAAGAATATTTTGAGTCAATGACTGAGGCAGTATTCAAGAATAAAGGCACCATCGACAAATATGTTGGTGATGCGATTATCGCTCTTTTTGGTTGGTCTTTACCCCTAGAAGATCATGCTTGGTGTGCCGTGCAAACAGCAGTAGAAATGCGCTACCGGCTGGTGGAATTAAATGTCCGCCGTGTCGAAGATGGCAAGCCGGCAATCCGCATCGGAATTGGCATCAACTCGGATAGTCTTCAAGCTAACAACATTGGCGCAACAAACCGCCTCGAATTTTCGAGTAGGGGGGACGGAGTCAATCTCGGCTCCCAATTGGAAAAAGCTAGTAAAGAATATGGCTGTGACATTATTATTAGCGAAACAACTTACCAACCCTGTGCGGAGCAAATTTGGGCGAGAGAACTTGATTTGATTCGCATTGATGGCACAGACAAGCCCGTTGCTATTTATCAATTGGCAGGCTTGCGATCTGAAGAAATTCCAGAAGAAAAGTTGCAGGTACTTGAATACTATAGTCAGGGACGTGAATATTACCGCTCTCACCAATTTGTTAAAGCAATTGCTGCCTTTACCAAAGTTCTGGAAATTTCCAGTTGGGATAAACCGGCTGCCATCCAAATAGAGCGTTGCCAGCATTGGCTTCACACACCCCCACCGGCAGACTGGGATGGTGTCTGGAGGCTCACGGATTTAACATAAAACGGAGATGTTTGTGAAAGCCGTTTGGGGTGCTTTACCTAACGCCCCAACGCCTTCAAAAATAAAAAAACCGCACCTCCCAAGTGCGGCTTAATTCCAAATGTCTCCATGACATATCTCAAAACTTTTTAGTCAAACTTGATTAAAATATATTGCGCTAAATCAATTCAATAATTGCTTGATGAAACTCTTTATCAGCTTAAACTTAAGGGACGGTTGACTCAAATTTGCACTTAATCGGGTAGCTGCCCAAAATCACAAGCCTTAGTCTAAAATCTTCAGCCAACCGCGACGAACGGCGTGCAGCAAGCGATCAATTGCTGCTTGATCGTCTTCCGTGAGGGAGCAGTCGAGCAGAGCTGCTCTTAAAGCCTGCCGAGCGGTTAAAGTTAGCCAGCCAGAGTTCCAGGCTTGACCAAAAAGGTCGGCGATGGTGGGTTGGGGAAAAACTGCTTGAGCTGACATATTGGTAGCTTGAACTCGACAATCTAAATATCGGCTATTTTTCGATTCATTCCAGTGATGTAATGCGCTATCGAGTGTGATCGTCATCTATTGAGCAAGCGATCAAAATCAGTTAACGCTTGTGATATTCGTCATTGCACTCTATGATGTACATCACTACACTGCCTGGCTTTTACAGGATCTAGCCGCTTAAGCCATGATTTCTGAGCGATCAATCAGTTCCATAAAGCTCGCTGTTGCAGATAAATAGTGGTTGGCGCTGCCGGTGCGGCAGATTTAACTGCTTTTTCCTTAATCGACTTGAGAGCCATCCGCACAACCCATTTAGAGAGATCTGGGTTGTTTTCTATCTCGCCAATGAGAAGTTCTAAATCATTGATAATCCGATTGATTTGGGCTTGAGTGGGGGAATTCATGGATTTTAATGGATAGGGCAATATTGGAAAACTTAATAAAACACGCTCGCTCGTGCTGTAAATGGATCGCCCTGATATAAAGTCGGTTTTAACGAGCTTAACCGGATGTTTGAACAGTCTTACACAAGCTGTTGTGAAAAAATCTTAAGCCGGCTTCCTCAAAAGTTTGACAACTAGCACCTCAAATTTAAAAGCCTAATCTTCAAAAAAAGTCAGACGCGTATTTTGCAAATAATGAATCATGTTTTTCTTGAATTTTAAGCTGGGAGAAACCCTGAGCGAACAATCAGAGGATTGGTGAAGAAAAATTTAAATGGCATGAGATTTGGTTTGAATTTATATGCTTAATTTAGAACTCTTAATAAACTAAAGGGAAAATCCTGTGGCACTTCTTTTAAGTGCCTGCTAACTACAGGCCGGCTGCTTCTGGGCTGAGTTGCCATTGAGGGGGTAAACCCTTGCTCTATCAAAATTCTGCGTGAAGGGGTGGCTCGCTTTAAGGGCCGGCACCTGTGACAATTCTCAGACTGGCTGCGTCCAGCACCGGCTGCCGGCTTGCTCAAATCAACTTGAATCACCTATTTTGGCAACATTAAACCGGCACTCAGTCATTTGAGGGCAAAATACGATTAAACTTTTTGTGACATATTGCAACCTTCCACATCGGGTTTAGGGTCGTGAGTCTATCTATGCTGTTGGAATATATCTGCTGGTCTTGTTTGTTGTGGGTGGATGATTACCGAGGGGAGTGATGATGAGGCTGAAAATGCAACAGATTATCCAAGCCCCTGCAGTGGCTTCCCCAAGGCAGAGTGTAACGACTCGCTACAAATTGCTGGTTGAAGTTAAGAACGAAGTTGAAAGCCGGCTCAAACAGTCATTGCATCAGACACTGCTGCTCAAGTCACAGCAAGAACAATTACAGCCAAGTCCCCGGCTTTGGGATGTGGAAGTGAAAATCGGCACTCAGCCCAGTGTGCGGCTGTTGCCAGGAAAGGAAATTATCGAACTGTTTGACTTGCCATCCGTCGCCGGCAAGTTATTAATTTTAGGAGCACCCGGATCGGGCAAAACCACGACCCTATTAGAACTAGCAACAGAACTCATCACTCGCGCCCTCAATGATGCCCGTGAACCGATGCCGGTGTTGCTCAACCTTTGCTCTTGGAAAGAAGATCGGCGAACCCTGGCTGAGTGGCTGGTGGAAGAACTGCAGGCAAAGTATGGCATTCAAGCCGAAATCGCCCAACAGTGGCTCGCAACCGGCCAACTGTTGCCCCTACTTGATGGGCTAGATGAACTGCGATCAGAGTGGCAAAAGCCTTGTGTGCTAGAGATCAACCAATTCCTTCTCGACTATCAACCGGATCGTTTAGTCGTGTGCAGTGGACTAGCGGAATACGCCAACTGCAAAACTCTGCTACAAGTGAACGGCGCAATTTATTTGCTACCCCTGAGTGAGGCACAAGTTCAGAACTACCTGTGGAGTTTAGGATCGCACCAACTGTGGCAGAGCGTTCAAAATGACCCGAATTTATTGAAATGGGCAAAAACGCCTTTGTTTTTGAACATTATCGCCCTGGCAGCGGAAGAAATCTGGCTGGATGAGTGGCAGGCGCGTCCTTCTGATGAATCTCGCTGTCGGTATTTGCTGGATGCCTATATTCGCCGGCAGCTCAAACAAGAATTAAACTATCCGGGGGAAAGTGCCGGTAAACCCCCCACCCCAGAACAAACCAGACATTGGCTAAGTTGGCTGTCAAAATGGCTGAAACGCTCGACAAATGACGAGTTTGCCATTGAAAATATGCAGCCGGCCTGGTTGCCAACGGCGATTCACCAATGGAGTTACCGGCTAGGAGTGGGGCTAATTGTGGGGCTGATTGGCGGGGTCAGCTGCGGCCTGAGTTTTGGGCCACTTGCCGGCCTGATCGGCTGCCTGTTTTTCGGGCTATTGGGAGGACTCAGTTTCAAAATTGCGCCGGCGGAACCCCTGAATTGGTCTTGGGAAAAAGCCAGCAAGGGGCTAGTCATCGGGATGATTTTGGGGCTGCTAGCGGGGCTAGCCGGCGGCCTATTTTTAGCGATTATGGGTGAGTTAGTGGGTGGCTTTTTCGGTGTAGTTCGAGCCATTATTGGCGGGCTGATTGGGGGGCTAATTTTCGGGAGTTCTCAAGGACTGAATGACCCGGAAATCAAGCCCAAAACATCGCCGAATCAGGGAATTTGGCATTCTGTCTCGACCGCCGGCCTGTTTACCTTAATGAGCGCGGTCAGTTTTGGGGTGAGTTTTGGCCTCATGGGTGGCTTGATCACCGGCTTAGGCGGCCTGGGTTTTGGCATCCTTGCCGGTCTTGCGTGTGGCGGCATTGCTTGCCTCCAGCATTTCACCCTGCGCCTTATCCTCTGGGCACATGGCTACGCGCCTTGGAACTACGCCCGTTTTCTGCAATACGCCAACTCCCTCGGCTTTGTGCAGCAAATCGGCGGGCGCTACCGCTTTCCCCACGAGTTGCTACGAACCCATTTTGCCGCACCGGCACTCGGTGAGATCGTCCTACGGCGTTCCTCTGGGCAATTGGTTAAAACGGTTGCCGGTCATTCAGATTACGTTCAAGCCGTTGCCATTAGTCCCGATGGCCGGCTCGTTATTAGCGGCAGTGATGACAAAACCATCAAGCTTTGGCAGCGGATTGCCCGTCAGGATGGACGCCCCGGGGTGCGGCCTCTACGCACCCTCAGCGGGCACTCAGGCTACGTTCGCACCGTGGCAATCAGTCCAGACGGTCAACTTCTCGCCAGTGGCAGCAATGACAAAACCATCAAAATTTGGCATTTGGGTGCCGATTCCTCTGGAATTTCACAGGGAACGCCGGTACTGACATTGGCCGGCCACTCTAACTGGGTGCGTTCGGTTGCCTTCAGTCCAGACGGTCAACTCCTCGCCAGTTGCGGTGACGACAAGACGATTAATATCTGGTATTTGCGAACCGGCCAGATGCTGGCTAATCTATCTGGCCATTCAGACTATGTTCGCTGTCTGGCTTTCAGTCCAGATGGTCAATTCCTGGCTAGCGGCAGCGATGACAAGACGATTAATATCTGGCACATGGCCGGCGGACAGCCGAGTGAGTCGCCCGTACTGACGCTTGAGGGTCATTCTGGCTATGTGCGGACGCTGGCTATTTCTCGCAACGGGCAATTACTCGTCAGTGGCAGTGATGACCAAACAATTACCGTTTGGCAGATGGGTTCGGGTGATTCTGATCGGGCTGCCGGTTCGCCGGTGCATCTGCTGGGCGGTCATTCCGGGCAGGTTTGGGCTGTGGCGATTAGCCCGGATGGTCAGACGCTTGCCAGCAGCAGTCGTGACAAAACGATTAAAATTTGGAATCTATCGACCGGCGAATTGCTGCGAACGATTTCTCTCGGTTCTGCCGGCATTTTTTCTGTCGTTTTTAGTCCAGACGGTCAATACCTGATAGGGGGCAGTCAGAACAGCACGATTGAAATTTTGCCGGTGTATTCGTAAATGCCTCAAGGGCGCTAATCCAGTTGTCTTCTGGACTCTGGCTTCGCGCAACTTACGTTTGTGTTAGGATAAACTGCTAGTTCAGGCGGCCAAGGTGATGAGTTTGTATAAGAAATTGAAATAGCTCGATGAACAGTTGCCGGCCCACTCTCATCGAAAACAAACGCACACCATTACAGGGAAGATCTAGCCGCTCACCGGCATAACATTTAGACGCTAGAGTTCTTAGTATGGCGCTTAATTCGCTAGCTTTGAAAGGAACTAGATCCGTGAGAATGGCGACCATTATAGTTAGTTTGAAAAACGACCCCGCTAGATTGCCACGTTTAAGGTAAACTTATGAACCACATTCACAAAACTGTTGCTATCTTGGGACTCGCCGCCGTACTCGGTGGAGGAGCGATTTCAGTCCAGGCGCAGACTCCACAACCCATCCTCATCACTCAAAATGCTGAAGATTTATTCAGCCAAGGGCTAGAAAAGATGGAGAAAGGAGACTTTAAAGGCGCGATTGATGACTTTTCTAAGAGTCTGGAGATCAAGCCGAATAATGCTGAAACCTTCTATTATCGAGGACTGGCCCAGGATCTTCTGGAAGAAAATGATAAGGCGCTTGAGGATTACAGCGAAGCCATCCGTCTAGCTCCTGAGAATACCTACGCTTACAACAACCGGGGCACTGTTTACGCTGAACTCAAAGATTATCAAAAGGCCATTCAAGATTACGATCGCGCTTTGCAGATTGATGTTGATAATGCAAATGCTTATTACAACCGGGGATTAGCAAACTCTGCTTTGGGCAATCCCCAAAGTGCCTTAACCGATTTTCAGAAAGCTGCAGACCTTTACAAAACACAAGGCAAAACCCAAGATTACGAAGACGCGATGAACCGCCTCACTGAGCTACAAAAGCCGCAGTCCCAAAGCCGCTAACGTCTTAAGATAAACTCGATGGCCACGGATAGCCCCGCAGGGGCTGTGCAAAAATCCCGGTAGCCTGACTGATCGACTGTCTGGATGCTCTGCTATGACCCCACCATGATATCAAGAACACTCGCCACCGCAGCACTACTATCTGTTTTAAGTCTCGCTACTGCTGCCCGATCCGAAAACTTAGAACAAACCAGACAGCTACTTGCCTCTAAACAATGTCCCAAGTGCGAACTCAGCGGCGCTGGCTTGGTTCTTGCTAACCTCGCGGGTGCCAATCTTGGGGGTGCTAATTTGAATCGGGCTAATCTCAGCCGCGCGGATCTGACGCGTGCCAATTTAAGTGGGGCTGATTTGAGCAGTGCAGGTTTGTTTGGTGCGAATTTAGGACAGGCAAACCTGAAAGGGGCAAATTTGGCCGGCGCGGACTTGAGAGATGCAAACCTTGCCGGTGCGGATCTAACCGGCGTTAATCTAGCCGGTGCGAATGTGAAGGGTGCGATTGGGCTGGGTGAATACGTTGGCAGATTGGAGAACCTTTATCAGTGGGCGATGGAGGAAGGGCAGCGGAAAAATTATCCGCGCGCGATTGAGTATTTCAATCAAGCGCTGACGCTAAAACCGGACTTTGCTCCCGCTTTCCTGGGTCGCGCAGCGGCGAAGGCAGAAATGGGAAACTATACAGGGGGGCTTCAAGATGCCCAACAAGCGGAAACGCTTTATTCAGCCCAAGGCGATCCCAATGGCTACCAAACTTCTCAGGTATTGATTAAACAGATTGAAGTTTATCAAAAGAGAGCTAGAGGCGAAGGTGGCGCGAGTAGTGGCAATTTGCTGAATGTCCTTGGCGGACTCCTGCTGCGTGTTTTCTTCTAAGTTTGTCGTTACACTGCGCCTAGAAACTCAAAACGAACGGTTAACTAACAATCAGCACCCACAAGCCTGCAGCTAAAACAACCGCTGCTATATGTTGTGGCAAAATCGCTCGCACCGGCTGCCGAGCGATTTTTTGTGTTAACACGACGCTTAGCAGCACTGCGGCTATCAGGGTCGTTCCCTGCAAAAATGCAATCACTGCGGGGTGTGCGACTACCACCGGCACGCCTTGCGTATTTAAGCCAAAGGTGGCAAAACCCACCGGCAGAATGCGTCCTGCTTCTCCTAACCCTAGGCGCAAATAGTGAGCCAAATTCGCCCCCAATACGAGGGGCAAATATCCATACGCTAACTCGAAAAATGGCTTAGGTTTGGGATTTTTTGGGAAAAAAAGATGAATGAGTCGCATCAAGCCATAAGCGAGAAACGGGATGCCGGCAGGCAATGTTAAAGCTGCTACCGATAATCCCAAATGCACCCAAAACTCACTGCCATCTAGTGACAAATTCAGCCAGGATTGTAACTGCGGCAGCCGATGCAGAAATACGCCACCCAAGAGCAACAGTAACAACGCCACTTCATAAAGACGCGGCGTGTGAGTTGTCCATAACTCAATGCCTGGTGGCCGCAAATTAAACTCTACAGAACGGTGCGGACAGGCTTTGAGACAGGTCATACATAACACACAATCCCGGTTATCTTCTAGCTGGGCTGGGTGCGAGTATAACGGGCAACCGCCGGTTTCCAATCCTTCGCCTTTTTGCGGCCCGCCTTTATAACACTGATAAGTTGTACATTCAGCAGAACAAGTGCCTTGCTGCGCTCGTAATTCCGTCATCGATAGCTTGGCAAATAAACCGTTCATTCCACCGATTGGGCAGAGATATCGGCACCAAAACCGGCGCTCGAAAATTGCAGAAAAAATCATTGCGCCGGCAGTAATTAATAACAGCAAGCACGCGGAAAGATAAGCAGTATTTTCTAAATTCCACAGTTCTTCCCACAAAAAAATTAAGGCGAATAAGCTAAACAAAAACCATCCGCCCCACTGCTCGGCTTCATGTCGGGGCCAGGTTTTGAGCTGGCGGGGAAACAGCCACAGGGAAAGCTTTTGAGTGATTTCCCCGTAAATCATAAACGGGCAAACCGCGCACCACAGCCGGCCTACAAAGGGAAATCCCAGTAAGATTAACGGCCACCACCACGCCCAGAATAAATTTAAACCAAAATTCTCGGCGCGATTTTGAGGGCCAAGAAATAAAACGGCGACGACCAAAGTATACGCCGGCAAGATAAACCAGTTGTTGATCCGGTCTGGCCACCAGGGACTTCGTAAAAAATGGCGCAGACGGGGATAGGCATTTAAAAGGTTGACACGAAATTGCTTTTTCTTTGTCTGTGCCGGCCAAACAATTTCTTCCGTAAGTTCTTTCGCGCCGCCAGATTGAACAAGCGCCCGTTCCACAAGATTTTCTAACTCTCTCAAATTACTGGGAAAGTCATAAGCTTGCAGCCGGCGCAGTGCTTCAGGGGTTAATTTGGGTTTGGAAATGTGTTTTTTCTGGCAAAAAAGGCTAATGTAATAGTCTACTTGGGCGCTAATATCTGCTTTACGCACCCGCAAGGGCGGAACTTTAATTAAATGGCTGGTTAAGCGCTCAATATCGGGAAAGTTTTTCTCAGAAATTATAATAATCCGTGCCCGAGAATTAAGTGCTGAGTGAGAAGCTCCCCCAACTAATTTGTAAGTGCCGGTTTCTAACAATTCCTTGATCTGAGGTCTCAACTCTGAGGGAAGTTCTTGAATGTTATTGAACAATAAAGTGCCCTCTCCCAGCCATTCCAGCAGTCCGGGTTTACCGCCGGCACGTCCAAATAATTCTGCACCGCTGGTTTGCAGTACGCCGCAGTTTACTTTAATCATCGGTTCACGCCGGCACGCAGAACCGAAATGAATCAGCCCTGCGATATTATCTTTTTCCAACCCCGGTTCCCCAAAAATCACCACTGAACGGCGATCTTCGGTTGCTTGTTTAATCTGCTGTCTCAGACGCATTGCGTAGCGGCTTTTGCCGACAACGCCGCGTTTTGCCTTGGGGACAAGATAGGGACGTAAAGCGGTCTGGCGCTCTTGTTCGTAGTTCAACTGGGACGACAACTGGGCGAGTTCTTGCGCCAACTGCTGGGAAAATGCCTGGGTAATTTCCGGGTATTGAGTCATTAATTCCCGAAAAGGGCCGGCTGAAACAAACCATAATTTGCATTCACTCAGTGTGACGACTGTTCGCTGAGCCGGCTGATCTAAGAGCAATTCTTGTAAGTGAAGCGTCGATCCCGGTAATAAACTTAAGGCCCAAACTTGAGCGCTTTGATTGTTACGGTTGGCTTCTAAGCGTCCTTGTTTCAGAATGTACAGTCCAGCCGGCGGTGTATCCTCCACTACAAAACGTTCATTCGCCGGCACGATTTTTTCTTCAATAACTTGCGAGATTGCGCTTAAAGCCGGTGCCGATAAAATGCTGAGCGCCGTTCGTTCTTGCAGCCATGTCACCGTGTCTGGATGTGTCATAATCAGTTGTGGATTATACGCTGGTGATTTTGAATAGACTTTTTACAGCTCAAACCCATAACTTGAGAGGATTTCAGCTTTTTGCAACTCGGCTTATAAGTAATATTTCTCATTTGTATTTTAGCCCTTAATTCCATCTTTTATAAATTATTGTTGACAATCTGTAAATATAAAATTAAATTTTAAAAGTAAAAACCTTTATTCAGAGCAAAATCAATGAAATGGTTGATTTAGTTGAGTTGTCGGTGCCGATGACACTCTTGAGCTTAATTATTCTGGCGGCAATTTTCTTCGGCACGCGAGGATAAGAGACACTTTACTTAAGTTTACGATTTCTCATGGCCATAACTCCAAAGACAATCTCTCAAAATAAAAATCGTGTCCGCCATCTTTTTATTAAATTTTGTGGATGTTCGTACTTTCACTGACTAACAAAAGCTCAAAAATCTGTAGATTTTCTCTAGCTACATCTGTCTGAATGTTAGTAAAATAGCTAAAAAATATTAGGTTTTAGCAAGTCGTTGATGGCTGGCATAAATCATAGAAAGTCTGGGGCAAAACACACGGCAAATGGCAATAGAAAAAGGCGACGCGAATTGGATGGATCAATTATGAAACGCGAACGCAACCCCTCACAACATTTGGCTCGCATAGTATTAAGCTACGCCTTCTTAAGCAGTGTTTGGCTGCTTTTTTCCGAGCTGCTGCTTAAGCTTTGGAGAACAGACTTAACGACTGCCACCTATTTGCAAACGGTTAAAGACTGGGCATTTATACCGATCAGCAGTGGACTTCTTTACGTCTTAATGCGTCAAAGTTGGCAATTAATGCAAGAAAACCAAAGTCTTTTAGATGCGCTCGTGGAAGGCTCAACAGATGCCATCTTCGTGAAAAATCTGCAAGGACACTATGCCATCGTTAACGCTGCTGCCGCTGGCATTTTGGGAAAACCGGCAGAGAAAATTATTGGACAAGATGATACAGCGCTACTTTCGCCGGCAATCCCTGAGAAAAATCAAGAGATTGAACGCAACATCATCAGTGCCGGCAAAACTCAAACGAGCGAAGAAACAATCACCGCAAACGGCAGTAGCCACACCTATTTTGTCAAAAAAGAGGTTTATCGCAACCCGCAAGGTAACGCCATCGGTTCGATTGGCATCTGGCAAGACATCACTGAGCGCAAACAATTAGAGGAGACTTTACACCGAACCGAACAAACTCTACAGACATTAATTCAATCCGCGTCGGTTGCGATCAATATCATTGATTCTGATGGCAATGTTCAACTGTGGAATCCGGCTGCCGAAAAAATGTTTGGCTGGAGTGAACAACAAATGAAGGGACAGTTTCTCGATAGGGTTGGCGAAAACAAGCCTAGGGAAGTCCAAGAATTTGTTAGTATTTTGAGATACGGAGGGACATTTACGGGGCTAGAAACACAGTGGAGCCGGCAAGACGGTACGGATATTGACATCAGTATCTTTATGTCGCCCCTGCGTGATACTACGGATAATTTTATTGGAGCGATCAGTATGATTACTGATATCACAGCTCGCAAGCGCCTAGAGCGGCAGCAGGAACAGTTAATCGCCCAACTCCAACGAGAAGCCCAAGAATTGGCCGCTCTGAGCGCTGTCACCGCCAATGGGATCAGCACCTTGGATCTTGAAGAACTGCTAGATGTGCTGCTCAGACGCATTCTGGAGGTGATGCAGGCTGATACAGCCGTCTTTCTGTTAAAAGAAAATGATCACCTGTACGTCCGCGCTAGCATCGGAATTGAAGAAGAAGTCAGCGCCGGCTTCAGTGTTGCCATCGGAGAGGGGTTTGCCGGCACCATTGCCGCAACCATGCAACCGCTTTATGTAGAAGACGCGCAAACAGAACCCCATGTAAGCAGTCAGCTTCTCAAAGACATGGGCATTCGCACCATGTTAGGCGTCCCACTGAAGCGTAACGACACCCTGGTGGGCGTTCTTCATGTAGATTGGTTGAAAATTCATCCCTACAATGAGCGTGAGACTCATCTGCTAGAAGTCACCGGCGAACGTTGCGCGATGGCGATTTTCAATGCTCAGTTGTATGAACAAACGAAACAACTGCAAGAGCGCTTGCGTAGCGTGATTGAGAATATGCCGGTGATGATGTGCGCCTTAGACGCAGAAAAAAACGTTATTGTTTGGAATCAAGAGTGCGAGAGAGTCACCGGCTTTGGGGCGCAGGAAATGGTCGGTAATCCCCAAGCGATTGAACTCATCATTCCTGATGCAGCTTATCGCAAACAGATGCTGAGCCAGCGAGATATTCACTGGAACAATTGCCGAGATTGGGAATGGCAACTCAATTGCAAAGATGGCAGTGTCAAGACGGTTGCTTGGTATAACATTTCCCAGCAATTCCCGGTTCCTGGTTGGGCGACGTGGGCCATTGGCATAGACGTAACCAACCGCGTGCAGGCGGAAGAACAACTGCGGCGCTGTGCGTTTTACGATTCACTGACAAGCTTACCGAACCGAACTTTATTTTTGCAGCGTCTACAGCAGTTGATTGCAGAAAGAAGCGACGGCAATACCCGCTTTTTTGCAGTGCTGTATTTAGACTTGAATCGCTTTAAGTTTATTAAACACAGCCTGGGACACAGAGTTGCTGAACAGTTACTGATTATCATGTCTCGCCGGCTGAAAGCTTGCCTGTCCCCCACAGATATGGTGGCGCGACTGGGAACAGATGAGTTTGCCCTTTTGCTTGAAAATATTCAAGACATTAACGATGCCACACGCATTGCTGAAAAGATCCACCAGCAGTTAAGTTTGCCGTTTGACGTTGATGGGCATGAGGTGTACACAACCACCAGTATTGGTGTGGCAGTTAGCGAAGCCGGTTATAGCCGGCCAGAGGATGTCCTGCGCGACGCCGATACCGCCATGCACCAAGCCAAAATGCAGAATCAGGCGCATTATGTTGTCTTCGATCCTGTTATGCAAGCCGATGCCTTAGAACGCTTGCTATTAGAGACAGATTTACAACGCGCCATTGAACGCCGGCAACTGCGTGTCTACTATCAGCCCATTGTTTCCCTCTCCACCGGCAAGATTACGGGTTTTGAGGCGCTGGTACGGTGGTTTCACCCCCAACGCGGCATGATTTCGCCCTGTACGTTTATTCCCCTAGCAGAAGAAACCGGACTGATCGGCCTGATTGATCGGTGGGTACTGCTAGAAGCGTGCCGGCAACTGGGCGTTTGGCAGCAGGAATTACCCACCCTAATGCCACTGACGATGAGTGTGAATTTGTCGGTTCTCCAGTTAGAGCAGTTGGGGATGATTGAGCGGCTTGACTGGATTCTGCGGCACAGCGGTGTTGATGGGCGCAATGTGAAGCTAGAGCTGACTGAAAGTGCGATCATGAAAAATACCGCCGCTGAACTCGCAATGCTAGATCAACTAAAAGCGTTGGGAATTCAACTGTCAATTGATGACTTTGGCACCGGCTACTCTTCTTTGGCACGTCTGCATCAGTTGCCAATTGATACGTTGAAGATTGACCGCTCGTTTGTGAACGAGATAGCAGCGAATGGGGAGCATTGTGAGATAATTCAGACCATTATCACCTTGGCGCACTCTCTGGGCATGGATGCGATTGCTGAGGGGGTGGAAACAGCGCAACAACTGGCTCAACTGCAAGCTCTAGAATGCGAATACGCCCAAGGATACTTTTTTTCTAGGCCGGTGGATAGTGAAACGGCAAAGGCGTTGCTGCTGTCTGGGATTCCGCTGGCTTAGAACATTCTGAGAAGTGAAGCGAAAACCTGCGATAAATGATGCGTTTTAATTTAAAGCCGACACTCTAAATTCCCAATTAATTATGGTGGAGGCCGGCTGAAAAGTAGGGAAGTCCGATCTCAAAAGTTAGGCAAAAAATCGCCTGTAGTGTTAAATTCTCTGGTAAGCCGCAAGATTATGGTATAAAAGTTGAGGTTTTGGAATCGGCAGTGCTGTTTTTACGGCCTGGGTTGGTTCAACACTTGCTCAACTGTAAAATCCATACAGTTGCATTGCCTGCTAATGAGGTATCTCTAGCAGGTTTTTAAAATGAAACGACTGATTTCTTGCTTGACTAGCACCTAGAGAAGATTAATTGATTCATGACTGCATCGATTGCTAAGCCTGATAAGTTGTTATCTGTTCCCGCCGAATCGAATCTAAAACTGAAAGACATATTGAAGACGCTGCCGCGTGAATGCTTTCAGAAAAGCCGGCGCAAAGCTTGGTTGACCCTAACGATTAATGTGTTATTGGTTGGCTTGGGATACTTAAGTTTGGCCATTGCGCCCTGGTTCCTCCTGCCGGTAGCCTGGATTTTCACCGGCACCGCCCTCACTGGTTTTTTTGTCGTGGGGCATGATTGTGGCCATCGGTCGTTTGCGAACCGCCGGTGGGTGAACGATTTGGTGGGGCACATCATGTTTTTGCCGTTGATTTATCCGTTCCACAGCTGGCGGCTGCTGCACAATTACCACCACAAACACACCAATAAGTTAAATGAGGATAATGCGTGGCAACCTTGGCAACAAGATGTTTATGCCGGCTTAGGAAGCCCCCTCAAGTGGATCTATCGGCGGATGCGGGGCCGGCTTTGGTGGTTAGCCTCAGTGATTCACTGGGCAGCGATGCACTTTGATTGGACGAGATTTGAGGGCAAACAGCGTTCCCAGGTCAAGCTATCTGTGTTGGTGGTGCTTGTCGGTGCAGCGATTGGGTTCCCGGTGCTGATCGCAACTACTGGCATCTGGGGATTTATTAAATTTTGGCTATTACCCTGGTTGGTTTATCATTTCTGGATGAGTACGTTTACGCTGGTTCACCACACAGCACCAGAAATTCCCTTTACCGCCGCTGAAGAGTGGAATGAAGCGCAAGCTCAGCTTTCCGGGACAGTTCACTGCGATTACCCCCGTTGGGTTGAGTTTTTCTGTCACGATATTAACGTTCACGTCCCCCATCATATTTCTACAGCAATTCCTTCTTACAATTTGCGGTTAGCGTATCGCAGCATTAAGGAAAATTGGGGAGAATATCTCAATGAAAAGCAGTTTTCTTGGTCTTTAATGAAAGAAATTACTGACCAATGTCACTTGTACGATCCGGATGAATGTTATCGAAGCTTTAAGGATTTTCACGCTAGCAAGTAACTTGCCGGTTGATGTTTTTGCTCAATCAAGCCGGCGGTGCCGGTGTTAACCGAGCGAGTGAACAATTTTAACAAAATTTAAATCCCTGATAGAGACGCAATTCCCTGCGCCTCTATTTTTTTTGAGCGCTGAGCAGGTTTTTACGTTGAAATGCTATGCCTAGCTTTTTGAGGGATCACCAGCGGACATCCCCCTTATTACCCTTATTAAAGGATATTGCTAGAGCTAGTGATAACAGAATCGACAGCTACGCTACAGCCAACCCACACTAAATGTTTAGGTAAATTGGCGACTTGGGACGCGAGCCGATTAGAGAAATTTTAAGTATTTAAAGTAATTTAAGTTACGAAACGTCAAGCTGAGGTTCCGTAAAAACCGATAGTGGAGCGGCGCGTCAGCGCTTTGTGCCGATTGTGGTGCAGAATTTGGCTGCAATTACTATGGCACTTATCAGACGATGATTTTCTTCTGTTTCAGAGAGATAAGTTGTCATCTATCAAAGGACATAGGAAATTGATATGACCGTAATTCTACGGTTGAAGTCTTTAGGCTGCCCTCATATATTAAAAAAAATACTGTCATCTATCTAAAGGAATAGAAGGTGTCACTGGAGGGAATAGCTAAATTTACCTAAGCTCTCATCTCTATTTATTTACCTGCCTTGCCGGCGCTAGCCCATTATATTTTTAGGCAAGAAATAGAAATATTGCCTTGACAGTCGTCAAACTTTTCTGGAACGAAAATTTCGCTAGGCTCTCAGATCGTTTTTAATCAAAGGCTTTCTCCCACCTCAAGAGGAAAGGGTAACTTATCTCATACCTTCAGTAGGTTGTTTAGCAGAGGTGCACTCCTTGAATTCAAATAAAGCAGCAATCACGATAGAGTTCCCAACGTGTTTAACTCTCCCGCGCACTTTTCAGGCTTCATCAAGCGGGTTTGTTTGCCTCTATCGACCATTTTTTGCGCCTGTGTCATCCTAAAAACCCGGTTTCTCTGATTACTTGAGCGATGCTCGATCAGCTGAGTGGAGTTGGGTGTTCCCTAAGCAGCCACTGACTTTGAGCAGACAAGTAGCTAGGAAACACCAGAAATCATGACAGTAAACAGACTAGAAAAGCTTTACACCAGAACAAATACAGCTATGACAAGTACAGCCAACCTCACCATGACAACTGCTTTGCAACCTACACAAAACGTGCCGGCGCAACAAAATATCAGCCTTGTGATTATTGATTCGGCGGTTGAGAACTGGGACACTCTGAGAGCGGGAGTCGTCCCCGGCACCGAGGTTGTCGTACTCGCTCCTGATCAAGACGGTATTGCCCAAATTAGCGAGGTCTTAAGGCAATATCGAGGTCAAGTTACCACTGTTCATATTGTTTCCCACGGTACCCCCGGATGTTTGTACTTGGGAAATGCCCAACTCAGCCTTCATACTCTCAGCTACTATACTGAAGAACTGCAACAGTGGTTTGTTCCCACTGCGAGTGTATCGCCTCGCTTGTTTATTTATGGCTGTCAAGTCGCCGCAGGGGATGCCGGCATCGAGTTTCTCTCCAAACTACAAGCTTTAACCGGCGCAAATATTGCTGCCTCAGCTAACTTAACCGGCACCCCTGCATTAGGAGGAGACTGGAACTTAGAACTGACCCTTGGAGAAAGTAGTTTTACCTCTGCTTTCACCCCAGAATTGATGGAAAATTATGCTTTTATTTTGGCTGATATTGCTTCAAATTCTGAATTAAAAAATTACTTAACCACCAACAAAATCTCAACAGAAGCTCAATTAGTCCTCACAGATATCTTCACGGCATTCGATAAAACAGAAGCGGCTCCCAACACGACAAAAACAGCAACGGCTGAGCTTGCAGATGGTACCCTACAAGTCACCTATTTGGGAAGCAATTTATCTTTAAATGCTTTAGTTCCCGATGTTGCAGGATTTGAATTAAAAGACTTTGCTGAGTTGGCCAAGCTCAATTTACCTGCGATTCCCATCAGTGGTCAACCGTCCTTAATCATTAAAAACCCTACTGACCCAGTCACTGCAGAATACGAGTTATCTGTCAAAGATTTCTCAATTGCTGAATTTCTCAATCAAGCCACCACTTCGGCTGGTGTTTCTCTTGATCCTGACCTCAAAAAAAATCTAGAAAGCCTTGGCAAATTTGATCTCTCTTTATCTGAGAATAAAATCTCAATTCAAACCTCTGAAGATGAAGAGATTAATCTTGCTGATTTCATCACGAACGACTCGGTTAAAGGATTTCTCGGAAAACTTGAACCTCAACTCATTCTCTCAGACTTGGCCTTCAGCTATGAAGTGGATGAGAATAATAAAACGAGTGTGTCTATTTCTGGAAAAATGGGCCAAGGAGACACCCAATTTGAGGCATCGATAGAATTTAGTGCAAATGATTATAAAATTTCCGTCAAAGATTTTCCAGTCGGTAATTTCATCACGAGCATCGCGAATGCGGCAGGTGTTACGCTTGCCTCGGATATCGAAACGAGCCTCAAGAACCTTGGCAAATTTGATCTCTCTGTATCTGAAAATGAAGTCTCAATCGCATCTTCTGGTCAGATAACGATAGATTTACAGACGATTGCAAGTATTAATACTCCTGCTGATGCAATTGATACCGCAATTAATGATGCGCTCAAAAGTATTTTTGGGGATACAAAGCTCACCTTTGCAGAACCCAAGTTTGGCTATTCAGTTGGGGAGGATGGGAAACAAGAATTAGCGCTTTCAGCTAAAATCGGTGGCGGCGAAAATCCAGCCAGTGTCAGCTTAGAATTTGGTAGCCCTAGCGATGTCAAGCTGGAATATGAAGTTGCTGAAAATTTATCCCTAGCGTCCCTTTTGGGTCTTGATGAGCTAAAAGGTCTAGAATTTGAAGATTTAAAATTCATTGCAGCAAACTACAATGATGATTCTAAGGATGAACAGTTTATAAAAGGATTCAACTTTTCAGGAAAGTTCGACTTTCAAGATGGCGATGATATAATCTCCAAATTATTTCGCGATGACCTGAAAATCACACAGTTGGATGCAAAATTACAAATAGGAGACAAGCTCAATCTTGAAGCAGATGCTCAAACCAATTGGAATTTGATTGACGATGGTGAGTTTAAAGCAACGCTGAGTCAAATTGGATTGGGGCTAAAGCTTGACGGAACCAGCGCTAAGTTTGGGATTGATGGCACACTCAAACTCATCGGCTATGACTCAACGCAAACGAATGAGCCAGAATTGGCATTATTGGGTGAGTTAGCGCTAGAAACGAATTCGCTAAATGCAGCATTTGCCTTGAGCACAGATTCAAACCAAGGGTGGACGAATCCATTTGGGTTCAAAGGAACAGAAATACGAAATTTTGGGATTACAGCAGGCATCGGAGCCACGGGGTTAGATAACTTTGGGGTACGGGGAGATTTAAAGTATGGAGCCATTGACATTGCTGCAGCTTTCAAAGTCGATTTTACTGATCCAGACAAAACGGCTGTCGTTCTGACGCTCAATCAACCAGTCAGCTTAGTAGGTCTGATAACGGGGCCAGTGAGTCCTTTTATCTTTGGAGAAGGAGCCTCTGATAATGCCCTGACAGATGCGTTTGAACTCCTCGATAACGTGATTGATGTTCAGGCAGATTCTCTAACCGATGAAGAGGATGAAGATAAGGATGGAGATAAACAAGAAAAACTACCCTTCATCAAATTTGTGCCGGTTGAGGGGATAGAAATTGCCGGTGAAACTCTAGAATCTGGCTTTGGGATTAATGCCAAGGTCAAAGCTTGGGACTCAGAAGCACGCCTTAAGATCGGAGCTGATGAAAAGCTTGAAAAGTTTGAGGGTTCTCTAGCTCTAAAAAATATTGATCTCGGATTTTTAAAGATTGCCGGCGCTGATCAAAACGACGATGAACTTAACCTCAATATTGTCGTTGATACCACTCCCAATGGTTCAAGTTATCTCGAAGGAGATGGGCGAGTTGACATCTTTGGATTTACCGTTGCCAAAGCAGACTTTAAGGTTTCAGAAACCGGCTTCAATATCAAAGATTTGGACTTAAATCTTTTCGATGTTGTGGCATTTGATATTGATGATCTCAATATCAACGTTGATGCAAATAATCCTGAAAATTCCAGTGCTTCTGGAGCGGCTAAGCTCAAAGTTCTGGGACAAGAATTAGCCAATGCCAGCTTCTCTGTTGATAAAAACCAGTTTTCTATAAATGGTGGGGTAGGGGTTAGCGTATTGGGCTACGACATTGGTGTGGATGTTGGCCTGAGTTTGGGAGAGAATCAGAATGAAATTCGATTCACCGCCAACTTTGGCGGTGAAAAATTCAGTACCGAATACAACCTCAGTGAATTATCTTCGTCGATCTCCAGTATCTCGGGTTGGGTTTCTGACTGGTTGTATGAACAGCTTAGTAGCGTGGTCAATGACGTCAAAGATGCTGTTGTAGAGGTTTTTGAGGAAGTAACCGATTGGTTTGGGGGTTTTTTCAATGGTCCCTTAGCCGGCGCAACCGTTTTTATTGATGAAAACGGTAATTTCTTGCTGGATGCAGGAGAACTCCGAACGACCAGTGATAACAATGGAAAATACCAGTTTGATGAAGCCGAAATCGCCACATTAGATGTTGATCAAGATGGGAAAATTGACATCCAGAATCCCCAAATTGTCAGCACCGGCGGTATTGATACCACCACCGGCCTTCCCGCCACATTACCTCTGATTTCCCAAATTTCTGATACTGCCAAACCCACCATTGCCACGCCATTAACCACCCTCAAAGCAGTTCTATTTTCCCAAGGAATTACCGCCGAAGAAGTCGAAACTCTTCTCAAGAAAATTTCAGGACTTCCCCTCGCTTCCCTATCGCAACCGTTAGATAAGTTTGACCCGTATGCGGCCATTGGGAAAGACGATAGCAGTGCCATTGACATTGCCTCTGGTCATATCAAGGTGATGAACTTGCTGCTAAACACCACAAGTTTCCTCAAAGCCGCCCAATATGAGGGAACAGATTCTCAAGTTCAGGTGATTGTTGCCCTTGGAGCAGTCTTACAACAGGTCAATGCCTTTGATTTGAGTAAGAGTGCTGATGTGCAACAGCTGTTGACGCAATTAAGCCAAAAGCTCAATCTCTCGGTTACCGGGGAAGTCACCAATGCTGTGGCTGAATTAGTGGCCCAAAGCAACAACTTGGTTGATGAGTTAGTCGAACAAGCGCTGGGTCGCTCTGTTTCTACGGTACTCCCCAGCATCAATCCCATCAAAAAAGCAGTGTACAGCACCCTGCCGGCAGTCACCCAACAATTGGTCGCAGGAGAAATCACTGCCCAACAATCTCAAACTCAACTCCAAGAATTACTTAACGCAGATACCTTTTTAGTCCAGTACGCTCTGAATGAAAAGCGTACGGTGAAAGTTACCTCCAGCCCCACCCTCACTGAAGGCGATAAAAACAGCCAAGGACAATTTGTGATCACCTTGGGTGAAGCCGCCCCCTCTCAAGGGCTAAAAATTCTCTACACTCTGGCGGGTACGGCCACTCAGGGGCAGGACTACAGCTCAAAGGGCGGTCAATTTGGCGAAATTAACATTGCACCAGGAGCCACTAAAGGCATTATAGATTTAGCAGTATTAGATGATACTTTCTCAGAAATGCCGGAAAGCATCACCCTAAACCTCAAATATGTTGGTGATGGTTTCGCCCTTGACCCGGTCTATAAAACCGCTGTCTTGCAAATTACCGATAATGATGAAAGCAGCAGCGCCAACCGACAAAATGGGGTACAAAAAACCGGCACCTTTGGCAATGATAGCCTCATAGGAGAAGCCGGCGACGATAATCTTTCTGGTAGTTACGGTAACGATGTCCTACAAGGACTGGCAGGTAATGACCAACTGATAGGTGGTGCCGGCAATGATAGCCTCTTGGGAGGAGAAGGCAGCGACACACTAGAAGGAAACTTCGGTGCAGATGCGCTCAAAGGAAATGCCGGCAACGATGTGATCGCAGGCGGTGGAGACAACGACAATCTCGAAGGAAATGAAGGTAATGACCAACTGCACGGAAATGCTGGTCATGACTTAGTGCAAGGCAACGATGGCAACGACTTACTTGAAGGCGGTTTTGGTAACGATGTTCTCAAAGGTAACAAAGAAAACGACTGGTTAATCGGTGAAGCTGGACAAGATATCCTCATTGGTGGCGAGGGAATAGACTTGCTTAATGGGGGTGCCGGTGCGGATGTCTTCTACTTTAGTTCACCTTCGCAAGGCGGCGACTTAATCCTTGATTTTGACCCCACTCAAGGCGATAAAATTCAAGTCTTCGGCACCGGCTTTAATACGAATTCTTTGGCAGACTTTAGTGTTCTTGCCGGCACCCTTTATTTCAAAGAGCAAGAACTGGCACTGATTCAAAACAACGGACAAACCTACAATCACTTTGCTAACTTAGCTGACATCGTTGAAATCGTCAGTGAACCCACCGCACAGCAGGCAAAAGCCACAGCAGAAATCTCCACTCAAGTTACGCCTAGTGCTGCAAATCCTGAGTTAGTTCGTAACCCAGAAACTACCATCCTTGATGACATCATCAAACGTGGTCAAATTAAAGTCAGCACTAATTCACCAGGGGCAAATTTTGACTCAGAATTCGCCCGAACTCTAGCAGCCGCCTTATTTGGGGATGCTAACAAAGTAGAACAAATCGAAACTCCATTTACCGAAGCATTTACACAGGTAGCCGATGGAACTGTAGACCTAGGTTACCCCCGCGCTACCCACAACTTGGGCGGAGATGCAACGCTGAATATTGACTTTAGTCCGCTATACTTCTACGACCATCAAGGAGTGATTGTTCGCAAAAATAGTGGAATTGAAAATGTTTTAGGTCTTAAGGGTCGTACGATTGGCGTTCTCGAAGGCAGCACTTCGTTAAGCAACTTAGAGCATGAATTAAAGCCGCAAGGGGTTGAATTTACATCTAAATCCTTTGCCACGATTGAAGAAGCAATTGCTGCCTATGATCGGGGAGAAATCGATGCTTTCTCGATTGATAGCGCCCTGATTATCGAGAACCTCAGCCAACTTTCCAATCCAGATAATCATCGCCTGTTAGACGTAGAATTCTCCAAAGAACCCATTGCACTGGCTTTACCAGAAAATGACTCGCAATGGGCTGATGTTGTGCGCTGGGTTAATTATGTGCCGGTGCAAGCCGAAGAGTTTGGAATTAATTCTCAAAATATTGATGAGTTAATTGCAGCAAATACCGATGAAAATCTCAATAATGATTCCTCTGAGAGCATTCGTCGTTTCCTAGGCATAGAAGACGAATTAGGGGCTTCTCTAGGGCTGCCTAATGACTTCGCAGTGAATGTTATTAAGCAAGTTGGCAACTACGGAGAAATTTATGAGCGTCATTTTTCTGGCGAAGATCGTGATCGCAATCTTCTCTCAACTGATGGAGGTTTGCTGTACTCTCCACCCTTCTCTGGTAAGCCGATTGAAGGCACTTTAGTTAATAACGACAATCGCAACTTACTTGCAGAAGTGTTGCAACGGGGTGTCCTAAAGCTGGGCGTTCCAGGTAATAATCCTGGTTTTGCTGTGCAGCAAGCAAATGGGGAATTTGTAGGATTTGATGTTGATTTAGGTCGGGCTATTGCTGCTGGATTGTTTGGTGATGCGACGAAGATTGACTTTCAAACTCAGTCGCTTAAAGATAGTTTTGCCAATACAGCAAACGGGGTCGTTGATGTTTCTGCAATGGGAATTACCCAGAATCTTGTTCGAGATGCGAGTTTGGGAGTTGATTTTAGTCCAACTTATCTTTACACCGGCCAAGGTATTTTAGTCCGAAGCAATAGCGGGATTAATGTTTTACCGGCTCTCAATGGTCGTCGCATTGGGGTTTTGGAAGGCGCAACTTCTTTACAAAATATCCAAGATTCTTTAAGCGAATTTGGCGCTACTTTTATCCCTGTTAAGTTTGGTACCAATGATGAGTTATTTGCCGCTTACGACCGAGGAGAATTAGATGCCGTTTCAACGGATTTAACAATCCTGAGCGCACGAATCCCGACGCTATCTAATCCTGAACAACACCAAATTCTGGATGAGGTCATTTCTAAGGAACCTTTGGCTTTAATTACAGATGAAAATCAATCTGAGTGGGCAGATGTAGTACGTTGGGTTTACAATGCCTTAGTTCAAGCAGAAGAATATGGCATTACTTCAGCCAATATTGAGGAGTTCATCACCAAGAATACGGACGACAACCCCGCGAATGACTCTAACTCTGCAATTCGCCAATTCTTAGGGATCGAAGGAAATATCGGCGAAGCTATAGGTTTGCCAAAAGACTTTGCTGTGAATGTTATCAAAGCAGTCGGAAACTATGGAGAAATGTACGAACGTCATTTCAATTCCAATGTTCTGCGCCGCGACAATAACGCACTTGCTGATGAATTTGGCTTGCAGTATGCGCTGCCTTTTACAGGTGCCTCAGCACAACAAACGCCCACAACAGATAATACCGACACCGACGATCTTGATTCAGTCAGCGGTTCTGAAGAGGGAACTTTTGGGACTGACGGTAACGACTCTCTCATCGGTGACCGGGAAAATAATATCATCCGTGGTCTCCAAGGCAATGACTATCAAGCCGGCAATAAAGGCGATGACTACCTCGATGGCGGCGAGGGTGAAGATAGTCTGTACGGCGGCAAAGGCAATGATATTCTCAAAGGTAGCAGTGGCCACGATTCTCTGTTTGGCCACAAGGGCAATGATAGCCTTGATGCCGGTGAGGGCAATGACAAACTTTATGGCAAAAAAGGTAATGACTACCTCAATAGTGGTGAGGGTGATGATATCGTTTATGCCGGCAAAGGTAACGATATCCTGTTGGGTGGCAATGGCGATGATTCTCTAGTCGGCCACAACGGTGATGATAACCTTGATGGCGGTGCCGGCAATGATATTCTCACTGGTGATAATAATAGCGATGACGAAGGGGCGCTGCGAGGGGTTGATCGCTTTGTCTTGCAACTCAATGCCGGCAGCGATACAATCACTGACTTTACCAATGGACAAGATTTGATAGTTTTAGCTGGAGGAATTACCTTCAACCAACTAACCATTTCAGCGGGAAGTGAGGCAACACTGATTTACGCTCAAAATGAGTTATTAGCTACCCTGAAAGGAGTTGATTCTACTCTGATCAATCAGCAAGATTTCGTCACAATCTAGCTGAATTCTTAGCGGAAAGCCAAACCGACATCTCCAAGAATTATTGCTTTACCTTTGCCCTGCCTGGGCTGATAGCTAATTTTTGGAGATGTCTAATAAATTCTCAGCGCTAAAATCTACCACTCTTTTCCGATTTGCAAACATCGAGATGCTGAGAAACCCGGCTTTTTTTAACCGGGTTTCTTAGTTCCCACAAATGATTTAGGGTTGCTATAAAATTTTTGCTTAATTTAAAAATACAATTTAAACTCTAAAAATAAAGAGAAATTACTATCAATTTCTGGTTACTATTCGTTTTTCAATCTAAAATTTAAAATCAAATTGCTCTTGGGGAGGTAGTAGGAAGCAAAAACCTAAGCTATCCTGAAATGATGGGAATGCTTGACTTCCTGTCCAATTCTTGAATACTAGCGCACGTTGCTATGAGCAAGCCAATCAATCAGAAAAATACCGGCAGTTCCGCCGCAGGAGTAAGCAGTCTCAGCTATCAAGGGGTGTATAGCTGTCCTGTATGCCGGCATGGTGAGATATCAGAAATTGCGTTAATGGATGCTTTTGCCTGTAACTTTTGCCGGCACATTTTCACAGCTAACCTGGAAGAACAGTTGCTGAAAATGGCAGATAGTTCCTTACCGTTGACGTGGTATTGGAATGGCAAGCGTTGGCAGGGTTTGCCTCGTGCCGGCGCTGAGTTGGATTGGGGTGCAGGGTTGGCAGCGATTGCGTTTGTGCTACTGCCGCCAACCTTAGTTGGATTGGCTGCTTACTATTTTCCCTCGTTACCCGACGACCCCTTTTCTTGGTTTCCCATTTTTTGGACGGGTTTAACTTTTTTTACCCATCTTACTTGTGTTGTCTGGCTAATTATTGAATATTATCAATTTCCTGTTTTTGCCTTTTTAAGGGTGTGGCCGCAGCAATTTTTGGGTCGCCGGCAGTAGGGTGAATATAATGCCTTTGTTGCTGAGGCCAAGCGACAATCTAATATTCCCCCACTTCCCGAAATGAGTACAGCTTTACCTTAATTTCTCTGTGTCGTTTTTGATTTTCACTACCACAAGAAGCACCTCAACAATTAATTCTAGCGCTGCCGTTAGATGCCTCGCATCATAACAAAATAGCTAAGTTCTCCGAGTTTCACTCAAACCGGCTTTTCTCAGTCACCCAGCGCTTCAAGCTGTAACCATTTGCGCCATCTACCACCAAAGCAACCGGCCCTCCATCTTCGAGATCCGCAAAGCCGGTGAGAGATTGACCGGCACCTGATGTAAATTCACTGTAAAGCAGCTTGCCGGCGTCATCAAAAATTAGCGTCCGAGGTCGAGAAGAAAGGTCGCTGCCGGCAACTGATGCCCCCGACTGGTTCCAATTCGCGTAAAGATCCGGGCGCAGCGTCAGCACAGCATCCGGCACCTGATTGCCATTGAGATCGATTGACTGCACCTGCCAATTCCCACTTTCTAGCAACATTTCCTCAGAACTGGGAACCGACCCTCCAGGCAAGCTTCCTGCCGCCTGTAATTCGCGCCAGAGGTTGGTGAGAATAGTCGTCACCCAACTAGACTGCTGCTGGTTCAACTCAGTCATGGTGATAGAGGCCGGTTCTAACCAGCGGAATTTATCTGCGGTGAAAGCCACAGGACGAGGCACCGTCCCACCGGCACCCAAATTATCTGCCGGTGTTGCACCCGGAATTGGCTCACCTGCCGCTAACAACTGCAACGTCCCGTTGTTGAAGGAAACTGCTTTCACTGTCGCCATCGCCGTTTTTTGGGTGCCATCTGGCATCCAAGCCGCCACCTGGATTTGAGAATTTAAATTTAACCCCAAAATCCGCCACAAGCGTCTTCCAGGCTCAATTCGAGGCAGTTGTAAATTAGAAAACAGCCCCCGCAACCAGCGCTGCCCGTCATGAAAACCGGCCACTTGCACCTGATACCAAACTTGGCCCTTGCTTAACTGCAAAGCGGTGTCCTGTTTTGGTTTCAGCCAATCTGCCCCATTAACCTCAAACGTGGGCGTTGCTGAACCCACAATTTGACTGGGATGATTGATCAGCGTTGACTCAGACAGCGCCACCTCTAAGCGTTCTAACAACATTTCAGCACTTTGCACCCCAGAGGCGTCTTGGCTGCCGCCAACCGGCACTGTTTGCTGTTTGAGCCATGCCAGGGCTTGTGGTTTACCCTGCTGCGCCGCCAGAATTAGCGCCCCCCAGCCCCGCACCGCTGTTTCTGGATTAATTTTCATTGCCCCTTCCACCCGTTTCCAAAGCCGACCTTTATCGGCTTTCAGGGTAATGGCAATCGAGTTAGCGTTATCTAAATCTGCCTCAAATATCTTGAGCGCTTCTTCCCAGCGACCATCTAACAGGGCGCTGTAAGCTTTTTGAGCAGGGTCAGCCTCGGCTGTGTCTGCTTGCGCTTGGGCAATCTGGGCGTGAAGTTGAATCACATCTAGCTGAGATTGCGCTGCTTCTGGCCATTCTTCTTTGCTCTGGATGCGTCGCTGCTTCACTGCTTCCATCTGCTTCAATGCCGGCGACCACAAGCCAATTCTCGCAAACTGTAGAGCTTGGTTGTAAGATAGACCTGCCGGCTCGCTTTTATCAAAAACCGGCTCTTTCAGGGAAATTTCTTCTAGTTGAATCGGATTTGGCAGAAAATTTCGTGACTGAAGCTGGTAAACCACGAATTTCGGTTCTATTCCGTTGCTTTGATCCACCACCAATTCTGGATTGCCGTCGCCAGTAACTTCTTGCCAAGCCGGAAGTTTGCCGGCAGTCGAAGTCCACTGCGCCATAAAGCTGAGGTTGGTGCGCTCTGGGTTGTAATGAAAAACTTGCCCGTAAGCAATGGTGGCTTCCCCTTCGCGCCGATAGCCCGTTAAATTTAGCCAAACGCCCTTGGTTGCCGGCGGTTCGCCCCTAAACCCTTCTAAGGCAGTCAGTGCTTGTGGGCGATTTGAACCTTGCCGATTCGATTTAGATTGGACGAGGGGAGCAATGACAAAAGATTCCGCCGGCCCTTCTAGGGACACTTGGCTGACGAGGCGAACAAATTGCTCGGTCTGCCGGTTTTTTGCGTCTTTCGCCTCAGCAACCGGCACCGGCTGATAAACTCTCAGTTCTGATAACTGCTGGCAGGGAGACTGACAAATGAGGGACTTTGGCGGTGCGGTTTCCACCATGATTCGCATCAGCAAATCTGTTGGTGTGTTTGCCCCAGTACCTGGCACTTTTAGGGGAATGGTGGGTGCCGGCTGCACGCCTTCTTGCTGAAGTTGCGCCCGGATTGCCGTTAAACTTTCAATCGGTTGGCTAGCAACCGGGGCAGATTCTGTTGGCTCTAATAACTGCGCGTTCAAGCCGGCGAAGGCATTGGGATTCATCATAAACTGGACGCTCACCCACGCCCCACCGGCCAGTAAGCTGATGCCACTGCTAAAGGCTGTCAGCGCCACCAACACAGGTGGCCAATTCCACGGCTTTGCTGGTGGTCTGCGACGTCTGGCGAGGTGTGCCGGTAAGGAAGCTCTTACAGAAAGCGGCTGGCTGCGAGTTCGCCTCGTTTTTTTGCTGGGCTTTTGAAGTTCTGATGTCTGTGGCAGCTTAGCAGTCATGTGGCGCAGGTTGTTCTTCATCGGCGAATGGCGAATGGCTAGGGGCATTTGGGCGCTGGGGCTAGGGGTTTGTAATTGACTGGCAATTCACAACCGGCACTTAGCAACTAGCACTTAACAACACTCAAAACTTTTTCATAGCGTTGACCGACAGCTTCCCAAGTATATTCCGTTTCGATCAGTGCTCGCGCATTGCGAGACAGCTGCTCTCTGAGCCGGCCATCTTCAAACAGCCGACTGATGGCAGCAATATACTCCTCTACCCGGTTCGCACGCAATGCCTTGACCGGCTTAGAGATATCAACATCTAACCCTTCTAATCCGCGATCTCCGCTCACCACCGGCACTCCGGCTGCCATCGCTTCTAGGGTTTTGTTCTTGATCCCGTAGCCGGTTCGCAGCGGAATCACGCAAATGCTGGCTTGATGCAATTGTTCGGCAATGGAAGGGACGTTCCCCGTTACAGTCACTCCAGGCCGGCTGGCGAGTGCCAAAACCTCCGGTGCCGGTCTTGTCCCCACGATGCTAAATGTCGCTTCAGGATAGCGCTGTTGCAGCACCGGCAGCACTTCTAGGACAAAAAACTGGGCGGCATCAATATTGTGGGAGGCGTCCATCGCCCCGACAAACACCAGGCGATGATTACTGGGATCTTGAGATCGATAGGGATACAGCTCTAAATCCACGCCGTTGGGGATTACTTCAATGGGAGTGCCGGCGCTGAATTTTTGAACTTGACTTTTATCCTCTTTTGTAGTCACAACTATTTGAGTAAATTTAGAGCAATAGCGCTTTTCGTAGCGTTCTAATAACAAATTGAGATAAAGGCGATCCCGCACAGCGTAGGGCGAAGCTGCCATTTCCAAATGGCTGCGAACCCAGCCGGAAACAGAACTGTGAATATTCACGACGGTGCGAACCGAGTTACGAAACTGGGGCTTGATGTAGATTTCATTCACGCTATGCTCGCAAGTAATCACATCACAGTGGCCAGTTTGCAGATAATTATCCACCCAAGCCTGCATTGCCGGCGAGTAGCGATACAGGACGTTAGGCGGTGTCACTTTAACCATTGAAGTGAGAAAGCGTCCCACCTTGCCAGAGAGGGCGATCAGTCCTCGTTGCGGCTGGGGTGCTGCCGGCAAGGGAAAAATCACCAAATCACTGACCCACTGGCGCAGTTCTTCAACTTCCGCATCTTGAACGTCTGCGTGGCGCTGTGTCACCAGCGTGACGTGATGGTGCCGGTTTAGATATTTGAGCAGGTTAAACGTTCTGAGTTCAGTTCCCCCCCGGCTGGGTGGATAAGGGAAGGTAGAGGAAAGCATCAGAATGTTCATTGGGGAATGGAGCATGGGGCATGGGGCATAGTGAATAAATAATAGAGAATACTCACCCCCGCCCCTCTTCGACTCTCTTCCCCACTCTCCCTCCCTCACTTAGGACTCAGCACTCAGGACTCAGGACTCTTCCTAACCCTTCAGCGATGATGCCGGTTGAGATTGTGGTTGGGGCAAGGCGGGACGGGGTTGATAAGGCATGGGAATGTATTGTACGGTTGGCCGGCCTCCTTGGGGTTGGGGATAGAGATCCATGAGCGAGTAAATGGATGTGGGTAAACCGGCGGTGATGGGTAATCCCAGTTCGGTGGCTTCCTCAACAGTAATTGGACAGTCGTGAGTGATTTGGCCGGTTGTTAGTTTTTCGATGATGTTGTCGATGTCTTCTGGGGCAATTTTCTGCCGGGGGAAATTATCTTCTAGCAAAGTCCGCACGAACCGCTGTACTTGGCGAATCGCCTTGCGCGACAAGTCTGCCATGATCAGCGTTTGGTCGTCAATTTCGCTGATGGGTTTGTCTTCAACGACTTTAATAATACTGGCGGCGGGGAAGTTGCCGAGTTGCGGATCAACCGGCCCTAAAACGGCGTTCTCGTCCATGATGATTTCATCGGCGGCAAGTGCCAGCATGGTGCCGCCACTCATGGCATAGTGGGGCACAAAGACGGTAACTTTGGCTTTGTGGCGAATTAACGCTCTCGCAATTTGTTCGGTGGCGAGAACTAAGCCGCCTGGGGTGTGCAGAATCAGATCGATGGGGACATCAGGCGGCGTGAGGCGTATCGCCCGCAAGACTTGCTCTGAGTCTTCGATGCTGATGTAGCGCGACAGGGGAATGCCGAGAAGGCTGACAGATTCTTGCCGGTGGATGAGGAAGATAACGCGACTGTTGCGATCTTGCTCAAATTGTTTAAGTGCTTGGACGCGACGGAATTCTAGAGAACGTTTTTGGAATGCCGGCTGCAGGGAGGCAAAGGCGATAAAAACCCAAAACAGGTCAAATAAACTAAAACTCATAGAGGTAATGTGAAATGCCAAGGATTGCCTCTATTTTCCATTGTGCCTCTTGCTCACCCATCCACCTTTGGGACGATGCCGGCGCGGAGGAGTGCTGAGTCTTCAGTCCTGAGTGCTGAGTGGGGCAGGGAGACTAAGCGAGTGGGTGAGTTGGGGAGTGGGGAAGGGCTGAGTATTCTCTATTATTTTATTTATTCACTATGCCCCTACCTTTAGGTTGGCGCAGCCTTGCCCCATGCCCCATGCCGGTTTAATCTTTCAATTTACCGGCAGCTTTTCTCAGGCTTCTGGGTTTAGCGCGTTTCAGGTTCACTTTGAGCCTGTAACGAACGGCTTCATGCACGACTTTGTACGAAGCTTGGACACCACATTGTTCTTGTAACCAAATTTTGACTTCTCCATAACTTTGAAATGCCGGGGATTCGTGCAGCCGCATTTGCAGATGTTCCATCACCTCTCTGGGAATCGCCGGCTTTCTGCCTTGGCTTTTTTTCACCTCTAGCAAGCCGTCGAGTCCTTCGGATCTGTACTTTTGCAACCACCGCTGCAGGGTGACTCGATTCCTGCCTAGTGCTACTGCTAAGTCTTGAACCGTTTTGACTTGGCCAATTTTTAGGAGGTACAGTGCTTGAACTCTTTCTTTCCCTTGAGCAGTTTTTTGCTGAGTCAGCAGTGTTTTAAGGTGTTCGCGGGTTTCTGTAATATTTAAGTTGAGAACTCCTGTCATATTGATTTTGGGTGTTAGATTTTTGCTTGAATTTTAGGGCTTGAAAACTATATAAACCAAGACTTTCAGCTTTATGCAAGCGTATTTATAACGAGATTGATTCATCCGGATCTGATATTATATATTTCACTTTTGTTAAAATAGCCGGCTATATGACGCACGCAAATCGTGATTTTTGTCAAATTTTACTGCCGATCAATGTCGGTGAGGTTGGCGAAGCGTGCCCAAGGGAGAATTGCATTCATCAACTCATTTGCAACAGATGCCTTTAAGTGGCAGCCGGCGCGGGAGTGTGCGCCGGCACTGGCCTTACAAACTAGCTAGGGGATTCTGCCGATGGCATTTTTTCACTGCCTGAGATGGCATATCCGTTGATTAAGAAATCTTGATAAATATTTAATTAAATTTATTATTTAAGCCGGCAAGCCTACTAGCCTCAATTGGAGATCGCTGCAATCTAAACTAGGATTTGGGCGTAGTTGTGAGTCAGGCAAGGGTGATTTGATGGACGTGCTTGAGCTGAAGTTTCTGTTAGAGTTATTAGGTTTTCCCGATTACCGGGCACCGATTAGCAAAATTAAGCCCAATCCTCAAACGAAAGCCGCAGAACGAGATAGCATCTGCCGCAACCTGTGTGATCGCGAGTTAGTGGCTTATAGCTGTGAGGTGCTGCAACTGTCGATCGCCCCGCCAGGGAAATCGCTGCTCAAACTAGACACCACGCGGTTGCCGATCGCCCAGTCAGAAGTCCAGGTGCTTAAGGCTTGCGCTGAGTCTAGCATCACGCCGGCACAAACTGGGCTTAGCGCGAATAGCCGGCAGGCAATCATCCAAGGTTTAGCAGAACGGGGTTTAATTAAGGCAGACAAAACGCAAATTAATGAAGTTTGGCTGACACAGCGAGGTGTGGAGTATCTGCAAGACGAGTGCAACCCCAACGGAACCGCACCTGTGATTAGTTTAGATATGCTCACCCATTACTTGCGCTTTTTGCGGAAATCCTTGCGAGAGAAGCCGGCAGCTTTGCCACAAAATGAGCCAGAACTTCCCCCTCCCCTACCGTTAAAAAAAGAGGCAGATTCCCACCCCGTAACTGAAGAAAAACAGGAAACACTGCCGGCTGTAGTAAATCAGTTAAGTGATGCAGATATTTTGCAAATGATTCGCGATTTAGATAGAGAACTCGCTACAGAAAATTATTTGCCAATTTTTCAACTGCGGCAGAAGTTACAATCGCAGATGTCTGGGGAGGAGTTAAATCGTGCGCTTTATCGGTTACAACGCAATGACAAAATAGAATTAAGTTCTTTGCAAGAAGCAATTGCCTACACGCCGGAACAAATTGAAGCCGGTATTCCCCAAGATGTGGGAGGGCCACTGTTTTTCATTATCGTGATTTAAAGCAATCTGCGGTCTTTTATCTTGGGTGATTCGCCAAGAATAAAAGACAAAAACCTAAATCTTCACTCTTTACTCTTAACGACTACTATGGCATCTATCGATCTGATTATTCAAAGAGAACCTAACCCCTTTGACGCTGAAACGTTTTGGTCGGGTAACTTTTGGCAAGAACAACAAGATCCCGCCCTCACGGTAGAGTCAATTCATCAAGATGCTGTTGCTGAAATTGAACAACTTTTGGCTCAAGTTGGCGGGGATAATCGCACGCGCACAATGATGTTAGAAGGCGAAACCGGCTCTGGTAAAACTTATTTGTTAGGCCGGATCAAACGCATTCTGAATCCCAAAGCCTTTTTTGTCTATATTGAGCCATTTACTGCCAGCGATTATATTTGGCGGCACATTTTGCGGTATACGGTTGATAGTTTGCTGGAGGTGCCGGAAGGGCAGGAAGACTCTCAATTGTTAATTTGGCTGAAAGGTTTATCGGAGTTTAAACAGCGCAGTATTATCGACCTCATCCGAGGTGATCGGCAAATTTTTATTCGCAATCTGAGAGAAGCTTATCCTGCCGGTATCTACAATGCTGCTGAGTTTTTTGGGGTTTTATATGACTTAACCAATCCCAAATTATCTAGCCTCGCCTGTGAGTGGTTACGAGGTGATGATTTAGATGAGGATAGTTTGAAATTGCTGCGGGTGCAACATTCGATTGAAACCGAAGATGCTGCGCAGAAAATTTTAGCCAATTTTGGGAGAATTGCGGCAGAAACTCAGCCAATTGTGTTGTGCTTTGATCAATTAGATAATATTGCGCGTTTGCCAGATGGAGGCATCGATCTGCAAACATTGTTTAGTGTGAACTCAGTCATTCACAATCAAAAGCTGAAAAATTTTCTCGTCATGATCAGCATTATTACTGATACATGGCGGCAGAATTCTCATCGTGTTCAACCGACAGATAAAGATCGGGTTGATGCAGTGATTAAACTCAAACAAATTACCTTAGATCAATCGGAAGCACTTTGGAAAAGCCGGCTGCATATTTTACACCGGCAAGCGTCTTCCCCGCCTCCGTCTCCGATTTACCCGTTAACCAGGCAAGTGCTAGAAGAAAAATTTCCTGGGGGGAAAACGAGACCAAGAAATGTGCTGATTTTAGGCCGGCAGTTATTTCAGGATTGTAAAGTTGGATTGGTTCGTTATGACAATCCGCCCATTGTTCCTCCTGAGAATTCACATTCTGAAGTCAGCGAAACAGTAGCGCCTCCCGTTCAAATGCAGCCGGTTGTTGAGGAGTCTTTTGATTCATTAGCCGCATTTAAATTGGTATGGTTGCGGAAATTAAATCAAACTCAGCAGCGAATTTCTCGAATTCGTCAATTCTCTTCACCCGAATTAATTCAAATGTTGGCAGAAGCCTTGGCGGCGTTACAAGTTGAAGAAATTCAACCACGACTTTTGCCGAGTCGAACCTATGCCAGCTATTCCCTCAGCTACCAGCTTCCGGGTCATTCTGAACGAATTGGAGTGGTTTGGAGTGAAGACCAAAATATGACTAAATTTTGCAATTTGATCAAAATTTGTCAAGAAGCTGTGGATGAAAAATTATGTCAAGCTTTGCACCTAATTCGGTTTGAAGGCGTTGGGACTCCCAGTAATTTAGGATATAAACTTTACACGCAACTTTTCACGGAGTCTCACCACAATCACTTTATGCCAGATTTATTTTCTGTGCAGTATCTTGCGACGTATCACAGTTTAGTGAATGATGCTTATTCTGGGGACTTAGTTGTGGGTGAGCAAACACCTGATCTCAAAGAACTAGAAGCATTAATTCGCGAATCTAAAATTTTACACCAGTGTTCGCTTTTGCAAGATTTAGAAATTGTTCCGCCTCTGGTTATTAGCGAGGAAAATAAGGCAGAGTGGAAACCGGTTGAGGATTTTCTTCTGAATCGGGTGCTTAATCAGCAATGTTTAGCACGGCAGCGCTTGATTCAAGAAACCCTCAATCAGTTTATTCAGGTTAATGAAGTTCAAGTTAATCTTTTGATTGAACATTTGTGTGAGGAGAATCATAAAGTGAAAATTCTTGATCCGCAAGCCAAGTTAGAAGATCAATTAGTTTATGCAGCCAGAACAGATGAGTGAGAAAAAATCTCGATTCCAATAGACTGAATAAAATCAGATCGGGATGCAGGCGTTCACAAAGAAGAAGGAGAAGCAAAGTTTTTCTCCAGACGTTGCTAAAGATTAGTAACGAGAAATTCTTCACTATCGAGAGGTATCAGTGTGGCATTTATTCATCAAATCATTCGGCAAGCTGTGAATCCTTTTGACTCGACGACTTTTAGACCCGGTAATTTTTGGCAGGAGGATCAAGATCCTGCATTAACGGTTGATTCAATTCATCAAGAAGTGGTGACTGAAATTGAGGAACTTCTTGATAAAGTGGCACAAGATCAACGCACACGCACGATTTTGCTTGCCGGCGATTCGGGTTCTGGGAAAAGTTATCTATTAGGCCGGCTGAAAAAGTTACTTAACTCAAAAGCTTTTTTTGCATACATTGGGCCGTGGCCAGATAGTGATTTTATCTGGCGTCATACCCTAAGAAATACGGTTGATAGTTTGATGTATGTACCACAGGGTCGGCACCAATCTCAGTTATTACTTTGGTTGAAGAGTTTATCTGCTTTTAGAGACGAAGGTTTAAGAAAGCAGTTACTCGGTGAACGGAATCTATTTATTCACAATTTAAAGGTAACGTTTCCCAGCGGAATTTACAATGCAAATGAATTTTTTGGAGTGCTTTATGAACTGACAAATCCAGAAATGTATCCTTTGGCCTGTGAATGGTTAAAAGGTGACGATTTAGATGAAGAAACTCTAAAAGCTTTAAAAGTAAAACGGGCGATTGAAACTGAAGAGGTTGCGCTAAAAATTCTGGGTAACTTTGGAAAAATTTCTGCGTCAACTCAGCCCATCGTATTATGTTTTGACAATTTAGATAATATTGATCGAGCGTTAGATGGATTTATTAATTTACAAGCTTTGTTTAATGTAAATTCAATTATTCATAATCAAAAGTTGAAAAATTTTTTAGTCATTGTTAGTATTGTTACAAATACTTGGAAACAAAATTCTAAACGGATTCAACAAGCCGATCAGGCTCGAATTGATTTGCCGATTCGCTTGCAACCAATTACCTTAGATCAAGCGGAAACGTTATGGGCGAGTCGGCTGTATTCACTACACCGACAAGCTAATTATCTACCTGCTTCGTCAATTTATCCGTTAAATCGTCAACATTTAGAAGATAAATTTCCTGGAGGAAAAACTCGTCCGCGCTATGTTTTAATGTTAGGCCGGCAGCTATTTCAAGAAGCCAAAACAGAAAGGTTTGAAGGAATAACAGAATTCGATTCGGATGTCAATAGTACGCCGATAGATCCGTTGGCAGCGTTTCAATTAGTGTGGCTGAAGGAATTTAACAAAACTCAAGAAAAAGTTTCTCGAATTCGTCAGTTTTCAGCACCCGAATTGATTCAGATGTTGCGAGAAGCGCTCAATGCGCTGCAAGTTCACGGAATACAAACGAAACTTTTACCGAGTCCAACTTATGCCAGTTATTCTCTTAGTTATCATTTGCCGGTACAGTTAGGAAGAATAGGCGTTGTTTGGACAGAAGAACCGAACCTGATAAGTTTCTGCAATTTGATGAAAGCTTGTCAGAAGGCACTTAAGCAAAATCTCTGTCAAACTGTACACTTAATTCGTGCGGAAGGAGTCGGGACTTCAAATAATCAAGGTTACAAACTTTACAATCAAATTTTCACCGGCTACCGTAACCGGCACATCATTCCAGATATGACTTCGGTTCACTATTTGGCAACTTACCATAGCTTAGTCAATGCCGCCTGTGCCGGCGAATTAGTAGTGGGAGATCACACGCCTAGCTTAAGTGATTTAGAAGCTTTAATTCGCAAATCTAAGATTTTGCGGGATTGTCCTTTATTGCAGAGTCTTGGTGTTTTTAGCGGCTCCACTTACACCCCTGGATCTGCCGGCACTTCTAGTATTAACCAGCAGAAGCCGGTTGTGCGGAAAGAACTTGCTCAACCCTTTCACGATGTTAAAGAATTTTTGTTGAATTTAGTGAAAACTCAACAAATGATGGGATGTCAGATTCTGATTCAAAATGCCCTAGATCAGTTTCCTTTAGTAGAAAATACTCAGATTGAGCAATTGATTGAGGAATTGTGCCAGGAGAATCAGATTTTTATTCTTGATCCAAATGCTGAGCCGGCGGCACAATTGGTTTGTTTAATAAACAAATAGGTGAAAAGATTTACAATCAATTGATTTAACTTGATTCAGCCTTATTGATAGCTGCAATCAGTTGCTCTTTTTTCATGCCGGCGCGTCCCGGTATATTTAATTCCCTGGCAACTTCTTTAAGCTGCGCTACCTTCATTGTGCCATAGTTTGACGCTGTAGTTTTAGTTGTTGTCTGAAGTTTCTGTTGGCTAATTTCGTTGCGGATAGCTTCTAACAATTCACTTTTCAAGTTTGCTTCTAGCGTCTTGACAGATTCTTCAATCTTACTGCTAAGAATTGCTGCCAATGATTGCTCAAGTTGCTGAACTAAATTTTTAATATCTTGGTTTTCAGGAGAAGAAGACGGTTGTAATGGTTGAGATTCAATGCTAGATGAAGGTGCCGGTTGAATTGTTTCCTCTCTTAGATTATCACCTTCTCGCCTTCTCAGTGCTTTAATTTGAGATAACAAAACTTCCTCATTGTCAGGTTCAATGATGTATGCAGCAATATTCTCACCATTCAGCGGATCAATTTCCCTTGCCTTAACAGCCACGTAATATTCAAAGTGTCCATCAACGACTTCATAAGACGTGATGCTGGTTCGACGAATAATGATGGGATTAATTAAGCCACCAGCTTTTAAAATTAATTGAGCAGCCTGGTTGATATCGGTTTCTAAAAAATTTGAATTGGGAGCCTTTGAAGTAATTTTCTTAACCGCTACAAGCGAAGTTGACAGTTTCATTTCGTTCCCCCTATTCCTTTTAATACCTCTTTAGCTAGCTGCTCAAATTCTTTAGCTGAGTCTCCATCTGGCTTATAATCAAATACAGACTTAGGATCGGGTATTTGCAGATTTCCTACATCCTGACTTTGTTCAAGGCATTTAGATAGCTCCTCTCTTTGATAAATTATAGACTTCATCACTTTTAAGTCATATCGTTTTGGCACAAGCTCTATATGAGCCGGCAACGTATATTCTCTAAATCTAGCATTGGTTGAAATTTTACAAGGAAGCACTCCCAGGATTTCAACTTTATCTTTACCGATAAACTTTCTAAACTCGTTTGTTTTTTTAACAAAATCTTTCACATTTAATAATCCCTGGTTGGCAAATGGCTTGAGATCGGAGGGAATAATTAAATAATCAGCCGTAATCAGAGCAATTCTTGCATATAAGTTTAAAGAGGGTGGAGTATCAATAATCACAATGTCATATTTATCTTCGACATCCTTCAATTTTTGCAACAGCATGAGCTTACTGTAATCTAGCTGATTCAATTCATTTTCATACTGCATTAAAGTAATGTGAGCCGGCAGAACATCAATTTCCGGATTGTTAAACTCAGACTCTTTAGCAACTTCTTGAATAGAGTAAAAGTCTTCTGACTGCAAGACGTGGCGAATATTACATTCTTTTAAATTATCCTGTTCCTCATCATCAAATTTTATTAAACCTGTGGCAAATGTCGTATTTGCTTGGCTATCCAAATCGATGACAAGAACTCTTTTTCCTTTTCGGCTTAGTGCGGCTGCTAAATTTACTGTAACGGTTGTCTTCCCTACGCCGCCTTTGTTATGATAAACCGCAATAACTTTCACAGTAGGTTTCCTTTTTTCTTCAGAATTTGAATTCAAGAGAGATTGAGTATCAAGATTAGCCGGCTGCGGCGACGGAACTTCGGAATTACTTAAATTAGGGGAACCTTGAGGAGTGAGGATAACCGGCTGAGAATCTGGAACCTCTTGATTAACTTGAGTAAGGCTTAAATTACTCTGAATTGGGAGAATAGCTGGAGATTCTATAACCGGCTTCTCCTTTAAACTCTCTCTCCCAATAATTGCATAAATATTATTTATTCTCGCTTCAACCTCTTTTCCACCACACTGAAAAACGAGCCTGATGTCATTGGGTACTCTTTCATAAATTCTGATAAAATGACCATTCGTGAGCAATCCATATTTGACATTCAAGCTCGTTAAATAACGCCGGAATTTTAGAACATGACGATCTAAATTTTGCCGGGGAGATTTCGCCTCCATGACAACACTCAACGGCGAATTCGCATCCAACACAAATGGAATCACTTGCGTTGCAAATGCTAAGAAATCTAAACGAATCGTGCCGAATGCAACCTCTTGATGCCAAGTTTCAGGAGGATAACCTAACTTCGGCAACAGATAACTGACAATCAGTTTACTTTCAACTTCGCTCTCGTTGCGGCAAAGCTCAGGATTGAAGTTCACCTGTATCTTACCTCTCTAGCGCTGCATCGATTGGGAACTAACGTTTGATTCTCTCTCAGCGTAATCTTTTTTAAGCCGGCACGATCACAACGATTATCACATTTTGCAACATCACCGGCAGACACGAAAAAAGCGAGTGAGTGCATTCCTCCCTCGCTGTGACATTAATTATTAGCAGCGAAAAAACTTAACCGCGCTTTAACAAACCGGAAACGCTATTCTTAACCTGAGCAATCGCATTTTGAATAAAATTGTCGGCAGACGGCTTCGGAGGAACCGCAACCTGAATCGCCTCATCCGCAAATTCTTTTCCCTTTAACTTATAGCCATATTCTAAATTCTGCTGATGCTTCCGTAGCATCGGAAACAAACGAAAGCCGCCTTCACGCAACGCTTCCAAGTTTTCAAAAATAGCACGCTCTATGTGGCTGCTACGATTCACCGCCAAAGAACCTACAGGAAACCAGTTTTTCTTATCCTTAATCCGCATATAAATATTAAACTCTGGCAGCCCTTCTTCCTTCATTTTGTCATACTTCTGAGACGCAACCGCCCGTTTTTCCGAGCTTTTGCCTGACTTCTTGGTTGACTTAACTTTGCCAAATCCTTGATTGCTCGTCATAAATTACTCTTTTACGCTCTTTACAGAAGTTTACATTATTTTCAGAAAACTGGGATCGCCTTGAGGCAAAGAGTTTGACGCCGGCTTCCCTCAAACACACCCAGAAGTGCAGCCGGCAGCCTAAGGTGCGGTAATGCCTATCTCAGATTAAGTAAATACCGAACCCACACCCCGCCAAACCAATTTACAATTCTGAAAAGAAAAATCACCCAGCCGTTTTTTTAGCTGAGTGGTGATGTGAGGATGAATCTAGTTAATTACTTGATTTGTTGCACAGCAGGGGAATCACTGAGGGAACCGATATCCGTTCGCTGATCCAGAAAGGCTTTAATACAGTCTCCACACACTTTTGCCAAGTAAGCAAACCAACTAACAATTCCTAAAAGCTTCGCGGCATCCTCTAGATAGAAATCAAATCCACGTTCCAGTAAAGAAGGTGATAACGGAATAATCCCTTTATCAAAAACAATTGAGAGTGCAAACCAAGCCAGCGCTAAAACTAATAAACTAAAATCGGTTTTTAAGATAGTTTTCCTAAACTTGACTAAATAAACAAGCAGCATTAATGCATAAATTAAGTAAACAAATTTTTCAGGAACGAATAAATATTTAGGCGCAACCTCTTCGTGAATCATGAATAAATCATCGAGAAGCAGAACCGAAGTTAAAATTCCAGAGTATAAAATAAAGGAGTGCATCCTGCGACTGCGGTAATGATTTTGCAGCAAAGCAAAACTAAACAAGCAGATAGCCGCAGCCGCACACCAGAACAAAATGCCAATATTAGAGAAGAACCCAATATAAAAGGGTTGTTCGACCGTTACTAAAGGATCGCGAGTCAAATTGCCTAAAGGAATTTCCGCTTGCCAAGCAACAATTGCTAAAATGCTAATAATGGGTAAGTAAGCCCACAACGATATCTGCCGCAGACTTGTAGAGCGATCTCTCGGTATAAAAATTGATTCGATGTGTAAATTAGTTTTTTCCATGTTGCTTTCAGTCCTGTTGAAAAACTTTAAATTGGGCGCTACAAGCGCTTGATAGGGAATAGCTGCTGAAAAGCATGGCAAATAAGCCACTTGCACGAACCCAAGTGAACTTAAAGGCAGAGTTTGCGATTTTAAGATGAAGCTTTATTTAAGAGAAGTTTAGCAGAAGGTTAAGGAAAAAATCTACTACTACAGGAGGGTAATACCTATGGAGAAAGACGTAAAACCCGATCTCTGTAGGAGTTCGGATATGTCTACAATGTTTGACAGGTAAAGCATTCAGCCCCAGCGTAGGAGCGAACCTAGGCACCCTGATTCGATGTAACCGGAGAATATATTCAGTGAGCAGGACGCCCCTACAACACTGTGCCGGCTCAACCCCCATTCCCTTACAAGCGCGTTCCTTCGCTAAAGCTGACAGATGAGTGTCCAGTCAACCTGAAATCACAGCGTAGAGACGATTACAAATTATGCAACCAACCAATCCCAACCAATTCACCGAAAAAGCCTGGGAAGCCATTGTTCGCACCCCAGACATTGCCAAAGCCGGCCAGCAACAACAACTCGAAAGCGAACACCTGATGAAAGCCCTACTTGAACAAGAAGGGTTAGTGAGCAGTGTTCTAAGCAAACTCGGCGTTAACGTTCAGCGACTAAGCGATCGCACCGACGAATTCATCAACCGGCAGCCCAAAATCTCCGGCGGCGGCAGTTCCATCTACCTAGGACGGAGCCTCGACACCTTATTAGATCGCGCCGAAGACTATCGTAAAAAGTATGAAGACGAATATATCTCCATTGAGCATCTTCTGCTGGCGTATGCCAAAGACGATCGCTTCGGCAAAGGTCTATTCCAAGAATTTAGACTAGAGGAAGCCAAACTCAAAACGACGATTGACGAAATCCGGGGGAGTCAAAAAGTGACCGATCAAAATCCCGAAGGGAAATATCAATCCCTGGAAAAATATGGCCGCGACCTCACAGACGCCGCTCGCCAGGGTAAACTAGACCCCGTAATTGGGCGGGATGAAGAAATTCGCCGCACCATTCAGATTCTCTCGCGCCGCACCAAAAATAACCCAGTTTTGATTGGCGAACCGGGGGTCGGGAAAACTGCAATCGCGGAAGGACTCGCTCAACGGATTGTATCGGGCGACGTGCCCCAATCTCTGAAAGACCGCAAATTGATCGCCCTAGATATGGGTGCCTTAATTGCCGGCGCAAAATATCGAGGTGAATTTGAAGAACGCTTGAAAGCTGTCCTCAAAGAAGTTACCGACTCTCGCGGGCAAATCATCATGTTTGTTGATGAAATCCACACCGTCGTGGGTGCCGGCGCAACTCAAGGTGCAATGGATGCCGGCAACTTGCTCAAACCCATGCTGGCAAGAGGCGAACTGCGCTGTATCGGGGCGACAACCCTTGACGAATACCGCAAATACATCGAAAAAGATGCCGCACTTGAACGCCGGTTTCAGCAAGTCTACGTCGATCAACCCAGCGTTGAAGACACCATCTCTATTTTGCGCGGACTTAAAGAGCGCTACGAAGTTCACCACGGCGTTAAAATCTCCGACAGCGCCTTAGTTGCAGCCGCAACCCTGTCAACCCGCTACATTAGCGATCGCTTCCTTCCCGACAAAGCCATTGACTTAGTCGATGAAGCCGCCGCGCGGTTGAAAATGGAGATTACCTCCAAACCCGAAGAACTCGACGAAATCGACCGCAAAATTTTGCAGTTAGAAATGGAGCGGCTATCGCTGCGAAAAGAAAGCGATCCGGCTTCCTTAGAACGGTTAGAACGTCTGGAAAAAGACCTCGGCAACCTGAAAGAAGAACAGCACAGTCTGAACGCGCAATGGCAATCTGAAAAAGATGTCATCAACCAAATTCAGGCGATTAAAGAAGAGATTGATCGGGTGAATGTTGAGATTAGCCAAGCAGAACGCGACTACGATCTCAACCGTGCTGCTGAGTTGAAATACGGCAAGTTAACCGATTTACACCGGCAGCTTGAAGAAGCGGAAACGCAATTAGAACAAGCGCAAACCAGCGGACGAACCCTGCTGCGCGAAGAAGTCACCGAATCCGACATAGCAGAAATCATCTCAAAGTGGACAGGAATTCCCATCAGCAAACTGGTGGAATCTGAAATGCAAAAACTATTGCACTTAGAAGATGAACTGCACCGGCGCGTCATCGGTCAAGATGAAGCCGTGACTGCGGTTGCCGATGCGATTCAGCGTTCCCGTGCCGGTCTTGCTGACCCCAACCGGCCTGTCGCTAGCTTTATTTTCCTCGGCCCTACCGGCGTTGGCAAGACCGAACTCGCCAAAGCACTCGCCGCTTATCTCTTTGATACCGAAGAAGCGATGGTGCGGATTGATATGTCGGAGTATATGGAGAAACACGCAGTTTCTCGCCTAATTGGTGCGCCTCCGGGATATGTTGGCTACGACGAAGGTGGACAGTTAACTGAAGCAATTCGCCGGCGTCCTTATGCGGTGATTTTGTTCGACGAAATCGAAAAAGCTCACCCCGATGTCTTCAACGTGATGCTGCAAATTCTTGATGATGGTCGCGTTACCGATGCTCAAGGCCATACGGTAGACTTCAAAAATACGATCATCATTATGACCAGCAATATCGGTTCCCAGTACATCTTGGATATTGCCGGTGATGAAGGCCGGTATGAAGAAATGCGCTCTCGCGTCATGGAGGCAATGCGAAACAGCTTCCGTCCGGAATTCCTCAACCGCATTGATGAAGCCATCATCTTCCACGGCTTACAGAAGTCCGAACTGCGGCAGATTGTCAAGTTGCAAGTTGCGCGTTTAGAAAAACGACTGGGTGATCGGAAAATGTCTCTAAAGCTATCCGACGCAGCTCTTGACTTTTTGGCAGAAGTCGGGTATGATCCGGTTTACGGTGCCCGCCCCCTGAAACGTGCAATTCAGCGCGAGTTAGAAACCCAAATTGCCAAGGGTATTCTCCGGGCAGAATTCAACGACGGCGACACGATTTATGTGGATATCGAAAATGAGCGCCTCGCCTTCAAACGCCTGCCGGCAGAGTTGCTGACTGCTCAGTAAGGAATGCAGCCGGTTGTTAGAGACACGCTGACAGCTTAAGGTTTAAAGTGAAGAGCAGGGACGATTGCTGCCGGTGAAGGCAAAGATCGCCCCTGTAACTTTGTGTCAACGTAATTTCTCCGGTGAATCAGTGTCAGTCACTAACAAAATTACGATTATTCGCCCTGGCAGGCAATCTTTAAAAGCCGCGATCCAAGAGTTTTGGGAGTACCGGGATCTCCTGTGGATGCTGGCACTGCGGCAAGTTAGCGTGCGTTACAAGCAAACTGCCATTGGCATCGGCTGGGTGTTGTTGCAGCCGTTGGTGGCAATGGGGATTTTTACGGTGGTTTTTGGGAATTTTGCTAAGATTCCCTCGGATGGCATTCCATATCCGATTTTTAGTTACTCGGCTTTGATATTATGGGGGCTGTTTTCCGATGGCTTGACGCGGGCCGGCAGCAGCCTGATTGCTGAGGAACGGCTGATCTCGAAGGTGTATTTCCCGCGATTAATTATTCCTTTGGCTGCTGTGGGTTCAGCATGGGTCGATTTCGCAGTGTCGCTGTTTTTACTATTGCCGCTCACTTATATCTATCATCTCAGACCAACTTGGAGTTTGCTGCTGCTGCCGGTAGCAATGGTGGTGACGATGATCTTGGGTGCCGGTGTGGGGATGCTGCTAGCGGCGCTGAATGTTAAATATCGAGATTTTCAGTATGCTGTGCCTTTCGTGATGCAAATTTGGCTGTATGCTTCTCCTATTGTGTATTCGGTTAATCTCGTGCCGGCTTCAATTCGTCCGTTTTACTACCTCAACCCGATGGCGGGACTGATTGAGCTGTGCCGGTTTGCAGTGACGGGACAGGGGAACTTTAGTTTGATCGGGTTAAGTCTATCTGTGGCAGGCGCGATTGCGTTTTTTATCATAGGCTCAACCGTCTTTCGCTGGGTTGAGCGAAGTTTTGCAGATTTTATCTAGCATGAGCGACAAACCGATCATTTCTGTTAAAGGGTTAGGAAAAAAGTATCGTATCCGAACGGATGCGAAAAAGCGGTATTCTACCCTCAGAGACGATCTGGCTGAAACTGCCCGAAAGCTTGTTCAGGGGAAACTTTGGCAGCAAAAAACTGAAGATTTTTGGGCAATACAGGATATTAATTTTGATATTGGTGCCGGTGAAGTTGTTGGGATCATTGGGCGTAATGGGGCGGGCAAAAGTACGTTACTGAAAATTTTGTCCCGAATTACGCAGCCAACGACAGGCGAGGCAATATTACGGGGACGTGTGGGTTCACTGTTGGAAGTTGGGGCTGGATTTCACCCAGAATTGACAGGACGTGAGAATATTTTCATGAATGGCACGGTTTTAGGAATGAAACGTGCTGAGATTAAACAGAAGTTTGATGAGATTGTGGCGTTTGCCGAGGTGGAGAAGTTTTTAGAGATGCCGGTGAAGCGCTATTCTTCAGGAATGTATGTGCGGCTAGCATTTGCGGTGGCGGCACACCTAGAACCAGAGATTTTGCTAGTCGATGAAGTGCTGGCAGTGGGGGATGCGGCGTTTCAGAAAAAGTGCTTAGGAAAAATGGAGGATGTCGCAAAGCGGGATGGGCGCACCGTTTTATTTGTCAGCCATAATATGGCGGCTATTCAACAGTTATGTCTTCAGGCTATCCTATTAAAAAGTGGTTTAATATCTAAGGTTGGAGAGGTGCGGGATGTAATTGCTGATTACTTAACCCTGGCCAGTAGCCAAAATCAAGAAGAAATGCCCAAGTTATTCGACAGACGCAGGCGAGAAGATTTTGGAACCCTAATAAGAATCAGCGACTGCAAAGTATTTGATTCTTCAGAAACCGAGAATTATAGTTTACAGTTCGGAGAACCTTTTGTTATTGAGTTGGTATGCACGGCCTTATCAGACTTAAATAATGTTTCTTTTGTCGTTGGTATTGATTCAGCTACAGGAGTTAGAATTGCGACTTCTACAAGTCAGGAGTGCAGCTGCTATACTTCTATGAAAAAAGGGCAGTCGCTGCGAACAAGATTAAAAATCGATTCCCTTATTCTCAATCCAGGTAATTATTCTATCACTGCCGGTGTTCGCGGGATTAAAGGCGGTTTAGATCAATTAGAAAATGCTCAGTGTTTTGAAGTGATGGCAATCTCGTGGAATCACAAAAGTTTTCCAAATGGCAAATGGGGGATCGTTTATGTTGAACCGAACTGGGAAATCGCGTACTGCTAATCTTGCATTTTTAACCCAAATAAGAGTATCTGTAAAGAATTAAAATAATTTGAGGAGCGCTTGTGGTAGGGAAAATTTTGAAAAAAATAACAAGGTTCGCCGGTAAAACCTCAGATTTGTTACAAACCAAAAAATTACAATATCTCAACTGCTCATTACTTTCCGAATCTCAATTGAAAGAGCTTCGTGTATTTGCAACAACTGTAGTACGTGGCAGTGGCAGTCATGAAATGACTGGATTTCTCTTAGAGCTTGATTGGGAAAATAACCGAGTCAAAGAAAAAATTCCTATTCCTTTAGATAGTAGCCATCCCTTCTGGAATGCTCGTGGCGGTAATCGTGGCGGCAGAGGCGTGTTTGTTCATAACGGAATTTTATACGTTGCCACTGCCATGTCTATCCTAAAATTTGACAGTCAATTAAATCAAGTTGGCGAAATCGTACATCCTTACCTAGCCGGCTTGCACGAAATTTACATTAACTCCGAAGGAATTTGGATCACTTCAACAGTGCATGACTTAGTCTTAAAACTAGATTTCCAGGGTAATCTTATAGATGAATGGTGGGGCAGTGAAAGCAAGATACTTCAGCAGGAGTTTGGATTCTCAGGCCGGCAGCTAAATCTTAATCTAGATTTTCCCACAAATACGTTCACTGAAGATTACGCAAGATACTGCCAAGAAGAAAGGCTTCATCTTAATAGCATTGTCGCCCATGAAGGAGAAGTTTATATTTTAGCAAGTCGTCTTAAGGCTTTTATTAAAATTCGTCCGGAGCCTGAAAAAGTCATTTTCCAGGACAATTTACTTGCCTCCCCCCATAACAGTCTTGTAACTTTAGACAATCGCATCATTATTAATGACACAGGAAATCAAGGGATCCGAATTTATGAACTTTCGTCTGGAAAACGGAGCATGATATTGTCTACAGCAAAGGATGGAAAAAGAGGTCTTTCCGATCAATTTGCGAAAGCCGGTTGGCAACGGGGCCTAGCTCACGTTAAAGATTCTGTATACTTAGTGGGTACTTCCCCTGCTACTGTCTTTGAAGTAGATATTGATAAGGGGCTACTTGGCCAAATCTGCCAGATAGACACGGATATTAAGCATTGTATTCATGGTTTAACGATCACCTATGAATTTTAAAAACTCAAAATACAATACTGAAATTATTATGTTGTAAGGTAAACTTGCCGACCAATAAAGATTTTAAAAATGATTAAGTTTTATCTCCACCATCAGAAAGAGGATTTTATTGATAATGATTGTACAACTTAATAATAAAAGTTTATTTAAAATTACCCAAAAAATTAAACTTTTATTGTCTTTTTTACACAGCACAGTAATAAAATTGCCTAAAGAGCAAACGAGATATTTATCTGAGTTTATTGAACTTGGATTTCATGGCGATCTCTACTTAAAAGAAATAGCTTTCCATTGCCTTTGGCAAGCTAAACAATTTATTGAGACTGGAGCTAACGTTGGTTCAACGTTGCATTATGTATTGAAGCATTTTTCTAGATTGAAGGCTTATTCATGTGAACCAGATAAAGATGCCTATGAGTTTGCTTTATCGAAAGTGAAGGATTTTCCCCATGTTAACCTACTTAATCAGGTTTCTCCTGATATGCTCTATGAGATAGCTAAATCTGACAGCTCCATCCTAGAAAAAGATACTGTATTTTGGCTGGACGCACACGGATATGGTTATCAGTGGCCTCTGAAAGATGAAGTTGCTTTTATCACTCACAACTTTAAAAAGGGATATATCTTCATTGATGACTTTCAAGTTCCCGGACTGAACTGCTTTAAATGGGATGAATACGAAAATCAGATATGTTCATTTGAGTTCATCAAAACTTCAATTAACAAAAATCTCAGATTTTCTCTTTATTATCCCTCGTATACTGAGAAAACCTCTGAACATCACCCTCTAACTGGATGGTGCATGATTGAATTTGGGCACCCCAACTTTCAGTTACCCCCCGCCCTAGAAAGCAAAATTCACAAAGCTATAATTTAAGGAGTTATTGCCAATGAAAGTTAATCCTTTACATTTGATCAAAAGCTTATTGGTTGAAGCTAATACAGATAAAATCGGCTCTCTAGCCATTTATGACTCTAAAATTATCCAAAAATTCGTAGACAATCCAAATTTTCCGTTTCTGGTAAGCTTTCCCAGAACAGGTAGTCACTGGCTGCGGATGGTGATGGAACTTTATTTTGAAAAGCCATCCCTTGTGAGAGTATTTTATTACAAAGATTGTCAAGATTACCTAACGCTTCACACGCATGACATGAACCTGGATATTTACCGAAAAAATGTTATCTATCTTTACCGCGAGCCTGCGCCAACAGTTTACTCCCAGATGATGTATGAAAAAGAAGACACCAGGAATCTGGAAAGAGTGAAATATTGGAGTACCCTCTATGGCAAGCATCTGGCTAAGTGGTTAATTGAGGAAACGGAAACTGAGAAAAAAACTATTGTGCGGTACGAAAACTTGGTCAAAGACATGGCTGCTGAATTTTCCAAAGTGACAGAGCATTTTGAGATGCAAATAGATGTTGATAAGCTACAAAGATCAACAGAACAAGTTTCAAAACAGGAGGTTAAGAAAAAGACAACACATGATCCTCAAGTTATTAACAGAAGTGGGTCCTATGAAATTAGTCGTAAAGAGTTTTTGCAAAATAACTCAGAGTTAATTGGAGATTTAGTCTTAGAACAAAATCATCAACTTCAACAATATTTTATTTGAGTAGCCAAAGCAAGTGACCATGCTGAACATAATGCGAAAGCAGTTTCCTGGAAAATGGTTCTCAAAGATTGATGCCGAAGTTGAGGGTTGGTGTTCAAATGAGGTGGCTTCTTGTCTTTGGAAATTTGCGCTAAAAAATCCAACAATGGGTGCAATTGTTGAAATTGGTTCGGCATGGGGTAAGTCAACAATTGTTCTTGCAGAAGCCAGCCGTCGAGTGGAAGGTGGGAAAGTTTATGCTGTAGATCCCCATACAGGTGGCATCGGCTACCTCAAGCATCTGGGTGTAGATAAAATAGACTCTTTTCCTATTTTTCAGGAAAATCTTAAAAAGTTTAATGTCTCTGATATGGTTGTTCCTATTGTAGAGACTTCGGAGCAGGCAGCTCAACTATGGAATGCTTCGTTAAAAATTAGGATGCTATATATAGATGGGCTTCATACGGCAGAAGGAGTGGAGATAGATATTAACTCCTGGCTACCTTTTGTTGCCCCTGAAGGTCTCATTATAATCGATGATTATTTTGAACCCAGTCTGTCACTATATAAAGCTAAAATTGATGAATTGCTTAACCATGAAAAAGTAAAGCTGCCTTTCCACGAATGCTCTCGCCTTGTCTATACTTATAAAATTTAAGAGCTTGATTAAATGCAGGAACCCACCGCATTAAATTCTCCACCACCGGCAAGTCAGCAAAAAATTCAATTCACCGGCATCGCTGTCACATACAACGAAGCACGGCGGTTGCGAGACTGCCTGAATAGTCTGAGATTTTGCGAACAGCTAATTGTTGTGGATTTGGGTTCTACAGACGCATCAGTAGAAATTGCTCAGCAATGCGGAGCAGAAGTTGTCCACCATGAGAGAGTTCCGATAGTAGAACACATTCGAGAGAAAGCCGTAACTTATGCTAGAAACGATTGGGTTATTTTTTTAGATCCCGATGAAGTGTTACCGGCTAAGGTTGAAGATGAGCTGCGCTGGCTCATTACTCAACAACCAAATCTTGGATTAATCAACCTTCCTCGGCAATTCTACTTCAAAAATAACCCCCTCAACTTTACTATTTGGGGAAAAGAGCAGCTCAAGCAGGCTGTGCTTCACAAACACAGGAGCAAATTTAGCGTCTATGTGCATCAACCTGTACAAATAATAAATGGCTATATCAGCACTACTTTACCTCGGCAACCTAATTATTACCTTAAGCATTATTGGGTAGATTCCTATCGTCAAATGTTTGAGAAACACTGGCGTTATATTAAGCTTGAAGGAAAGTCAAGATATGAACGAGGTGAGCGATTTTATTGGCATAGTTGGTTTAAATCAATCGGTTCTGCACTTATACATAATCTCTTCACGTATAACGGGATTCGCGGGGGCTTGCTAGGAATTTTCTTAAGCTTCTTCTACGCTTGGTATGTGGCAATGAGCGTGCTTTCATTGCGCCAATATCAAAAAAGCAGAGAGAAAGAGATAGGATCAAATTGAATAAATACCTATTAAAACCCCAGAATTAGGAATGTGTGCGAGACGCTGTCCAACTCTCAGTGAACTTCCTCTACCCTCTGCCGGCAAAACCGGCTGGCCTTGGACACAAGAAAGTTCACAACTTCCTGATACAATGCCTGATGGCTCTCCTTGGCCACGAGTTAGTATTGTCACCCCAAGTTACAACCAAGGACAGTTTATTGAAGAGACTATCCGCTCAGTTTTACTTCAGGGCTATCCCAACATAGAATACATCATCATTGACGGTGGCAGCACCGATAACAGTTTAGAAATCATTCGCAAATACGAGCAGTGGATTTCTTACTGGGTTAGCGAACCAGATAGTGGTCAATCTCATGCCATTAATAAAGGATTTAATAAAGCGACGGGAGAAATTTTTGGGTGGCTTAATTCCGATGATTATTACCATCCAGGGGGATTAGCCACCCTCGTTCAACTGCGACAAAAACAACCTGATTGTGTTGCCTGGGTGGGTGCTAACCAGGAGATAGACATCACCGGCAAGCCTTTACGCAGCCTGACGCCGCGCGTGGGCAACAAAGCTCAGATCGGGGATTGGGGTACACAAGTGGAAGCCCACTTTCATCAACCGTCCTGTCTATTTTCTGCTAAACAATTTGCCGCAATTGGTGGAGTGAATGAACGGTTGGAATATGCTTTAGATGTTGAACTTTGGATGCGATTAGCTGAAACCGGCAACTTTGCCACCACCGGCGAAATCATTTCTTATCCTAGAATATACCCCGAAGCCAAAACATTTAGAGATCGACCGATGCAAGAAACTGAACTTATTTCTATCAACTTTAATTTGGGTCAACCGGAAGTCGCTCGGCGGCGGTTGGTGCGCTTTCAGGAAAAAGCTGTGGATATGATGACCTACTGCGATTTACTGATATATTTAGTAAAGCGCACTGTTTCCAGTGTATTACGCCGGCTTCATTATAAATAAATATTTCTCTGCAAAGCTGTGATGAAATCCCCAAAAAAAGATTGGGTAATAATTTACTCTGTTGTTGCACCTTATCCGCTCCAAAATGGTGCAGCAGTGCGCATTTGGGAGATGGCTCAGTGGCTTCGGAAATTTTATCATGTCGGTCTAGTTATGCCGGCTGCTAACGGCTCCGATTTAGCTCCATTAAAAAATGGCTTTGACGGCGTATGGATTGCTTATCCCCACGCCATTTCAGTGCGCCGCAACTTGCTAAGGAGAATTAGGTATGAAATCATTTCTATATCAGCCCGTTGCTCCCTATCATCTCGGTATGCAAAAGAATTAGCGGCATTTTCTCATAAAAATCCTCTGGGAAAAATTCATCCTCCGGCAATGCTACTACTGGATGAACTGTGTACAAAATTACGACCCATTGCAATCATTGCTGAATATGTCTTTTCAGCAGCAACTTCTACAATAGTGGCTCGTAAACATGGAGTCCTGTCAGTAATTGATACCATTGATGTACTCAGCCAGCGCCAGAAAAGCGAACGAGCGGCAGGGGTGCCTCAGCAACGAGGAAAATTTTCAGAAAAACATGAAATTGAACTGTTATCACTAGCCGATGCTTTGATTGCCATTCAACCAAATGAAGCAAAATTACTGGCCGATATGCTTCCAGGGAAACCGATTGTTATTGCAGAACATCCGGTTGTAGTAAATGAATATCCCTCAACAACTACAAATAATAGTTATATTCTTTTCGTTAGCTCACAAGCCAAACACAATATACACGCGTTGCGAATATTCCTAGAGCGCCAATGGCCGATTATACGCCAGACTGTACCTGAAACAGAATTCCATATCTGTGGCAATGTTTCCCATCATTTTTCCGAGGTGACTACACGGGAAAATGCTGTAGTTTTTCATGGATTTTGTCCAGATATCGCGTCCTACTACCAGAAGGCTACCATTGCGATCAATCCTGTAAACTATGGATCTGGGTTAAAAATTAAGTCTGTAGAAGCCCTCGCTTATGGAAAATGCTTGGTAAGCACTCCAATTGGTGCTGATGGTTTGGAAGAACACGCGGGACGAGCGTTTGTTTCTGTAGAAGTCGATCAAATGCACGAGGCTATTATCGAGTTGCTGCGCGATCCCCATCGGCGTCAAATGCTGGAAACAGAAGCCCTCAACTTGGCCAAACAACGCTTTTCACCAGAGGTCTGCTTCTACGACTTAACACAATTATTAGAAATAACCAGTCGAAATCAGCAAAATTAAGGTAAAGACGATTGAGTACACTTGCTATCATCCCCGCTCGCGGCGGTTCCAAAGGTGTCCCCCGCAAGAACCTGCGCCCCCTTGCCGGTAAACCCTTAGTCGCCCACTCTATTCTGGATGCCAAGGAAGCAAAGCTGGTAAACAGTGTCTACGTCTCAACGGATGACCCAGAAATTGCCGAAATTTCCAGACTGTATGGTGCAGAAGTCATTGATCGTCCAGCAGAACTTGCCGGGGACACTGCATCCTCTGAATCAGCCTTACTTCACGCTCTAACAGAACTTGAAAAAACCGGCATCTCTCCAGAGTTAGTTATTTTCCTGCAATGCACTTCCCCAATTAGGACAGGTGCCGACATCGATCAAGCGATTGAGCAGTTAATATTAGAGAATGCTGACTCGCTATTATCCGTCTCTCGCTCCCATAAATTTTTTTGGGAACAAGTCAACGGCCTTGCTCAGTCTATTAACTACGACTATCGCCAGCGCCCCCGCCGTCAAGATATGCTGCCACAATTTGTTGAGAACGGGTCGCTTTACATTTTTAAGCCTTGGGTGCTAAAGTCTCTAGGGAATCGGCTGGGCGGCCAAATTTCTCTATTTTCTATGAGTGAAGAGGCTAGCTGGGATATAGATTCAATGGTAGATTTTGAAATTGCGGAGTTCTTGCTCAGCAAGGTGGAAAAATTTCACTATCCCTAAAGCTCTAGTCACTCCCAAAGGACTTTCTGATGCGTGCTTATTTAGATGTGCCCAATTTTCCCAAGAAAAAATCGAGCCTAGCCTGTAATGGCATTGCTTCTCAAAGTATCCAGATTGATCAATTTACGATTGATGCTAAATCAGCCACCTTCATAATTGCTGAGATTGGCATCAATCACAATGGCAGCCTCATCTTAGCTAAGCAACTGATTGACAAAGCGGTGGAAGTTGGGGCGAATTGCGCGAAATTTCAGATGCGGCATTTGCCTTCTTTGTATCACAATGCCGGCAACAGTAATGATCCTAGTGAGGACATCGGTTCTCAGTACACTCTAGATTTGTTGGCGCGATTTCAACTTAGTTCTCAAGAGTTGTTTGCCGCCTTTGACTACTGCCGGCAACGAGATATTTTGCCCTTGTGCAGTGTGTGGGATTTGGAGAGTTTATTACAACTTGAACAGTACGGGATGCTGGCTTATAAAGTCGCCTCAGCAGATTTAACGAATCACGACTTGCTCACAGCTTTAGCAAAAACCGGCAAGCCTCTGCTGTGTTCTACCGGGATGTCTACTGAAGATGAGATTATTGAAGCAGTCGCTCTGCTAAAACGGCTAGGCGCAGTGTATATGCTGTTGCACTGCAATTCTACTTACCCTACCCCATTTAAGGATGTCAATCTTAATTATTTAGAGCGGTTGGAGGACATCGGTGAGTGCCTGATCGGGTATTCTGGCCATGACCGGGGCATTTACACAGCCATTGCCGCCGTAGCCAAAGGAGCAAAAGTTATCGAGAAACACTTCACACTCGATAAATCGATGGAAGGCAACGATCATAAAGTCAGCTTGTTGCCTAAAGAGTTTCAAGCGATGGTTCAAGGGATTCGTGAGGTTGAGCAAGCGTTGGGAACCGCCGCACCCCGCAGACTTTCCCAAGGGGAATTAATGAACCGAGCAACCTTAGCAAAAAGTTTGGTTATTAATTGCGATTTGGAACCGGGACAAGTCATCACAGCAGAGATGATTGTAGTCAAGAGTCCAGGAAAAGGTTTACAGCCCAATCGCAAATCAGATTTGATCGGTTTAAAGGCAAAAAGATCCTTGAAAGCTGGTGACTTTTTCTTTGCCGGTGACTTAGAACAAGAAACTGTTAAATCCCGCCATTACAAATTTAACCGGCCTTGGGGTCTGCCGGTTCGCTACCATGATTTTAAAACTATTTTAGCTAAATCTAACCCGGATTTGCTGGAGTTTCACTTGAGTTACCGGGACTTGGAGCAAGATATCCATCAATTTTTTAACCAAACTTATGATTTAGATTTGGTGGTTCACAGTCCTGAATTGTTTGCAGGCGATCATTTGTTAAATCTCTGCGCTCTAGATGAAAACTATCGGCAACATTCAGTCAGAGAGCTACAGAGAGTAATTGATGTAACGCGAACACTTAAGCCTTTTTTCAAAAAAGCCTCGCGTCCTTTAATTGTCGGAAATTTGGGGGGGTTTACAACAGACGCACCCATACCTGTCTCAGAGCGCCGCCAGTGGTATGATTTAATTGCTAAAAGCCTGTCAGAACTGGATACAAAGGGAGTAGAAATTATCCCTCAAACTCTGCCCCCCTTTCCTTGGTATTTTGGGGGTCAGCTCTATTTAAATTTGTTTGTAGAACCCGATGATACTGTTGAATTCTGCCGTGAGCATGGCTATCGCGTCTGTCTAGATATTTCCCATTCCAAATTGGCAAGTAACCATTACAATTGGTCATTTAATCAGTTTGTTGAACAAGTCGCACCTCACACAGCTCATTTTCATATTGCAGACGCTGCCGGTGTAGATGGAGAGGGTTTGCAAATCGGGGAAGGGGATATGGATTTTCCAGCTTTAGCCGAATTTCTAGAAAAAGCCTCACCGACAGCCTCATTTATCCCTGAAATTTGGCAAGGACATCATAATCAAGGGGAGGGTTTCTGGATAGCTTTAGAAAAGCTGGAAAAATGGTTATGAGTCCTAAAGAATTAGCCCGTCAGATTCTCCCTCCACTTTTATTCGGAGAATTGATGAATGCTTTGTATTTTCTTGAATTTCAAAAATACAGAAAATTAATTCAAAAAAATTCCCAGCTTAAGAATACAGAAACAGGGAGATGCTTCATCATTGGGAGTGGGCCATCAATAAAAAACATCGATTTAAGGCTGTTGGAAAATGAAAAAGTTATGGCACTGAATAATTTCTATGTCCACCCTCTTTACGAGTTTATCAAACCTCAATACTATGTAGTTGCACCACTTCACCAACCTCAGACAGATGAAGAATGGTTGGCCTGGTTCAAAGATATGGATGCAAACTTGTGCGCTAATACGATCCTTTTCCTTGGATTGTCTCACAGAGGGTTATTGAAGCAAAAAAATCCTTCAGCCTATGAAATCGTAAATCAGAATGATGAATTATTCAAAAAGATAGATGTTAATTATTATTTTAGTGGAGATTTCTGTAATAGAAGCCTTGATAAATTTATCGATTTAGAAACTCCGTTATTTACCAGTTTTACTTGTTCGTTAATGGCTATAGTAATTGCTTTATATTTGGGATTTAAACAAATATATCTTTTGGGCATGGATAGCAATCATTTTATGTTTGATCAAGAATCAGAAAGGAGATTTTATACTAACGGAATTCACCAAAAGAATGAAATTCAGAGAGTTTGGGGAGATCGGTATTATGTAGAATGCTTTAAAGCTATTTATGAAATTTTTAAGAAATACTACGATTTGAATAAAATTGCTGAAAAGAAGGGGATAAAAATAATAAACGCGACAGATAACACAGTTCTTAAAATTTTTGACTGTGTGGAATTTGAAAGTCTTTTTTAAAACGCTCTACGCTTAAGCTATGGGAGAGCGACTGGTACTCGTTAAGAAGCTTCGGCGCGCAGAATTCAACGACGGCGACACAATTTATGTGGATGTCGAAAATGAGCGCCTCGCCTTCAAGCGGCTGCCGGCAGAGTTGCTGACTGCTCAGTAAAGATAAATTCAACATCTAGCCTTGAGCTTTTAACGCAAAGGAAGACGCAGAGGAACACCGTCTTAACTTCTCTGTATCCTTTGCGTTAAACCCAGACAAAAAGGCTTACTGCTCGCACATCACTTTTCGCATTTGCCGCATATTCGCCGGCAAGTCAAGGTGCATTGCCTGTTGAATGAAAATAGAAGGCACTGGAATTGAGGGAGTTGCCTGCACAGAATAGGTAATTATCGTGCCGGTGTCGCAATCTTCTAACTTTAAATCTGCTGAAAAATCTACAAAATTTCCTTTCTCAAAGTAAAATTTAATTTGCCGATGAGAAATTTCTACAACCTTTAGGTATATTTCAGCTTGAATACTCAAAAATAAGAACGTTTTCCTGGCAACTTGATATAAACGCTTGCTGTTTTGATTCAATTCCAACACCTGAGAGTGAGTCAGATCGGGAAAAAATTGTACCCAGCGTGGATAATCAGTTAGCTGCTGCCAAGCTTTTGAGCGGGATAAAGATAAATACATTGAAGCAGTTACAGCACCACCCCAAGCAGTATGAGATTGAGTTGCGATCAAAATCTCACCGCGTAAGAGTGATGCTCGAGCAGCTGGATGCCAATCTGAAGCCATTGCTGAATCAAGATAGTCTGAAGGAGTCAGTGCAGTCATGAGGGCTACTTCCAAATGAAGCTATGCAATTAAGTCTGGAATGGTCATATCTTAGCTCTGAAAAGGAGTCCTGGCTGTAAGCTAACCGGGGTTCGTCAAAATTTAGCCAAATATCTATATAAAGACGTACATAAACCAACAAGGTTTATACAGTTTAAAATGTGGGTGACTTTTGTGAAATCGCTTCCAGCTTGTTATCGTTGGTGTGAATACTCACCCTGATCGTGTTAGGAGAAGTAACCATGAGCCGCTCTTTCAATTCTGGAACTGCAATTCTGCCATACATTTTTGGCATTGTCTTAGGGTTGACAGTCCTTGTATGGCTGCTGAGAGGCTTTGGAATTCTTACATTCATTCCCGGATCGATCCTTTGGATATTAATCTTACTTTCTATCGCCACCGGCATCATCAGCCGGCTACAAAGCCGCAGGGGAAGGTACTGAATTTTAAGTGTTCAGTACTCGGTGCTCAGTTGTTAGTCCCTATTTTCCTTCCCCTATTGAGGCCGGCGCATTGCCTCGCCAACTGTCACATTTAACTGAGCGCCAATCAGCATCACCAGCGAACTCAAGTACAGCCACAGCAACAAAACAATCACAGCACCGACAATCCCATAAGTTCGGTTATAGTCCCCAAAATGGGAAACATACAGCCGAAACAAACCAGATAAAATTGCCCAGAAGAGTGCCGCCAAAACAGCACCAGGCATAACCGGCGTTCCAACAGGCCACCGGCTTGGTCCATAGCGATAGATAAAGCCAAAGGCAACAGAAACAATTCCTAAAGCCACAGGCCACATAAACAGACGCCAAAGTCTCAGTAATCCATACTCCACGGTATTATCACCTTGGCTGGCAACCAATCGCACGATTAGGTCACTAATAAACACCAATGCTGAGGCGTTGATCAGGAGCAAAATCGTCCCAAGGGTGAGAGCCAGAGAAACCAGTTTAGCTAGCCAAAACGGTCGAGTTTGAGAGGGAGGAATTTGATAAATTTGATCAAGCGCTGCCATCGCCGCGCTCAGGGCACCCGAAAATGCCCAGAGCGAGGCAATAAAGCTTAAAGAAAACAGCCTTTGATTTCTCGTAATGCTAAGCTCTTGGATCAAGCTGCGAATCAGAATGCGAACGTCATCCGGGGCGAACTTAGCGACCTGACGCGCCAGCTCGTAAATCGTTGATTGCAAGGATTCAAACAGCCCTATTGCCGCTAAAAACGCCAGAATCGCCGGACAAATGGCTAACATCGCGTTATAGGCCATTTCCGCCGATAAGCCGGCTAACCGCCGTTCTCCCACGTGCTTGATAATCTCCCGCACTGTTGCCAAATTAAGGTGACGAAAGAACCGGAAAAAGCGAGTTGATAGCATTTTCGATTTAAGATTATTACTACTTATCACTCATTTGTCCTTCGTCATTCATTATTGGCATCCTTGAATAAGGACGCAAAGCCCACTCAGACAAAGAACAGACAAAGAACAATTTAAAATCTAAAATCTAAAATTGATATGACTCACGACGTCAAGCAGTGGTTGGATGAAATTAAAGCTCTGCAACAGCAATTGGCAGAGCGTGAAGCCGAACGAGAGGCCGCTCATACGAGTGCCGAACACTGGCGCGAACTTTACAACAAAGAAGCGCAGCAGCGTCGAACTGAGACGAAGCTAGCCCAACAAACGATTGAATCTCTTAAATCAAAAATCCAGCGTCTTCAGGAGGGTTTTCCCCACACCAAACCGGGCGGAGCCGGCACTGGGGATACCCTCGCTCAACAAATGGAACAATTGGCAGATGATCAAGCAAAAGCCAAACTCGTGGAGTTGTTGAGGGAGCGGGATCTGGTTCTTCAAGAAGTTGCGCGTTTGGCAGATGCGCTGAAAGTCGAGCAGGCTGCCCATGTTCAAACCCGCGAAAGTTTAACAACGGCTTTGGGGGATACGATGGACCGGCTTAAAGCCGCCCGCGCCGCCATCACCGGCACAGAAGCGCCGGCAGCGACGGCGGCTGAGGCTAAAAACCCATTACTGATGCTACCGCCGATAAACTCGGATCAATCCCCTGCTTAAACGCGTTGTTACAGTGATGGATGGCACTATCTGGGTCTTTAAGACCGTTGCCGGTAAGTACGCAAACCACTGTTGCGCCGGCAGGAACGCGATCTTTCACCTTCAGTAAGCCGGCGACGGATGCGGCACTTGCCGGTTCACAAAAAACACCTTCCTGGCTAGCCAGTAGGCGATAAGCCTCTAAAATTTCCTCGTCTGTGACGGCATTAAATTGCCCTTGGCTAGCTTCTCCCGTCGCGAGCGCCCGCTCCCAGTTGGCCGGGTTGCCGATTCGGATCGCTGTGGCCAAAGTTTCTGGATTGGTCACAGGTGCGCCGGTGACGATAGGGGCTGCACCGGCTGCTTGAAATCCCATCATTCGCGGTAAGCGACCGCATTTTCCTTCCTGATGGTACTGACAAAAACCCATCCAGTATGCTGTGATATTCCCCGCATTACCCACTGGAATGCACAGCCAGTCGGGGGCATCACCGAGAACGTCTACCACCTCAAATGCAGCGGTTTTCTGACCTTCCAGCCGGTAGGGATTGACCGAATTTACCAGCGTCACAGGATAGTGAGACGCCATATCCCGCACAATTTCCAGCGCTTGGTCAAAATTTCCCTTAATTGACAGAACTTCAGCCCCGTAGACCAACGCCTGCGCCAACTTACCCAGCGCCACATAACCTTCGGGAATCAAAACAAAGGCTCGCATTCCCCCCCGCCGTGCATAAGCTGCTGCTGCGGCTGAGGTGTTGCCGGTGCTGGCACAAATCACTGCCTGCGCCCCGGCTTCCTTGGCTTTGGAAATGGCCATTGTCATTCCCCGGTCTTTAAAGCTGCCGGTGGGGTTGAGACCATCATATTTCACAAAAACTCTCACCTCTTTACCAATCAGCTTGGCAATCGAGGGAACAGGGATAAGAGGGGTGTTGCCCTCTTGCAGGGTCACTATCGGCGTGGTATCTGTCACTGGCAGATAAGGCCGATAGGCTTTGATCAGACCGGGCCAGCCTTTAGCAGCGACCGGCTGGTCGCCCGTATGAAGGTTTGCCCCAGAGGCATGAGAATCAGCAGCAGACAGGCTCAGAGTCACGGTTTTTAGGGGTTCAGATGCAAACAAACTTAGTTTTAACCTTTAGTTTACCTCGATCCTCCAGAAAGCCTACGCCTTTGGTGAGACCGTGGTAAAAAATCTCAGTCAGTTGCGAAACTGACACAAGCAGAAAATTGACAAATTGGATGCAAATTAATTTATAGTTCAGGTTACAATACGTCATGGTGTGAGTAGGCAAAAATAACTAACCAATTACAGATGTCAAATTGTCCATCTACTTGTACTCAGTCCCCAGTGGCCGGCGATGCTCCGGTGTCGTCCCCCTTTAGAAATAAACCCATAGAATCGATGAAGTCTCCTTATCAAGCCGATCAGCAAGTGAAGTTCCTGCACCTCCAAGCAGAAATTGAAACCTTATTGTTACAACTGCAAACGATCAAACAACGCCAAGAACCGCAGCAACCAGTTTTAGCCGGCTTTATGGCAGGCGAGACGCTTCGGCAGCCGGCGGGGGTGGGCCGCTAAGCTGAATGGCCGGCAAATCCAACCGGGGCAGTCCAGCGAGATGGTTGTCCTAGTAGGCGCACTGCCATCATTTCAGCAGCAGTCAGTTTCTGGCTCGGATAATCGGCCCTTAAGGCTGAGGGTTAAGTGCTACTCTTTCATGACGCTGACAAGGCAACCCCTAAAGCGCAACAGTCAAAATCGCAGTTGTGCCGGCAGGTGTTCAAAATAGTTCTTCTTAAGGGGTTGCCAATTTGTTAGGTTGCGAGTTATATTAATAAAAGCGACAAAGCGACGCGGGATAGAGCAGTCTGGTAGCTCGTCGGGCTCATAACCCGAAGGTCAGTGGTTCAAATCCACTTCCCGCCACCAAATATAAACTTTAGAAGCCCTGTAATCATTTCTGATTGCAGGGCTTAGTTTTTAGCGCGATAGAAATTCCAGCGAATTTTGCTAATAAAAATAAGTAGATGCGTGTCAAAAGCTTTCCCGGCAGTCGTTTCAGCAATTGCCAGCCGGCCAGAGCTGGCAATCATTACCGGAAAGCCTTTGGGCGACTTGTGTGTGTTTGAGCGCTAGCGCTAACTATCATGAGCCTTATGGGACGTTTACCACAAAGCACGTACCGGTTGGTTGGGCGAACGGTCGAAGAACTCATAACTCTGTAGATCGCAAAGATTGACGCGATAGTCTTCCACCGTTTCACCATCAGCGAAGGTCCCTCTGATGTCGTAGATGCAGGTGCGGCGACCGTCGGCAATGCTCACTTGTGCAGATTCTCCCCGGTTGAGTACATCCACCCCTAAAATATCTCTTTCCCAGTTATTAACGCCGGTAGGAGAGGTGTAAAACTCTGTTAAAGGACTGCTTGCTCGGTTGATCAGCGTAAACGAGAGATTTTGATCTTGAGCTTGGGTGCTTTTGACACTCAGTGAAACTAATGGCGCAGCTAAAGCGGTAGCAGCCATGAAGGTACAGAAGGACTGATTGAACCTCATCGAATTCTCCTTAGAGAAGATTACCTGAGAACACTTATTATTGAATCGCACTACCTTGGCGGAAAGTCAATGGTTTGATGAACAATTTTTTAGAGAGACCTGTCGGGAAAGCCACGGAGAGCATTCGCTTTGCGCGGATGTTCGCGTCGCCTCACGTAACGGATCGTACATCTCGATCAAGATGGCTTGACCGACGTTATCTAACGGTTAATCAGGGATAATCAGCGCTCTAACCCTTTTCTATACTGTGCTTGCGGCAAAATTTATGGAACGATTCGGTTAGACGAGTTAACGTATCCTTCCGTAAAAAATTTTTCTTTGGGTGTTCATTGTGAGTGAATCAGTGAAAAAGTGATTGTGATTTCACCGGCACCGGGCAACCCTACGCGGCAGTGCCCCTAAAGGTAGAATGAGATCGAGTGAAGCGCGTGAAGTTGAAGCAAGGTTAGACTTTGTTTTAGCTTTTGCCGGCACGATCCCAAACAAAATCTTAAATTCTGTCTATGGCTGTCAACTTGCGGCGACCCATTTTAATTGGGGGCATTGGTCTTTCATTTTCCCTGTGGTTGTTAGAAAGTCTCCATCACTCAGTGGTGCAGGTGGGTGAGTGGACGGTTTTGGGGGTGATCGGAGCCGGCGCGGCGGCGTGGTGGCTTCAGCAAGGAACGCCCAAAATCAAACCGACTCCCACACTGGCGCTTCTAGACAGGCAAACGGTAGAAAAAGCCCTCGCAGAGGCAGAAGCCATGATTGGGCATCTGGAGGCAGAGACACAAAACCTCGATGCCAATTCTCAGGCGGCGATCAAGGGGGTGTGCCAGACACTGGGGGAACGAGGGAACCAGCTAAAAGCTGAGTTAGACCGGCAGGAAATTCGTCTTGCTGTCACAGGTGGGAAGGCAGCCGGTAAAACAACGCTGATCCAAGCGTTAAAGTCTGCCATGCCGCAACTCCAGCCAATCACCTTCACAGAGACACCGGCATTGTTTGCGGGGACGGATAGCGGAACCACTGCCCAGAAAAATGCCCTAGAATTGGCAATTGCCTCAGACTTGGTGCTGTTTGTGATCACCGGCGATTTAACGGAACCGGAATGTCAAACCCTGCAACAACTGGCATCAGCGGGTGTGCGAACTATTTTGCTGTGGAATAAGCAAGACCAATATTTGCCGGAAGAACGAGCAACCGTTTTGCAGCAGCAGCAATTCAGGATTAAAGAAATCCTAAATAGTGGAGATGTGATGGCGATTTCCGCTTCCCCTGTGCCGGTGAAAGTTCGCCAGCATCAACCAGACGGTTCAGTGAAAGAGTGGCAAGAGGTGCCGGCACCAGAGATTCATTCGCTCACGAGCCGGTTGAGCCAAATTCTGGTAGAGGATGCCCAAAAGCTGGTATTTGCAAGTACCCTGCGGGCAGCCGGTGCTTTGAAATTAGAAGCAAAAACGGCATTGAATCGCATAAGACGTGATCGCGCCATGCCGGCAATTGAGCAATATCAGTGGATTGCTGCGGCTGCCGCCTTTGCTAACCCTGTTCCCGCCCTCGATTTGCTAGCAACCGGCGCAATTGCCTCTCAGCTTGTTGTTGATCTTGGTGGCATTTACCAGCAAAAATTTTCCCTCCAGCAAGCCCAGGCAATTGCCACGACAATGGCGAGTTTTATGCTGAAGTTGGGGTTAGTTGAACTTTCCACAAAAACAATTAGCACCGTCCTCAAAAGTAATGCGATTACCTTTGTTGCCGGCGGTGCAATTCAAGGTGTCAGTGCTGCTTATCTGACGCGAATTGCAGGATTGAGTTTGATTGAATATTTTCAAGCGCAAGATGTTGCTGTGCCGGTTTCTGATGAGAAACCTTTGAATTTTGACAAGTTGGGGAAAACATTGCAAAATGTATTTCAGCAAAATCAGCAGGCTGCATTTTTGCAATCTTTTGTCAAGCAAGTGGCGAGCCGGTTGACTCCTCAAACTGCCGAGTGAGCATAGCAAAAATAGGATGAGCAGGGCAATTGCTCTACTCATCCTAGAAATAAGGTAATAGCTAGAACAGATAAAAGCTGTAGCTTGCTTCTTAGCTATTTAATAAATATAATTTTGGTCGTTCTAATGCCAACGTAATTAAACTATCTTTGAGTAAAGTATCCAGTAATTTCTCAGTACCATCTTCATCAAGAATATTAAAGACATCTAACTTATAAACAATATTTTCAACTTCAATTGAGTTAAAGTATTGCTCAAGTCGCCACGCATCAAATCCTTTTGGATATGCTGAGATTTCAGTATGGGCGTCCACAACTTTACCGGACTTCTGTCCAGTAAAGCAAATTCCTTTGCCATGTCTCTGAAACTTCCATTCTTCCCCCAAGGCATAGAAGTTTCCAGTTCGTGGAATATCTAGCATATATTCCCACTTATTTATATGAGAAAATTTTTGCTGGAAAGCAGAAATTAATTTTTTTTGAATTTCGACAAATTGTAAAATAATTTCAACTGACTTAGTGTGTTTAGTTTCGACCAATCGTAAACGAAATTCAATAGTTTTATGCTTTTCTAAATAAAAAGTTAGCGTCTGATTGTAAAACCGAGTAGGTATTCTTATAGTCGAGAGTTTAGCTATATGTTTGCTTAAATATTTCATAATATTGTTTTTTGCAGCGTTAAAATATAAGGTCTTGTTGTGCCTCGGCTACTTCGTCCAAAAGCTGCTGTTCTTGTAACGGCGATAGTTGTTGTCTTGTGATTGGTACATCTATTGCTAATTTGATAGCAGCAGCAACTCGATGATGCCCGTCTAAAATAATTAACCGACCGTCAACATTAGTAACTTCAATAGGGTATTCAGGGTTAAATCCTGTGGCGCGGATTTTCTTCTGAAGCATCTTAATTTTATTTGGTGTCATCTCGCTAGGTTTCTGTCTTGATAGTAGAGTTTTTGGATTAACGAATTCAACCTCTGATTGAGCTAACTCTGAGGCTGGTTGTTGGGTTAACTCTCCACTCTTTTCATCTGATGCTGTTTCCTCCTCAAGGGGATTAGAGATTTCAGAGGAATTCCCCTCTTGACTATTCTCGATAGACAATGACGATTCTTTCGTAGAGCTAGTTTTTATTATAAGAGTAGAAAGAGGGCAAACCAACAGGGTTTAAATTAGACGAAAATGAAGATGCAGGTGTCTTTCCCCATCTAACCTTGAGTAATCCTCAATCGCCCCAACCCAATCCTACGACTGCTGAGCGTCAGGCATCTAAGCAAGACACTCATTTTAACCGCGCCCGTGCGAGTCTGCGGCAAACGCTGTCCTGGTATTCTCATGTGCGCCGGCAGCCACAACTTGCCAAAGATACAGAACTGCAATCTGCCATGCAGAAACAGCTTGATGTATTGTCGGGAAATCTCGCAAAGCTAGACCAAAGCATGATTCGCATTGCTGCCTTTGGTTTAGTCAGTCGTGGCAAATCAGCGGTTCTGAATGCCTTAATCGGCCAGAAAATTTTGCAAACCGGCCCGATTAACGGCGTCACTCAATGGCCGCGTTCGGTGCGCTGGATGCCCAATCCTGAAGGTAAAGTGCAGGTCGAGTTAATCGATACCCCTGGATTGGATGAAGTCGATGGCCAGGTCAGGGCGCAAATGGCTAGGGATGTTGCCCACCAATCTGATTTAATTTTGTTCGTGGTTGCCGGCGATATTACCCGCACTGAGTATAAAGCCTTATCTGAGTTGCGGAAGACGCGCAAACCCCTGATTTTAGTCTTTAATAAAATCGACCTTTATCCCGAACAAGACCGGCAAGCGATTTACCAACAACTGCAACAGTTAGCTGCCGGCGAGAAGGAGAGGGGACGAGTGGGAGAGGGGGAAATGCCCTCAACGTCTAATGCCCCATCCCCCATGCCCAATGCCCTATCTCCCGATGATATTGTGATGGTGGCGGCAGAACCGATGCCGCTGCCGGTGCGAATTGAGTGGCCCGATGGTCGGATCACGAACGAATGGGAAACCCCGCCACCGCAAGTAGATGAACTCCAGCAGAAAATTCTCAATATTCTGAATCGAGAAGGACGTTCACTGTTGGCGCTGAATGCTTTGATTCAAGCGAGAGACGCCCAAGCAAATATTGCAAGTAAAACACTAGATTCTCGCCAAAAAGCAGCGGAAGACTTGATTTGGGAATTTGCTAAATATAAAGCGTTGGCCGTTGGCGTCAACCCTTTTGCCTTTTTAGACTTGCTGGGGGGAGTTGTGGCAGATTTGGCCCTAATTCGCTCATTGGCGCGGCTGTACGGGTTGCCGATGACCGGCTACGAAGCGGGTAAACTTTGGAAAACAATTTTGTTGAGTGCCGGCGGTTTGTTGCTCAGTGAAATGGCCAGTAGCTTAGTTCTGGGAATTAGCAAAAGTGCCGGTGCGGCTGCCGGTGCAGCGGGTGATGGGAGTGGGATTACTGCTTATGCCGGCGCTGCGGTTGCTCAAGCCAGTTTAGCCGGTTATGGAGCCTACACCGTCGGTCATGCAGCGCAAGTTTATCTCGAACAAGGTTGCACTTGGGGTCCAATGGGTTCCGATACGATTATTCAAGACATCTTAAATCAGGTGGAACCAAACACAGTGATTGATCGTTTGCGGCAGGAATTATCGATGAAGTCTTAAATTTTTGTGAGCGATTTTCGGTGTTATTTCTATCGGCACTCCTCACACCTTTAAGCCGGCTTCGGTTTCAATTCCCTCACCGCCGTTTCAGTAATTTTGGTAATTTCCTTTAAATCAGGCACCGGCAGCAAACTTTCCATTGCCAACCACAACAGATACTCAATATTACCTGCCGGCCCGACAATTGGCGACCAGGTTAAACCGCGATACTGCCATCCCAAAACACCGGCAGCTTGCAAGACTTGGGCGATCGCATCCGCATGATCCGCCGGATCGCGCACCACACCCTTTTTTCCCACCCGTGATCTTCCCACTTCAAACTGCGGTTTCACCAGCAACACCGCCTCTCTGGGTGATTGCAGGAGATCCCACAGTGCCGGCATAATTTTGCTCAGGGAAATAAACGACACATCCACCACACCTAAATCTGGCTGCGGCGATTCCACGTTATATAAATCAATTTTTGTCAAGTTTCGTAGATTCGTGCGTTCTCTCAACAATACGCGCGGATCATTTCGCAGACGCCAATCAACCTGCCCATAACCGACATCAATACCGTAAACACACTCAGCACCGGCTTGCAGAAGGCAGTCAGTAAAGCCGCCGGTGGAAATGCCGCCATCCAGACAAATTCGCCCTTGTACGGGAATCGCAAAGACTTCTAGGGCTTTTGCCAGTTTTTCGCCGCCTCTAGAAACGTAGGGCGAACGGGCTTTTACTTTAATTTGTGCCGCTGGATCGACTTCCGTACCTGGTTTATCAATCACCTGCTGATTCACCATCACCTCACCGGCACGGATCAGCCTTTGGGCCAACTGCCGCGATTCACAGAGGTTGAGTTCTACTAATAGGGTGTCGAGTCGTTGTTTAGCCGGCATAATCGACTCAATGTAAGGCTATTTTTAGCCTGGATTAGGGTACTAAAGATTTTACAGGTTATTGGTATCCTGCTGCTTGAATTGTAAAAAGTTGGGCGTAGCGTCCATTTGCTTGCAGTAATTCTTCGTGGGTTCCTTCTTCTATCAGTTCGCCGGCTTCAATGACTGCGATTTTGTCTGCCATTCTCACGGTGGAAAAGCGATGAGAAATTAGGAAAACCATTTGTTTTTGAGTCAGGGTGCGAAAACGCTCAAAAATTTCAAATTCGGCTTCTGCATCCATCGCGGCTGTGGGTTCATCCAGCACTAAAATATCAGCTTTGGTTCGCATGAATGCCCGTGACAGAGCAATTTTTTGCCATTGACCCCCAGAAAGTTCAACACCTGATTTGAACCACCGACCTAATTGAGTTTTAAAGCTTTCTGGCATGGTTTCAATAAAAGGGCGTGCCATCCCTTTTTCTGCGGCAATTTCCCAGCCGGCTTCATCTTCTAAGCGTTCCACATCGCCCACGCCAACATTTTCACCCACAGTAAACTGGTAGCGAACAAAGTCTTGAAAAATTACGCCAATGCGCCGGCGCAGAATACCCACATCCCATTCTTGCAAGTCTAACCCATCCAGTAGAATGCGACCGGCAGAAGGGGTATATAACCGTGTCAGAAGTTTGATTAAGGTTGTCTTTCCAGAGCCATTTTTACCGACAATTGCAAGTTTCTCACCTGGTTTAAGGTGGAATGAGATATTTTTAAGGGCTGGCTGTTGGCTTCCGGGATAAGTAAAGGAGACATTCTCAAAGCGAATGCCATCATTCGCAATTAAACCTTGAGTGACTCTCCCTTGCTGTTTAAAAATATCTTGTTTAAGAAAGTCGTAAAGATTGGCAAGATAAAGGTTATCTTCGTACATTCCACCAATGGCGCTGAGTGTGCCAGCAAAGGTAGTTTGTCCTTGGCGAAATACCATTAAATACATGGTCATATCTCCCAGAGAAATACGACCGACAATGGTTTCTAAAACGATCCAGGCATAGGCGAGATAAAAGGCAGTTGTACTCAGTAAACCTAATAAATATCCCCAAAAACCACGCCGTAGGGTGAGGTCACGGTCTTCGCCATAGAGCCGCTGGAAAATGTTACGATAACGTCCGAGTAATATCGGCCCTAATTGATAAAGTTGAACTTCTTTTGCGAAGTCTTCACGGGCGATCAGGGTTTCCAGGTAATGTTGTTGTCGGGTTTCTGGGGAACGCCACCTGAATAAACGGAAAGCTTCACCGGCAAAGCGTGTTTCGGCAAAGAAGGGAGGAATGGCTGTGATTACCAGTACAACAACCGCCCATCCTGAAAACTGTAATAATAAGCCGCCGTAAGTAATCAGAGAAAGGGCGTCTTGCACCAGCTTAAACGTGCGACTGACTAAACTTAAAGGCCGGCTGGATGCTTCATGCCGCGCCTGTGTCATTTTGTCATAAAATTCTGAATCCTCGAAGTGAACCAGATCCAGAGTCAGCGCTTTTTCTAAGATTAATACATTGACTTTTTGACCCAGCAGCACCCGCAACAAGGACTGACAAACGCTTAAACCGCGTTGTGTGCCGGCGAATAGCATCACCACAAGCGCTTCTAATCCCACGTAGCTGATAGCCGTCCAGCGATCGGCTGCCAGTCCACTCCCAGAAGCGCTGACAACGCTATCAACAATTAATTTGCCGGCATAAGCTACGGCGGCTGGCAGGATGCCGGCGATTAACGTAAGAACGGCAAATATTACCGTCAGCGTGCGGTTGGTAGTCCAGACTAAGCCTAATGCCTTTCCGCTGTACTGAAAGACTGATAACGCTTGGCGCAAGCTTTGCCGGCTCCATTTAAAAACGCTTGGTTTTTTCGGACTCCTCATGTTTTATCTATCAAATGGTCAGGAAAAGGTGGCAGTTTTGAGTTGAAGTTCCACTCTGCTTTCAGTCTTAGGGTATAAGACCAGTCCTGATTGCTTATGGCACTATGATTAATTATGAACACTGCACAACGTTTAGCGACTCTTAACCGCATCCGCAAACTCAGCCGGCTCATGGATACGGCCATCGGTATCCCAGGCACGCGTTTTCGCATTGGCATAGACCCAATTCTGGGTTTAGTTCCGGGTGCCGGTGATTTAGTAAGTACAGCGTTTTCAGCTTACATCATTTATTTAGCCGCCCGGTTTAATATTCCCCGCGAATTCTTGGCAAAGATGATCTTTAATGTCGGCCTAGAAGCTGTTGTGGGGACAGTTCCATTGGTGGGTGATTTGTTCGATGCTTACTATAAATCCAACATTCGCAATCTTGCAATTTTAGAGCAACATCTTCAGGTCGTTGACCCCAAACTTGAAGAACTTTCAGAGATACTGCCTGAATATACAGAATCGACTTTTTCTAAGTAACGCTGTTTTAAGTCATTTCCTGGTGAAAGTACGCCAAGCAAAAATAAATTTGTTGATTACTGAATAAAGGCTGAACTACAAGCAATTGACAATTTTTTAATTTTTTATATAGGTTTAAGAAATCGTTTTTTCAACACTGACGATGTGAATAATAAGTAGTGTTTACTAGAGAGAATAAGCTTGATTCTTATTGTTTACCTCTCTTTTTTTGGCTAAACTTTTACCGTTACCAATGCGAAAGATGTTTGTGGATGAAAAAGTTGATCTTTTCATCCACAAACATCCATCAACTGATGAGCAAGGCTACTCTTTTCAATTTAACTGCATAGCTTTACCAGTCCAAATCAAGACCAGGCAGCCGGTTCTTCAGACTGTAGGGTTCATTAATTACAGGATCAGTAATATTTAATTCCTCGCGCCATTGCCGCACAGGTTTGTCCCAACCGGCTTCCCAACGCTGAGCAATCAGCGGTTTAATTTGTATTGCCATCCCCATGCCTCTTGCCGACTGCTGCGTTACATAGTCAAGCTTCTCCGGTTGGCGCTTAAGCGCTAAACCCATACTAGCAACCTGAAGCAACACACCCATCGGATAGCCAATTTGAACTGCATGAATGGCTAACACTCCCAACTCGCCGCCGGTAGGCCCAAAGCCTGTTATCAGGTGTACAATATCGTGGGTTTTCCGTAAGCGCATAGTCACCCAGTCTGCATCGTTTTCAACATCACGACGACGGTAAAAGTTGGGGTCGAAGCCCAAGGCTTTCATTACAGTGGCATAGGTATGACCAAGCGTGCCATGCGGTAAATTTGATAAAGCTTCGAGGTCGATTTCAGGGCCGAGATACCGGCTTTCTATCATGGCACGGGCTTCGGGGATAGCTTTAACTCGTTCGACGCACACCTTCATCTGATCGCTGCCTCGAAAGTTATCTTCGATGTCAAAAACATTCTCTGTTTTTTCACCCATCGATTTGAGCAAATCCGTGACAGTGTGTAGATTGCGAACGGTTCGGGTGAGGTCTTCAAATTGTTTAAGCATAATTTTCTCTAGATTGTGCGTAGATAATTTCTAATGACAAGGCTTTGTTGATTACCTGCAACTTTTTTAACTTGATCATCTTTTATTAGCCGGCTCTAATTGGATTTAACATTGTTCTTTGGGTTGCCATAGCAATCCTCTGTGATTGGTTAATAATCATCACCCTGAAAAGCTTATAGTGCGAGCATCTTGCCCAATAAAAATCTTGCAACCAATTTAGGATTGCTATATTTGTAATCGCATAATAATTGGTTGCTCTAACTTGTTGCTAATCAATGCAACTAAGCGATTGTCTTGGCGCGACTGATTGCGATTACAAAGACAAAGTTCAACGCAACAAGATGGATGATTTTGATGGCAATGGGCAGGGTATTAAGCATCAATGCCGGCCTCCAATACCGTACTCTAGGGTGCGTACAAAGTTATCTAAAATTTTGCCAATTGCACCCAGATCAAGCTCAGGCCCCTCTTTAACTAACTGCTTTACATTAAGCCCCAAGTGAGCAGGGATAAAGTGCCTGAGTTCGTTACCCAGCGTAACAATCGTAAATGCTGCAATATCAGGGTTGACATCAGCCGCTAGTTGACCTTGGGCAATGCCCTCTTCTACACACTGTCGCATAAATGCTATTGATGCCGCATTAGTGCGTTTGAAGACTTCATCCGGAAAGGGCACATCGCCGTGATTTGGCCCCCGATAAAGGATTTGAGTAAAGGCTGGATTTGCCAGTTGAAACGCTAGAACGGCCTCAAATAAAGCCCGCAAGTATATAAAAAAGCCGGCTTGAATACTAGGCAAGTTAACTCCAGCAATGAACGAATTCCTTGCTTCAATCGCTAAATCAACGAGGTAGAGATACAAGTCTTGCTTGTCCTCAAAGTATTGATAAAAGCTCCCTTTAGCGATTTTTGCCTGACTGACAATGCTTGATATCGACGCCGCTTCATAGCTGTGGTTAGCAAACTCGGTGATCGCTGAGCCGATAATGATCCGCTGTCTCGGAACAGGCAAATTAAAGAACGTCTGGGAGGGCATAAACCAGCTCAAGGCTAATGTGACCGCTCAGTCATATGACTAAGTAGTCATAATCTATCCCAAGCTCATGCGTCTGTCAAGCCCACACCTAGAAATCGAAGTGAGTGGCTTAAGGCCAATAGATTTGGCGGAGTAAGCTCTAGCCGTGCCAAGGGCATCTCAACGTTCTTCACGTGATTCTCAACCGGCTGAGTGACAACCCGTTGAGAATAACAGCCTTAAACTCAAATTGACCGACTCTATAAACTATCTACTTTTGCAAGCACTCTCATATGGTTAACGATGCAAAACCGGCATCGCGTCTTTAGCATCCCAACCCTCAACTCGTGGGCAACTTAGAAATTAAATTTTTTGGAATAATGCTTGCTTGCTTATCCGGATCACTCGGTTTTGTATACCACCACGCCCAAGCAATCAAAACTGCTTGTAACGGTAGCCTAACTACTTGAAACCAAGGCGAATCTGGAATACCATCAATATGAATGTGATTAACAGCCATATTAATATTCGCTGGAAAAACTGCGATAAACAACGCAATGATTCCCCAAGCCGCCGCCCGAGAAACTGGCGGAATTAATAAACCAACTGCTCCCAAAATTTCAAAGAATCCACTAAGATAAACTAATTCCAGAGGATAGGGTAGCTGAGGTGGCATAATCCTCACAAATGGCTCGGAAACCGTAAAGTGAAGCACGCCAAGTACGATTAAAGCTACTGCTAAAATTACTCTAAATATTTCTTTTAAGTTTTCAATTTTAAACATATAATTTTTGTATTATTTTTATATCTTATTAATTCTCATGATTTGTTACTTGACAAACCACTTATTTTTGTTAATATACGCTGTCAGTTAATATAAAACGATTGAACCCAGCTTTAAGATGGCAGCCGACAAAACAATAAAACAGTTTTTATTAAAATTCCTTGAACTCAAGCCAACACCCACGCCTAGCTCAAACATTTTTCTCTCAGCGGCGTCAGTGTGGCATGAGTCAAGGATTAAAACTGTAGCGGCATATTAAGCCGACTGAAACTGTCAAGAAAAAAAATGTCTCAACTTCTGACAAATTTTCTAGACGTGAGCGGCGGTTTGTGGCGAAGCTTGAGGCTTTTGCCCATCCGATACAAGGGATTCCCCTTCGATAAACGAACGCAGCATCCAAGCCATTTGTTCGTGCTGTTCCATCAAGCCGGTTAAAAAGTCTGCCGTTCCTTGATCGTGGTATTTGTCACCTGACTGATCGACATGATCGCGCAGGTTACGGATAATTTGCTCGTGATCATCCACCAAGCGAGCAACCATTTGTGTTGCTAAAGGCAGATCGCCAATGTGTTCTTTAATCGAGGCATATTTCAGGAATCCTTCAGCGGTTCCGATCGGATAACCGCCCAAAGTTCTAATCCGTTCTGCAAGCTCATCAATGTTAATGGTTAATGCTTGATAGTGTTCTTCCCACAATTGATGGAGTGAGCGGAACTGAGGGCCGACAACATCCCAGTGATACTTCTTGGTTTTGATCAGCAAAAGATAAGCATCTGCAAGGTCATGATTGAGTAAATCGATGACACCATCGCGTTGCTCGTCAGTAAGACCGATATTTAACTTACGCATTATTGAAGAGTCTCCGAACATTGTGACTTCTCATCTATTGCAACAAATTAAACCCCTAAATACATCAACCGAGAGGAGGATAACAAGTTTGCACGAAGTCAGAGAATTTCTATTCTGCCGGCAGGAGGCGAACACAACCTTACAGTGGTATCCATTACTACCTCAAAAAGTTTTGCTGTCATGCCGGCAAAACTCATACAAGCTCAGCATCAACAAGCTTAGTTTGCGTGCCAGAAAACTTGCCAATACGAATCCTTAAATTTGCCGCGCCTAAATTCCCGCCTCATCCAAACGCTGTAAAGAAATACTCGCCGCCTCAGCCACTTGCCAATGAGCATCCTTTGCTAAATACTTCAGCGCCGAAACACTCTTCTCACTCGGCAAATGCCCCAGCGCCTCTGCCAAACGCTGCCGGATCAGCCAATCTTCTGACTGAGCGAAGCGGAGAATGCGATCAACAGAGGCTATCGATTTAATTTCACCCAGCGCTGCGATCGCCCCTTGTTGCACCACCACTTCCTCACTATCGAGCGCTTTCATCAGCACATCATGAGCGCGAGGATCTTTCAAATTTCCTAGCGCCACCGCCGCACTAAAGCGCACCAGCCAATCGGTATCCTCATAAAACGCCCGCACCAGCGGCTCAAACGCTCGCCGATCTTCTAGATATCCCAAAGCGCCGGCAGCATCAGCGCGAATGCCGTAATCTGGATCGGTTTCTAGCAACCGCACCAAAATCGGATAGCACTCGTCTGTTTGTTTGACTCCCAACGCAAACACTGCCATTGAGCGCACTTGCAAGCTTTGATCGTCAAGGACTTTTTTAATTAAGGGCACCGCATCATCGGCTGGGAATTTCCGCAGCGAAGCCAGCGCAATCATGCGATCACGAGAGTTTTCGCTGTCTAGGTGCTCGGAAATTTGCTTTAAAGTAAGGGGATTCATACTTGTCTTAATTCACAAAACTTTACAATCTTCTTATCTTTAATTATAGACGCCCGGTTATGGCATTCTGGTGATTTGCGTATGTTTTGCAAAATTCACAGAAAAATGAAAAGCCCCAAATGACTTCTGTGAATAAATTACAGATTATTTACAAGATTTGAAAATATAGCATTTAAAAATAAAGTATTCTAGCCGGCGACACCAGGCTCAACAATTCAGTCTGTTAATCTTGGCTGTTTGCTCACCAGCGCCTCTACTTTCGGCGAAAGCGCCCAAAATGCTCCTCTCCTTGACGTGACGCTACCGAATTCGTCACCGGCACCAAAGAAAGCAGCTCGAAATCAGCAGCAAAATACTCCTCAATCTGTGCCGGTGTCACCCCAAAAGGAGGCCCGCCGGCCCGAGAATGGGTAAAAAACAGGCCGATCAATTCCCCATCCGGGCGCAATAAGTCTCGCACCAGCTCAACATAAGCAGGCCGTCTTCCCGGCAAAATGGCACAGAAGCAAGTATGCTCTACCACATAATTAAAATAACTGGCAAACTCATTTGCCAAGTCAAAGATATCTCGCTGCAAAAATTGAGTAGAAATGCCGGCAGCTTCAGCTAAATGGTTTGCTGCTGCAATGGCAGAAGGAGCAAAGTCAAAACCAACAACTTCAAAACCCTTAGAAGCAAACAGCAATGCTTCATAACCGTAACCGCAGCCCAAAACTGCCATGCGACCAGGGGGTGAAACTTGAGGAGAGTTTAAAAAGCTAACAAAAGGAGGAGCCGGTTGTGCCAAATTCCAGGCAGCGGTTCCTTCCTGATAGCGCTGCTCCCAAAAACTTACCGCTTCAACATTTAGCAGAGAATCGTCCGATTCCATTTTGTCGATTTTAGATTATAAATTTTAACTTAGCCAAACAAACCACCCACAAAATTTTATAATTTCTTAGGTTTTTTCCCTTATAATTATAAACAAACAGTGATTAAAGCTTAACTATATCAAAATCAAATACTGAACAATTTACCCTCGTAAAAGTTTAAATGAACTAGACTCCTGAAGTGTGACGTATGAAACTTGAACGCGCTCAGCGCCTTCATGAATATTGCAGAGACGAAGCCGCCTTTGACGGGCTGCAACAAATTTTAAATGCTTTAGAAGCTAACCACCGGCAGGCGCAACAGCAAATTCTATTCCTAGCATCCCTGTTAGACCAAGTTTGTAATGCAATCATCGGTACAGAGCAAAACGGCAAAGTAATTTATTGGAATTGTTACGCTCAAACGCTTTATTAATGGCAGGCTGAAGAAGTTATGGGCAAAAGTATTAACGACGCGCTCGCAGCGCAAGTGAACCACCACCAAGCCGAAGCAACCCTCAGCGCAGTTAAAAGCACAGATTCAGCGCAGGGAGAATTGGTTGTCCAGCGTAAAGATAGTAGCCAATTTCTCGCAGACGTGAGCGAGGCAGTGCTGCCAGATAGCGCCGACAACTTGATTGGCTTTGTCGGAATTTACGCCGATGCCACTGAGCGTAACCGAGCTGAAGAAGCAATGCGAAAAAGTGAAGAGCGATACCGAGCCTTGTATGAGGAAAACCCCTCCATCTATTTCACTTTAGATGCCGACGGAAACGTGCTTTCAGTCAACGCTTTTGGAGCCGAACAATTAGCCTACACTCCAGAAGAATTAGTCGGACAATCTATCCTGAAAGTTGTTTACGAAGACGACAAACCCGCAGTGCAGCAGCACCTGCTCGCTTGTTTGCAGCAGCCGGCAGCCGTATCGCGCCGAGAAGTTCGTAAAGTGCGAAAAGACGGCAGCCTCTTGTGGGTGAGACAAGTGGCTCGCGCTGTGCCAGGAAATGACGGAAACTTGATCGTACTCATGTTGTGTGAAGATCAAAAGCAAGCACAAGAAGCCCGATTGCAGAGGGAAACAAAAAATACAGCCTTGCCGCAAGCGTTACCAGATTTAATGTTTCAGCTAGACAAACACAGCAACTTGCTGGACTTCGCGCCCGAATCTAAAGACCAGAATTCTTTTTTAAACTTCAATCTCCACAAGAAAAGTCCTGTAGCTTTACTCAGCATTTGTAACAGCAACTCAATAACAAGCGATTACGAATCGCCCACTTATTTTAAAGCTAGCATTGTCGTCAGCAAAGAGCTAGAACATCAAGTTCAAAAACGCACCAGCCATCTGAAAAAAGCACTCGATTTGGCTGCCGACACTCAGCGAATCACCAATGAAATTCGCGATAGCTTCGATGAAGCTCAGATTTTGCAAACCGCTGTCGTCGCACTTCACAGCGTCCTGAAAACAGATTACTGCTGCGCCGCTGTTTACAACCTTGAACGTACACAAGCAACCATTTGCTATGAAGCTACCGCGCCTCAGTTCGGATCGGCTTTGGGCTGTACGATTAAGATGGCAGACGCCCCTAATGCCTTTAGCCGGCTGCTGCGCGGAGAATACTATCAATCTTCTGAACAAGGGGATATTCGCGTACCCGAACTGTGCAAAGATTTGCCGGTAAAACTGCTGTGCCCCATCTCATCCGATGACCAAGGAGTAATCGGTCACTTAGCAGTATTTAACCGAATTGGCACAGTTCTGGGCACGAGAGAAATTCTCTTAGTGCAACAAGTCGCCAATCAGTGCGCCATCGCCATTCGCCAAGCCCGACTTTATCAATCCTCCCGCGCACAAGTGGAAGAACTCGCCAAACTTAATCGGCTCAAAGATGACTTTTTAAGTACCGTTTCTCATGAATTGCGCTCGCCCATCGCTAACATGAAAATGGCGATTCACCTGCTGCAAGCGGCTGAAGATCCAGACCGGCGCGAGCGCTATTTAAAGATTTTGCGAACCGAGTGCGACCGAGAAAATGAGCTGATCGAAGATTTACTGGATTTGCAAAGGCTAGAAGCAGACGCCTACGGGTTACACACAACTGCTGTGGACCTACCGCAGTGGTTGCCGACTATTCTCGCACCTTTTAATTGCAGAATCTCCCACCGGCAGCAAATTTTAGAAGTTGATTATCCGCCTGAACTCCCCCCCTTTATTTCAGATGCCATCAGTTTAGGGCGGATTGTAACAGAACTGCTCAACAATGCCTGCAAATACACAAGTGCCGGTGGCAAGATAGCGCTAAGCGTCCGTTACTCAGAGGGAGGGAAAGAATCTCTGGCACCGAATACTTCATCCGCCCCCCCTGTTTGCCTATTCACCATCGTCAATCAAGCGGAAATTCCTCAAGCTGAACTGCCCCGAATCTTTGAAAAGTTCTACCGAGTTCCCAACGCCGATCCTTGGCAACAAGGCGGCACCGGCTTAGGGCTAGCTTTGGTTTACAAACTTGTCGAACAGTTAGGCGGCAGCATTCAGGTTGAAAGTGATGCCGGTTGGACAGCCTTCACAGTTGCCATACCTACCTACTTAAAAGAGAAGAATGAACCCTGAAAACTGCACCTGGAGTCCAGGGAAAACGCATCTAAAAGTTCTTGACAAAGAAGCTGATTAATAAATTTTGACAACTCTTCAACTTTCTCTCAAAGGATGACAAAATAGCTAGAAACTAGACCAATTAAGGGACACACCTTTCATCTCTTTGTAAAAATGAAGCCGTTTATGGGGTTTGAGAGCAAGCAGACGAGAAACTAAATCCGACCAGATTTCCAGAAATTGAACCCGAACCTGCGCCTGTAATCGAATTAAATTGGTTTTTAATACCGATTGACCAGATCGCCTTCATCAGAGGGAGCGCTCTGCGTCGTCCCTACTGCGCTTCCCCAATAAGCGTAAACGCTGCCCAATCTCTGGGATTAGGGTGGTTTTTCATTGTTGTCAGCATCGCTTGTCGCAACATTTGGGCTTTATCAGGGTTCGTTTGCAGATTTTGATAAAACTGGGTCATCAAAAAAGCGGTGGGAGCATCGGGTACTGACCACAGGGATACTATCACACTGGGAACTCCGGCTGTAATTAAGGAGCGAGATAGCCCAATCACACCATCGCCCGTAAGTTTCCCCCTGCCCGTATCGCAGGCACTTAAGACAACTAATTCAGCATTTAAGTCCATGTTGAGAATTTCGCTACTCGTAAGTAAACCGTCATTGAGTTCACGTGTGCCATCTGGAGCCAGGGCGATCGCTCCCGGTACGCCCATTCCAGTAAGATCGTCCAATAACCCGTGAGTCGCCAAATGAATAATCCGGGCATTCGACAGCTTTAGTAAAACTGCTGCTTTGGTGGCTTGATTACCTGTAAGTGCTTTGGTTTTGAGTAGTTGGGCAATCGCAGTTGCTTCTTTTTCGGCACCGGGTAGACTGAATAACATTTGGGAAGGTTTTCCCAACTCAGTGGTAAGGCTGGGCATCGTGGGATTTCCGACGACCAACACTTCCTTTCCTGAAACCGCTTGGCGTTTTTCGTGGGTTAGCTGCAAGACTTGAATTGATGGGGCGGTGAGGATGGTGTGTTTTTCGATGAGGTATTTGCCTGAAGCGTCTTGAAGGGCGGGAAAGGGTACTAAGAACAGTTCGTTTTGCGGGATGAAAATAAGGCGATCATTGGGTTCAGTAGGGAGGTATTGGGCGATGGGTTCAATCAGGAGTTTGTGTAGTTGCTGTAAGCCCTCGGTCTGATTGAGTCCGGGGTCAAATGATATTTCAAGACTGCGACCCCTAACGCCGATAGATTCACGGCTGCTAGTAACGAGGTCTTGTAAGGATATACCTAGGGATTTGAGATCAACCTGACTAAACCCTACTTCACCTGTGGGTTTGATGCTCCAAATATACAGTTGTTCGTCAACAATCGAATGCTCAACAAGAGTGGCGTTTTGTTCTTTGGCGACTTGACGAATTTGCTCGATGGTAGGTGGACTGGTGGAGACACGATTAATCACCTCTGTTGGTTGCTTTTCTGAACGGGCTAGGCGTTCTGCTAGTAACTGTACAAACGCACGACTCCGACCGCGTTCAGCCATTTCTAGAGCCGCCTCAACCTGACCCTGAGCAACGAAGATGCGTTGCAGAAGCTGATAAGACGTAGAGAATAACTCATCTGTGAGTTTCACTCTAGTGGCATCATTGCCAGGAAAACTGGTTAATCGAGATTCCTGATATTGAATGTCAGCCAGTAGAGCCTCTTTTGCCGCAGCTAAATGACCAGACTCAAAAAGAGTTCTCCCCAAGAACCACCACAATAGCGATGCGGAAATCTCTTGTGACGCCTCTGAAGCAATCTCTTGAGGGTTTTTATACCTTCGCAAAATTGCCCAACTCTGTAGGTAGTAATCAGACGCCTTGGCATTATCTCCTTGACTGGCATAAACTTTTCCCAGATCCACTAAGGTATAGATTTCCTCCACGGGTTGGCCAAGTTCTCGATAGATTGCCAAACGCTGCTGATGAAAATCAATTACTTTAGCAGTATCTCCCCGCTCAGCGTAAACCTCTGCCATACTTTGGTAAACCCATACCATGCCTCTCAAAGTCCATATCTGCTCCTGGCGATCTCCAATTTCCCGATAAATGTTCAGCGCTTGTTGATAAGACTGCAATGCTGCCTCAAATTTACCAACTTCACGCTGAGCATCACCTTGCCTCTGTAGCTCGCTAGCTTCATCCTCACGAGGACGGGAATTGACTACAGCAAAATCTTGAAATTGAGGCAGTTGGGCTAGGAGGTCTGTCGCTTGAATTTTTTGTCCAGCGTTTGCGTACTGACTCGCTATTTCCAGTAGTACATTAACTCTGTTAAAGCAATTTTCGATTGTTTGGGCAACCTGTAAGGCTTGGTTATACTGTCCGGCATCGGCATACTTGCGGGCGATGAGCACTAACCCGTCAGCTCTCTTATCAGAGTCCTCGATAGTTTGGACAATCTGAAGGGCTAGGGAAAGTTTTCCTCTCCTAGCAGCTCTGTTGGCTATGTAGTCTAGAACTTGAGTTTTTTTAGTAGCATCCGCGATAGTTTGGGCAATCTTTAGGGCTTGGTCATACTGTCCAGATTCAACATACGAGTGGGCTATCACTTCTAGAGCATGCCATTTTGAAGAAACTGACTCTATAGGGTTATCTGTAATAGCTTTAGAAATTTGTAGAGCGTAGTTATATTGTCCGGCTTGAATGTACTCTTGAGCAATTATACTCAAGGTTGCGCTAGCTTGATCGGCTCTGCCGAGACTATCTACAAGGCGGCGTCCTTGAATATTTGTGGCGACGGCAAGTGCCTTATCATAAAGCCCAGCTTCAATATAAGAGACAGCAATTCCAAACAATGCCTTATTTTTGGCAAAAATATAGGGTGCTACCCAGCCTTGAGTCGAATCTTTCTCGATAGTTTGGACAATATCAAAAGCTTTCTCATATTCTCCCACTTGGGCATATGCGACAGCTAGGCCAGCTAAAAAGAAAGCGCGTTCCTCAATGTTCGCAATACTTTTGACAATATCAAAGGCTTTCTCTTCTTGTTTTGCTTTTGCATAAGCAGCAGCTATTTTACCTAAAATATGAGTGTTTTGAGAGGAATAAGATTGAGTAATTTGTAAAACTCTGCTGTAAAAAACTGGCTCGTAAACTCTCTGTTCTGAGTAAGCAGTAACTATATCAGTTAGAAAACCAATTTGTGAAATAAGTTGGGTTCCGTTACTTTCAGTTTTATGAAAAATATGTTTACCAATCTCTAAAGCTTTATCATCTAAGCCAGCCTTTAAAAATTGCTTAATTACTTCTACAGAATAAGTAGTGTTTGAGTTATCAATAGCTAAGATAATCTCTAAGGACTGGTCATATTGTTTTATCCTTGCATATTCAAGAGCTACCTGAGATAATGCCTTCGATTGAGACTGATTATTTTTAATAGTTTGAGCTAATTTCAGAGCTACTGAGAGTAGCTCGTCCACTTTTTTAGGTTGTCCAGTATGTATATAGGTGCTGACTAACCCCAACAAGGCATCCAACAAGCCATGAGTTTCAGACTGATTTTCCTCAAGAGTTGGGATGAGCGGTAGAGCTGTTGAAAGTATTTCATCCGCTTTATTCTGTTGTCCTGCTTGTATATATGTCCTGGCTAGCTGGATTAATTTACTAGCTCTAAGATAGTTACTTCTAATAGTTTGAATAACTATAAAAGCCTGTTCATATTGACCCAATTCTTTATAAGTGGATACAATCTTACTCAATTCGTCATCATTTAAATTGTTCGCTTGAACAGTTTTCAAAAATAGACTGTATTGTCCTGCTTCAGCAGCATAACGAGCTATCTCAGGGACGCCTCTATAGGGTATGGAGGAGGCAATAGGTTGAAGTATTTGAAAAGCTTTCTCATACTGCCCCGCTTTTGCATACACTAAGGCAATTGTTTCCTGTGCCTGGTTCCATTGCCCAGTTTTTTCAATAGTCTGGGCAATCTCTAACGCTTGGTCGTATTGTCCCAATGCTGCGTACACTTTCGCATAATTAGCTTTTATCTGATTCAACATCTGGGTGTGATCCAACATCTGGGTTGAGGTTATGCAGCTTCGGACTCGGGTCACTTGTTCCTGTGCTGATGCTGTTTGTATTGCAAGAGTAGTTCCAACAGGTTGGATAGGAGAATTTAGAGAGAACAACAGGGTGGCAGTAACAATGTGGTGCAGATGAGGAGCCATCAAAAAAATCCTTTTATTAATAGTCTTAAGACTTAGGCAGAACTTATATCTCTCAGTATTAGGGACATATTCAAGCCAACGAAAGCTTGAGTCAATCGATGGTTTAACCCCTTCAACTCAACCTCATTACACTTCAACCACCTGAAACGTAATCGACAGTGCCGCTAACTGAGCTGTATTGACAGTACGAGTATTAGGGTCATAGCTGACACTCAAGGGATTACCACCCCGACTACCGCGGTCAAGGTCACCGAGCAGTGTATCAATCGCCTTTGTCGAATCCTCTTCCAGCGCTACTGGCCCACTGCGCTGTCCCCGACTGTTAGCAATCTGCTTTAACACTTTCAGGGCCTCTCGAATCGGTGTAGCACTAGCAATCACCAACACCTCTGCCGTTCCTAACGGCTTAGCAACGGTAATCTTAAATTGGTCTTGTTGCGCGGAGTCTGGTATTTTTCGCGTCTGTCCAGCTTGGATAATTGCCGCCTCTATACCAGCCGTCCAGTTATTGGGAAAGATGACGAACATATCTCCTTCTGGACTAATCACCAGCACCGTCACATAGAGATCGCCCTTTTCCTGATTTTCCACCTCCAACTGGACGCGAGTACCAACTGGCAACCCAGGAACGCTGTTTTCAAAGGTCACAGCACCAGCAGGAACCACCGCAGGCGTTTGATTCAATCCTTGCGTTTGTTGAAGCGGACTCTCACCGCGCACCGTAAACTCTTGAGCCACTACATCGAGCGGTTTACCTGTTCCATCAACAATTCTCATCTTGGCTGACACGTTCATCCTCGATGAGTCAGCGTTGAGCGTAAGCTTGACCAGTCGGGCAGCGAGTAGGGAGCGAAATTTAGCTTTGAGGCGGTCAACTGCCTGGATAACACTTTCTCCACTCGTACCAAACGAACCCGGAATCAAATCTAGTCCTTGGTCGTACAAGCCCACACTCCCAATCGCAGGAATCTCTTGTTGCTTTGTTTTCTGGAGTTCTTGAACCCTTGCCTCGGTCATCCGACCCAAAATGTAATGCACCTCAGTCTGTCCCAATGGCGTCGGTTCTAAGCGCGGGATTTTGGGAATGGCTACGAGCCCTGCCCGACTTCCCCCAGTTGCCAGGGACTCATCCAGCCCGATGCGTAAGGCTAAATTCTCAGGAATCGATCTGGCTTGTTCTTGCAAAAGCAATCCCGGTTTGAGGTTATTCCGTTGGCGTATTTCGAGCAGTTTTCCCCATCCAATCAAGCCATTTTTGGGGTCACGGGATTCCATCTGCACTACGCCTAAGTTTTGACCATGCTCGTCTAACAGCAAGAAAACAGCACCTTTGTTGAAGGCAGCAATAGAGCGAGGCTCAATGCCTCCCAGCCAAAACTCAACCGTGTCGCCCTCAATTTTAGTAATTACTGCCTCGGCGGGTGGCACTGATTTATTGAGGAAGAACGTGGGTTTGCGAGCATTATCGGTTCCTTTTTTCACCTCAAATTCCGGCACCTGTCGAGTACCGGAAATCTGCGTCGTACTGCGCGAGACATTAGCGACGACGCTGCTCACTCCTTCATTACCCGTTGCTTGCCAGAGATACTGAGTTAAAGCATAAGTAAAGGCTCCAGCATGAAAGCCATCGAACGGTGTGTCAGCCGCGAGTTCGTCTCGTGCAGCGGAAGCAATTACTACCCCTTTGGCAATACTCTCTTGGCGCAGTTTCTTGACCTGTTCAGGCGTTAACCCCAGTCGCGATATCAACTGTCGTTGATACTCTCGTTCCATCGGGCTGGGGTCAATGTCATTACCACCACTAATCGCACGGATTGTCAGATTGCCCCGCTTGCCCCCACCGTCCCGCTTGCCCCCACCGGAGTGACAGCTATCCAAAATGACAGTAACATTTTCTGTTTTTAAGTTGGACATCAACAAAAACAGGGTTTCCCCCATGATGTCGGAGACAACGGCTCGTTCACCCTTTTGGGAAACTTCCCGGTTGATAGGTACGAAGGTACTGTTAAGCTGGTCTGGAAAGCCACTATCTGGGTCAAATACCTGAGAACCATGCCCAGAATAGTGAAAGACGACAACATCTCCTGGCTTGGCTTGCTTAATGAGGTGTTCCTCAAACCCTTGGAGTATCCCAGCACGAGTAGGCTTGACATCGGTTGTATCAGTTACCAGGACAATGTCAGCAGGATTAAAGCCAAAGCGGTGAATTAAAAGTTGCTGCTGCAAGTCAGCATCAGTGATGCATCCTTGTAAGGGGTTATCCGGATAGCCATTAATTCCGACCAACAGCGCCAGTTTGCGGGGTGTACTTTGGGCAAGACTCTTGGCGTAGCGAAGTCCCTGGCGTTGAATATCTAGCTGGCTTAGACCCAGGCTGGTCAACACAGATGCCGAAAATTGTATAAATTGACGACGCTTAAGTCGGGACATAGCTAACTTTTGATAGATGACTTGACATAGAAATACTTGTGCCCCCTCCATCGTAAAACCTTGTGCTACTCCAAGTCACTTGAGATGTTGAAGTGTTCACTGCGCTTACTGCTGCACTATTTGAAGTATCGGACGGTTCCTCTCCTGGTTAAATGATTACTCCTTCAGCTACACTCGGTGAAAAATTGAGGGAACGCGGAACTGTCAAATGTCAGGGTCGAGGTCGCTCACGTATCCGTTCCAAAAGAGTAGTTGGAGACAAGGGTTGTACTGGCCATCGTATCCGTAATTACCTGCACTGTCGTGCTATTCGCTTGACGATTCCCAGACTCTCCAATGAGCCACCTCTAGCTTCTTTTAACGGTCAAATCTACCGTCAACGCAACATTGTCGAAAGCACGATCAACCGACTCAAGCAATTTCGCCGCATCGCTACTCGAGATGAAAAGCTGGCTGCAAATTAAACCGCTATGATCACCATCGCCTATATTTTATTGTGGTTGTACTTTGAAAACACGCCCTATTCCCTAGCCCCTCGTTCCGCTCTACGTTCCTGAAGTTGCAGTAAAATTTCAGCGTGGACTTCACGAGTAATCGGATAAAAATAAGCCAGTACCAAACCGGCAAGCAAAGCCAGTGTTGGCAAAGGTCCAATCGCAATGCGAATCACCATATCTACAGCATCCGATTGCTCGGGTAGCGGGATGGCAGCAGTGGGTTTAATATAGCCGGCCCAACCCAGACTTTCTAACATCAACCACACCGCAAGTCCCAAACAAATTTTTTGCAGAAACACCATAAAGCTATAAAAAATGCCCTCCCGACGCTGTCCCGTTCTCAGTTCATCCAATTCGATTACATCGGGAAGCATTGACCAGGGAATTAGATAAGCTGTGGACACACCTAAGCCGGCCATCGCTGCCAGAAAGTACATTAGCCCGACTTGACCGGGTTGCAGGAAAAATAATCCTGCCTGTGCCAAAATCCAGACACTCATCCCCATAAAGTAAACAGCTTTTTTGCCCACGCGCTTGCTGATAGCACCCCAAACAAACAGCATACTCAAAGCAGTTCCCTGTACCAGCAACAGGACTAAATTAATTTCCGTCTGCCCCAGGCGCATCAAACTTCCTACAAAGTAGGGAATGATTCCAGCCGTCACCTGGACAGCTAACCAAGAAAACAAATAAATTCCCACCACAAACAAAAAAGGCCGGTTGTTTAAAATCAGCTTCAGTTGTTGTAACACCGGCAGAGAGACAGGTTGCTCGGTTTCCGGGTGTTTTGCGGCCACTGCTGCGGCGCGTTTGCGCGTTCCCCAAACACACCAATATAAAGGCAGTACAGAGAAAACTGCACAAATGCCTCCTAATATCAAAAACTGCTGCCCTCGGTCATTGGGAATCAGCTGTGCAATCACTAAAGCCAGCAATAAAGACAGAATGCTGCCGCCAATAGAGAAGGTAAAGCGAAAGCTGTTGAGGCTGGTGCGTTCGTTGTAATCTTGGGTGAGTTCGGGAGTTAGAGCGGTGTAAGGTAAATTGACAACTGTATAGAAGGTATTAAATAAAATCGAGATAATCGTGTAGTAGAAAAACAGCCCCCACTGATTAATATTTTCGGTATTGCTAAAGCGGGGGACAACCCACTGCAAAAAAAAGAAGACTCCAAACGGAACCGCCCCCCAGATCATCCAGGGATAGCGGCGTCCCCACCGGCTTTGGGTGCGATCACTCAGCACCCCCACTAATGGGTCATTAACGGCATCCCAAACTTTACCAACTAACTGGGTTTTGCCGGCTAAGCCGGGGGCTAACCCAGCAACATCGGTGAGGAAGGGTGACAAAAAAGAAATCAAAAGCATTGCTGTGATTGCCGTCCCCATATCCCCCGCCCCGTAGGCCAGTTTGGTGCTAAAGTTGAGCTTTTCAGACTCAGGTGAAATAGGGGAATCGGCAGAAGGGGAAGTGTTAGTCATGTCAGTTTGTAACGAAGTAAAATCAGCCCTCGCGGTTGCCAAGCATCTGTGATGAAGAATGGCGTTTCATCGTTCTGTTATTGTGCCTTATGTCGCGGCGCAACATTTCGCATCTGCCGGCAGTTGTATTATTCTGCTGATCCCTGCGTTCATCATGCTATCTATGTCTGATCTTTATATTTCCTGGTCTGAGTACCATCAAAAAATTGAGCGACTCGCTGCCAAAATTTACCTGTCCCATTGGCAGTTCAACCAAATTGTCTGCATTGCTAGAGGGGGGTTGCGCGTGGGCGATACCCTCTCGCGGATTTACAACCTGCCCTTGGCGATTTTATCGGTTTCTTCTTATGGGGGTACCGGCGGTCAAGTTCGCGGGGAAATTTCTTTCTCAACCCACCTGACAATGACCACCGGCAACCTTGGCAGTCATATTCTCTTAGTGGATGACTTGGCAGATTCCGGTATCTCACTCCAGCAGACACTTAACTGGCTATCGTCTCATTATGGGGCGGATATCGAGGAAATTCGCACGGCTGTTCTCTGGTACAAAGCCTCTTCCATTATTGCGCCTGATTACTATGTGGATTACTTGCCAGACAATCCCTGGATTCACCAGCCTTTTGAACCTTACGAACAAATGACACCGGCTGAACTTGCTGCTACTTATTCTTCTTCTCAGGAAATTGCCTGGGAACGAGAAAATTGCTAAAGGCCAAAAATCCACAACCACACCGGCAAGATCAGCAAAAAGCCAACCGATCCGGCTGCTACGGCGGTTACCGCTAAATCGCGGTCGAGATTGTAAGCTTCTGCAAGCACGAGGGTGGCAAACGCTGGCGGCATGGCCATTTGCAGCACAATCGCCAGATGCGGAGGGCCGGTAATGCCCAGAAAGGGTAAACCGGCACCCAATACTAAAGGCACGATTAGCATTTTAATTCCCAGGCTCATCGCTGCCGGTTGTAAGCTTCCCCAAGAAGACAGCCGGCTTAGCCGCATTCCAATGTGCACGAGGGCTAAAGCCAATGAACCCCAGGCAAATGCTTGCAATATTTCTTCCGCTAGCACCGGCAGCGCCACGTTTCGGACAATTAAGCCAAAACCAAACGCCCACAAGGCAGGATTTTGCAGCATGACAAAGGCTAATTGCCAGGAATTTTGAGTGCCGATGCCAAAGCGAGCGGCCAGGACGACTCCCAATCCGTAAGCGCCAAATAGGGTGCCTAACATATCGTAGAAAAGCGCCCAAGCGAAGTATTTATCTCCCACTAATGCCAGGATGACTGGATAGCCTAAATAGCCGGTGTTTCCCACCATTGCCGCTATCAAAAAAGTGCCCTGTGCCGGTTTTGAAGACATTAAGCCTGAAGGGTTGCGCTTGCTTTCTATCTCGATCCAAGCCCACGCTAATCCTGCCCCCAGAATAATTGCTGCCCATGCGGCTGCCGGCGCTATCCAAATGGAACCAGATAAATCGGCCCCGCGCAGAAATGCCACAATGCCCACCGGCACGCCAATCCAGAATAAAAATTTGCCCAAATATGCCGGTGCGACTTCTGGCAGTTTCCAGCCTAAAACCAATCCCAGCACAACTCCACCGGCTAACTTAAAATACAGGTTTAGTAGCTGAATTCCTAGGCTGGAAATCATTTTTTATTTATACTTTAACTTGCATAATATTTTAATATAAAATTCTTAGTTACAGTGAAATAATTCATTCAAATGATTGTCTGGACTTTGTCGTCTCTGCATTCTCCTTGGCAAGTGCGATAAGTAAATAGGCAAATTAAGTGCGGTTGAGTTTGAAAACCTGGGGCTTGAGCAGCAAAGATTTACGGGCAATGTGGCACTGAGCGTGTAAAGGAATAGTGTAGAAGCCCAACACGATTGAGTTGCCGCAGATGTTGATAAATAGGTCTGCATATACAATGATTGAGTGTTGGATTGAGTGCGGAGAGTGGCTCCCTTGAATAAGGCTGGTTCGTCTGGAAAACCCTTGCACAACTCAGTACCCCCTATCGACGATATTCCTGTTGCTTTCCGCGATACTCCTGAGCAAAAACCCCAGTCTCGGTTTTCGCGGGGATGGCTGATTGCAGGACTGGTGGGATTGGGAGTTACGCTCGTTGCCGGTGTGGGGTTTGCTTTAGTAGAAACACAATCGATGGCGTCGCGGCAAACGGCAGAAAGCACCCCAAGTGCCCCTGCAAGCGAGTCAACACAGCCCCAACCTACTGCCGGCGCGACGAGTAGTGTTGAGGAGCAAGAAAGTCTTTTAGGACACAAGCGCTATGCGGAAGCGCCGGCAGCAGAACTCAAGCCGGTTGCGCCCGATGGCAGCATTAAAATGCGTAAAGCCGCAGCAGAAGCATTTTTAGCGATGCAGGCAGCCGCTCAGGCAGAGGGCATCAGCTTGGTGCCGATTTCTGGCTTTCGTACGATTGACGATCAACAGCACTTGTTTTTTGAGGTGAAAGCGGAACGGGCACAAGTGGCAACCAAACGGGCGGAAGTCAGTGCGCCTCCGGGTTATAGTGAGCATCACACCGGCTACGCCCTTGATATCGGGGATGCAGCAGTGCCGGCAACAAACGTAAATCCCGAATTTGAAAACACAGAAGCTTTCAAGTGGCTTTCGGCGAATGCCCCTCGCTATAGCTTTGAGCTGTCATTTCCCAAAGATAATCCTCAAGGTGTCAGTTATGAGCCTTGGCATTGGCGCTTTGTCGGCGACTCCGATAGCTTGGAAACGTTTTACAAAGGGCAGGGCGCGAAATAGTTGGGACAGCTTAGCGAAATAGAGGAAGAGCTAGGTTTAATCACTGCTCGTGCAGAGATCGGTTGTCGCAAGGTTGCGAATTGTGAGGTTAGTCGTTAACAATAGTTAACAATTAACTGATTTTTACCATCGCTGTACGGGCCGGTTTGCAAATCGGCTCCTACCCACTAATAAATAATGAGTAAGATTTCCCTCAATCTCATTGCCATAACAATTTTTACCCTGACACTATCCAGCTTGTTAGGGCCAATATTTAATCTCTCCCCCGCAGTGCCGGCAATCGCGACTTTTTGCCTGTTAGGACTCGCTACTTTGGATACCCTCAGCTGGCAGGGGCAAGGCGGTACACTGCTGGTAGATTGGCTGGCTGGTGCCTCTGGTGAGCATCGTGAACGCATTGTTCGTCACGAAGCGGGTCATTTTTTAGTTGCTTACCTCTTGGATATTCCCGTTGCCGGTTACGCCCTCAATGCCTGGGAAGCCTTCAGGCAAGGACACTCAGCCCAAGGCGGCGTGCGGTTTGATGATCGAGAATTGGCGTTGGAACTACAGCAAGGGCGTCTTTCCACGCAGCTGCTAGATCGCTACTGCACCGTCTGGATGGCGGGAATTGCGGCTGAAACCCTGATCTATGGCAGTGCTGAGGGAGGCTCTGAAGATCGGCAAAAAGTTAGAGCGGTTTTGACTCAATTGCGGCTTCCCCAACAGGGACAGTTAAAAGAGCGTTGGGCATCTTTGCAAGCGAAATCTTTAATTGAATCTCATCAATCAGCTTACGAAGCTTTGGTGGCGGCAATGGCACAAAGGCTGCCGGTTGATGAGTGTTGCCGATTAATTTCTGAGTTAACAAACCCAGCTACAAAGGGACTCGGCGATTCATCTAGCTGAAATAAGTAGCAATACTTAATCATCGTAGTCTAGAACCTGGAAAATCTGCCATATAGAGTAATTCTATTTGAATTTTGAACAAGCAGAGAACATAAAAAGCTTGTAGTGCCGGCATCTTGCTCGTTAATGTTAGGGCTACTAACGCTTTTAGAAATATAAGAATTTTGGACTATTTTTTTACCGGCAAGTCTATGTCTTGCATTATCGTCAGCAATGATTTCTGCCAATGCTATCAATGCAAGCGCTAATCGGTTGTCAGATTTCTTCCGGGCAAGATGCCGACACTAGAAGCTTTTCAGGTTGATGATCATTAATCAATCATAGAAAATTGCTATAGCTTTGGAAATTATGTTAAGTGAGGTTTGAACTAAATAGGTACTGATTGCTAGGCTATCATTTAATCCCATACATTAGCTCAGTTAAAATCTACGATACCAAAATTAATCTTGATATTTAATTTTAAAATAACACCCTTGAATGTATTTAACAAAGAACGTTCTCGATACTACAAATCTGACTTTTAAGCTTAAAATTGTGCGCTGAAAAACTAATAAGCTTACTTTTTCCCCGGCTCTTAACTTCCAGACATTTTCTAGTGGGTTTCCCTAGGAACTGTCACAACTTCAATTTTTACGAGTAGGGCGGCAAGCCAAAGCATTCTTAATCTCTAAGTTACAGGAAAGCCGGCAGCATTACATCCCTGGGGCAGAATTTCTTAATTTATGAACATAGGAACAATTAACATCGGCGATCTTTTGTTTTTCCTCCGCAGTACATCCCGTTGCCGGTTAGATATCTTGTTTTTGTAACAATCCAACTGCAAATCCCTGTAAATTTGGCCGGTTTGGCGTTCCCGAAACCGGACAGCCGGTGCTGGTATGCCTGCAGACAGATCGAACTCTGCTTGATTGCGCTGAAAAATCTAGCGTCATGGAATCTTGAAGTGCTTTGACTAGTAAAGACGCGAAAACTAGATAACTTCCCCATCCGCCTATTCGGCTTGAGGAAAAGTACGCTGAAAGTGGCAACGCAAAGAATACCTCACGAGTCACGAGATACCGCCTTCAGTCTGAATGGGCACAATTACTTATATAGTTACAGTCAAGGTTAAGATCCACCTTCGGGCTAAATGGGCATAATTACTTATGCCTGTAGAGCTAAAGTTAAATAAAGGTTAAAGATAAAATTTCTTAACAAATTTTAATAATAAATGGTGCAAGGGCGTTGTATAAAAATAACCTGAAGGGTATGGAGCGCAGGCAACAGCCCGAAAAAAAGGATTTACCAAAGTTTTCCAATTTCTCATAAAACTTGGTAAAGTCTTAAAGAGTTGGTCTGAGACACGATGACCCTTATCCGTTAAAGTGGGACAACAGACGAGCAATCGCACGTTAACTCACCCAGGCCACCTACAAAATGCTGGAGTCAGTAGAAGCGTTTTTGCTATCACGCTCTAAGCATAAGTTAGGAGTCAGGAAGAAACGGAAAGGCGAGTGAATTAGTATCAAGACGAAGGGATGATTTCCAAGATTTCCAAACTCCTTAATGGAGGGAGGATAGAAAGGCAATTGGCACCGTCTTGAGGAATAAGATGCTTTATGTCAAGTGACAAAAGCAGCGAATTTCCTCTAGAAATTTCTAATTCCAAACCGGAAAAAGAAAGTGTCAAAAAACTGTAAAGTTTTCTCAAATTGTTGAGATGTTGGTGTAAAGTTACAGAAAGTGTGTAACACTCAACATTTAAGAGCAACGAAAGCCGATGTTGTTGCTGTTGTTTATAGCGAGCCATTACGGCAGCTCCAGTAGCTTCAACTGGCTCAGATGCACAATTTGAATGCAGATCCAACTAAATCAAGATAGGAGACAGAGTTCATGCTAGATGCATTTTCCAAAGTCGTTGCCCAAGCTGATGCCCGGGGTGAATTCCTCAGCACCGCCCAACTCGATGCTTTGACCAACATTGTCAAAGAAGGCAGCAAGCGCTTGGATACCGTCAACCGGATCACCAGCAACGCTTCCACCATCGTTTCCAATGCCGCTCGTTCTCTGTTTGCAGAACAGCCCCAGCTGATCCAACCCGGTGGAAACGCCTACACCAACCGTCGCATGGCTGCTTGCTTGCGCGACATGGAAATCATCCTGCGTTACGTCACCTATGCATTAATTGCCGGTGATGCCAGCGTTCTTGATGATCGCTGCCTGAATGGTCTGCGCGAAACCTACCAAGCCCTGGGCGTGCCCGGTGGTTCCGTTGCCAACGGCGTCCAAAAAATGAAGGATGCTGCTATCAAGATTGCCAATGACCCCAACGGTGTCACTCCTGGCGATTGCAGCGCCTTAATGTCTGAACTGGCCAGCTACTTCGACCGCGCCGCCGGTGCAGTAGGCTAAACCCGCTGATATCCTTCAGCAAGTTCTCACATTTCGACGAAAACTTTGTAGCAAAACCATTCGGGAGACAATCTAACAATGAAAACCCCCATTACTGAAGCAATTGCAACCGCCGATACCCAAGGCCGTTTCCTCAGCAACACCGAATTGCAAGCCGTTGACGGGCGCTACCGCCGCGCAGCTGCTAGCATGGAAGCCGCTCGTGCTTTGACCGGCAATGCTCAAACCCTGATCAATGGTGCAGCCCAAGCGGTGTACAACAAGTTCCCCTACACCAACCAAATGCAGGGCAATCAGTACGCAGCCGATCAGCGCGGTAAAGACAAGTGTTCTCGCGACATCGGTTACTACCTGCGTATGGTCACCTACTGCTTAGTTGCTGGTGGCACCGGCCCAATGGATGAGTTCCTGATTGCTGGTTTAGATGAAATCAACACCACCTTTGAACTGTCCCCCAGCTGGTACATCGAAGCTCTCAAGCACATCAAGAGCAATCACGGTCTGAGCGGACAAGCCGCCACCGAAGCTAACACCTACATCGACTACGCCATCAACGCCCTGAGCTAAAAGATACGCTCTATAGCGTCTTTACGATTGCGTAGTCCGGCAAGAGATGTCCGGATAGGTAGGCAGGGGCTAGCAACAGGCTAGTGGTTGTTTACCCGTCCGGGCATCTTCGTTTATATAGACCTAAAACATAGCTATCAGCAATAAGATTGAGGATTTTAGATTTGGGATCGGATTTAAAAACTCATGAAAGCTGAAAGCGATTGCACAAGGTTTGGCTGAAAAAGCTTGTTGTTAGTTGGGAGAATTTTAAATGGCTATTACAGCAGCAGCATCCCGCTTGGGAACCTCAGCTTTTAGCGAAGCATCCCCAGTTGAATTGCGGAGAGATTGGAGCCTGGAAGATGTTGAGGGCGTGATTCGTGCCGTTTACCGGCAGGTTTTAGGCAACGACTATCTGATGAAGTCAGAACGACTCACCAGTGCAGAATCCCTTTTGAAAAATGGCAGCATCACCGTGCGAGAATTCGTGCGCTGTGTTGCAAAATCGGAGCTTTACAAATCGAAGTTTCTTTACAACAATTTCCAGACGCGCGTCATTGAACTGAACTATAAACACTTGTTGGGTCGCGCTCCCTATGATGAGTCTGAGGTGATTTTCCACCTAGACATCTACGAAACCCAAGGGTTTGATGCCGAAATCGATTCTTACATCGATTCTCCAGAGTATCAAGAGAGCTTTGGCGAAAATATCGTGCCTTACTATCGTGGTTTTGAAACCCAACGGAGTCAAAAAACCGTAGGCTTCACCCGGATGTTCCGGCTGTATCGCGGTTATGCCAACAGTGATCGCTCTCAGGTGGAAGGCAATAACTCCCGTCTGGCTCGCGAACTCGGTCAAAATCGCTCATCCGCCATTGTCGCTCCTTCCGGTGGTTCTGAAGGCTGGGCATATCGCACATCTCAAGATTCCACTCCCACTACCAGTTTGGGTGGCTCTTTAGGGTTTGGTCAAACGGGTAAAGTTTACCGGATTGAAGTAACCGGCGTTCGCAATCCCGGCTATCCTAGCGTGCGTCGCAGCAGCACTAGCTTTATCGTGCCTTACGAGCAGTTATCGAACAAACTGCAGCAAATTCAGCGTCAGGGCGGTAAAATTGCCAGCATTACGCCAGCCTAAGATCGTTTTGAATTTTGAAGAGTCAAAAGTTCAAAGTTCAAAGTTAGTGTAAGACTTTCATCTTTAGGAGATCGCAAGAATATGCTTGGTCAATTAGCTTATGGGAGAGCGGCAAGCAGCTCTTCTGGTAGCCGGCTCTTTCGGTACGAAGTCACTGGTTTAGCTCAAAGCGAAGAAAGTGACAGAACAAATTACCCCATTCGCCAAAGTGGCAGTGTGTTTATCACAGTGCCTTACAACCGGATGAATGAAGAAATGCAGCGCATCCTTCGCATGGGTGGCAAAATAGTCAACATTTACCCGATGACCCCTGAAGGTAATGCTGAATTTGAGAAGAGCAGGAAAGCTGCATCGGAGCATCACCATGAGGGTGCATCGGAGCATCATCATGACGCTGCTTCCGAGCATCACCACGAAGGTGAAGGCAAATCGGAGCACGATAGCTAAATAAGCCATCTGACAGTACCAGACCCATGCAGGATTATTTTGAACCGGCACCACCCGCACCAGAAAATGGTGGCGAATCTTTAACCGTAGAGCAAGCAATCGCAAATCTGCGGGGTGATGACCTGGGTCTGCGCTACTATGCAGCTTGGTGGCTTGGCAGGTTCAGAATTCGGGAACCGGCGGCAGTTGAAGCTTTGCTGGCGGCTTTGGAAGATGAATCTGACCGTACAGACGATGGGGGATATCCCCTGAGACGCAATGCAGCGCGGGCACTGGGCAAACTGGGAGACCAGCGTTCAGTGCCGGCGCTGATTTGGTGTTTAGAGAGTTCAGACTACTACCTTCGAGAAGCTGCAGCGCAATCTCTGGAAATGCTCAATGCTGCTGCCAGTGTGCCGGTGTTGATGCAAATGCTAGCCGGCGGTGTGGAAGCGGCTGTGCTTGTTCCGGGAAAACCCCACCTCGCCCAACCTTACAATTCAGTCATCGAAGCGTTAGGAACCCTCCACGCTACAGAGGCGATTTCCCTGATTCAGCCGTTCCTGGAACATCCGGTTAAGCGGGTGCAATACTCCGCAGCACGAGCGATGTACCAGCTCACAGGCCAATCGATTTATGCAGAACGCCTGGTTCAAGCTTTACACGGCGATGAGTTACAGTTGCGCCGGTCGGCTTTGATGGATCTAGGGGCGATTGGTTATTTGCCGGCAGCCGAGGCGATTGCTGAAACTTTGGCAGAAAATAGTCTTAAGTTGATTGCGCTTAAAGGCATTCTAGAACATCAGCTAGGGAGTAACCCGACACAACCCCCTTCGCTGTCTGATAATGCGATTCAGGTTATGACGGTGATGGATTCGCTTTTGTGATGATATGCCGGCAATCTTGAGTTATAAAAATTATTGATAATCTGTACTTCAGGCTTCTTGCAAAGTCTTAGGTTTTGATTTTTAACCACAGATGGACACAGATGGGTTAATAGTTAATGTGCCATAGAGTTTGACGTTTGGAGGTTTTTGCAAGAGGTTTAATGTTTAGCGATGCAATTATGACCAAGGATGAAAGCATTCAAAAATTGATTCAAGCCGTTGATGAGGCGGATTCTGCTGATGGCTTGTTAAACGCAGTGAAGGCGCTGGCGGCTGTTCGCTCACCGGCAGCGATTCCGAGTTTGATTCAGGTTTTACGCTACAACAACCCCGGTGCGGCAGTGGCGGCGGTGGATGGGCTAATTTTACTCGGTGAGCCGGCAGTTCAGGCTATTTTAGATCAGCTTGATAGCTATAACTACGGTGCGAGAGCTTGGGCGGTTCGCGCATTAGCCGGCATCGGTGATCCCCGTGGCATCGATTTACTGATCTCGGCTGCTGAAACTGATTTTGCCTTGAGCGTGCGCCGCGCGGCGGCTAGAGGGTTGGGCAATCTACAGTGGGTTGGGTTATCAAGTGAGCTGGTTCGGGACGATCAAGAGCGGACTTACAATACATTAAGCAAAGTTTGTCAAGATCCAGAATGGGTTGTGCGCTATGCCGGCATCGTGGGATTGCAAGGGTTGGGGAGTGCAGTGCCGGCAGATCGTCCCGCTTGGTTTTCTCAACTTTTGGCGCAGTTGCAGCAAATGGCGCAAGCAGATGCAGAATTGGTAGTTCGCGCTCGTGCTGTGCTGGCAACTCAGACGCTCACTGCCTAGCCTGGTTTTGTGGAACCAGAGAAATTTAATCTCGTTTTTTCTAATAGGAACATTGAATGATCAAGCATATTGTCATGTGGCGGTTAAAAGATACCGCAGAAGGCGCTTCTAAAGAGGAAAATGCCGGCAAGATGAAGGAAATGCTAGAAGCGCTGCCGGCAGTTATCCCAGAAATTGAGCATCTTGAAGTGGGCATGAATGGCATTGAATCACCGGCAGCTTACGATGTGGCACTGTATTCTGCCTTTGCCAGTTTCGAGGCGCTGGATACTTATCAGAAACATCCAGAACACGAAAAATGCAAAGAATTTATCGGCAAAATAGTTAGCGAACGTGCCGTGGTTGACTACGAAATATGATAAAGTTTTGCGCCTAAATCGTTCCTTAAAACAGTTGAGGGGCAGCGACTATAAATAATCGCTGCCCCTCAGATAGCATTCACTACTTAAGCGTTGGTTACGCCGGAATCAAAACTGTGTCAATGATGTGGATGACACCATTATCAGCAGCAACATCTGCTGTTGCAACGGTGGCATCATTGACCTTGACGCCGCCATTGGAAGCGTCAATTTTCACGTCTGAACCTTGAACTGTGGTTGCTGAATCCAGCTTCACCACGTCAGATGCCATTACCTTGCCTGAAACGACATGGTAGGTCAGGATTTTCTTAAGCGTTGGGATATCCTTAAGCAATCCTTCTACTGTACCTTCGGGCAGCTTAGCAAAAGCTTCATCAGTCGGCGCAAAAACTGTGAAGGGACCAGCGCCATTTAAAGTGTCTACCAAATCAGCCGCTTTGATTGCAGTAACTAGGGTATTGAATGAGCCAGCATTGATGGCAGTTTCTACGATATTAGCCAAGTTGTTCACCTAGTTTTGTGTCTTTCTGTTTTCAACTATAAACCTTTTTAAAACGAAGAATATCTACTATTAGGCATAGATATATTTTGTTGATTTGCTCTCAGAAAATAAGCCATTTATATTACACATAACATTAAAAGTGTTTTTTAGATTAAGGAGAAATTAATTTAAAAATAATAATTAGATAAATCTTGATTGACAGCACATAAAATGGCGATATGATGTTAGGGATCGGTAGCTTAACATAAAAAAAAGCTCGCCGCTAATACAAGGATTGCAACAAAGCTTTTTTATATTTTGAAGATTATTTCACCGGCTCTCAGGGGAGCTTTGGCAAATTGACTGTCTCGGCTGTATTTAGCAACTGTAGCGTGCTTGAATCCTCAAGCCGAGATAGGGCTTTCTTTTCAAATGGTCGGATAATTGCTGACCGGCTTTAGATAGAACTAGCGCCGGCATCGATATTCCACTCGTGCTTCAGAAATTCCTTGTACATCGTTTCCTGCATGATCATCTGCTTGTGCAACATGAGCAAAAAATCCTGGGCTTGCTCACGAGACATTTGCTGCACTTGGTGTGCAAAGCTACGGATGCTAAATTCTTGTTCTAAAGATAATTTGATAGGCTGATTCATGGCTGGCTCCTGTGCCGAATTTGGGCGAAAACTAGAGGGTCAATGCTAGCTAGATATCTTGGTTTAAAGCTAAATATCTAGCTGTTGTTACACCTAGCTGACAACAAATACAGTCAATAGCGTTAAGGCAACGAACACGATAGCAATTGCGCCTTGAAAGGCATAACGCTTCTGCTGTTCTGATGAGGGATACTCTGCCAAGGACATAGCCGGCTGCATTGCGTAGTTATTGTTAAGTCCTTCGTTATCTACGGTGCGTCCTGCCGGCACCTCAAGCAATTGAGTGGCATTGCTGCGTTTATAGGCTTGGGCTTCTGCGGGGATTAATTCACTGCCATTACTGCGAAGGGTTGCTGCGGCTTGTTTCCCTTTCTTGCCGGCTTTTAACTCACCTGTTAGATCGAAGTGCATTTCTAACGGTTCGTCGATGTAATTATCAGCTTCCATAAAGAAGCTGTCGGCAGTCATACATTCGTCTAGGTTGAGGGTTTTCCCTTGTTTATCGGTGTAGCGCATGGGTTTGTGCCCTTTTGTAAACTTATGTAAACTAATATAACACGATATTTACAAATTGACCGAAAAGCAGTAGATCCAGAAATGACATGGCTCATTCCTGGATCTCTGTTTGGCTTAAAAGTGGCGAAATTGTCACCGGCAATCGCGCAAAGGGTAAAACTCCTTATCTCTAAGGTTTTCAGCAAATTTTGTCAGGCCGGCAAAGGAACTTGATGCCGCCTGCATTTTATTTCTAAAAACCTTAGTGGATAAGGAGTGTGGCTGCGAGATAGCGACGGGTTACACGGCGCTACTTTTAGGCTTATGTATTAGAAGGCAAACGCTTTAGTCTTTAAATGTATTGCCTTAATCAGCAAGCTTGACTTATTTCTTTAATAACAAGGCAATTATCTCTTCCAGCTCATTCTGGCTCAAGCTGGTGATGACAAAGACTTCTTGAACCGTTTTACCTTGTCTCGCCAGCACTTTAAACCCGCCACGAATGGGAACGGACACCCGTAACGTCATCCGAGGGGTGTGACCCTTAACATTGCCAATGACGCCTGGAGTGATGGTTTGAATATCGGCATACTTTGTCAGCCGTTCCAGGATCGCAATCAAACCGGGAATGTGAGTCGAATGATTGAGAACTAATCGAGCACTGGAAGAGTTGCCCATAATAATTTAGACCAAATAACTACCCCCCTAGTCTAGGGCCGGCCTAGCCCAAAAAAGTGAAAAGCAAAAAGTGAAAACTTATCAGGGGGACAGTCAGAGAACCGAAAAAAGAAAAGAGCCGGCACCAGACGCGCCGGTTTTCATTTGAGTTTGTGCCGGCACTTGATAATGATTGCCTCACAAACCCGATGAAATTCTCACCGACTCCTTAACTTTAGGCTTTCTCTAATGGAGCCATCGTTAAGCCGGCACGACTGAGCTGCTGGTGATAAAGCTCAGCTTGCTCTTGCGGGCCAACCCAAACCGTGGCTTGGCCGTCCGAGTGGATTTGGTTGGTCAATTGCCAAGCCTGATCGCCTGTCATCCCCGGAATATACTTCATCAAGCATTCAGCAACGTGCTGAAACGTATTGAAATCATCGTTCAACACGATTACTTTGTAGTTGGGATAGAGTTGCCGTGTAACTTGACTGGCTTTATCGGGAGCTACCGTTGGTGAAGTGGCCATTGCGTGAATAGCTGCTGAAAGTACCGCAGTCATAAGGCAGTTACCGAATTTATCTTTACAAAATGATACAACCTAAGTTTAATCATATTTTAACAGTTAATTAGCGAAGGGCTTTGATAATTTTCGGCTGAATGCCGGTGTTCGCATACTTAATTGAGAATCACTTGCTCAAGACGTGGCTGAATGTTTTTCCGAACTATAAACGTCAGCACAATGTACTGCAAAGTTTAATATCGTTATTGCTAAGCCGGCTTGACAAGTTCCAGCATCCGAGTTAATTTTTTGCCCTTATTTTTTAACTGAATAAATATTGAAAAGCAATTTTAGCACGTTCTATTTACTTTTATAGAATTAAATTTAAATCTTAGAAGTTTTTCGTAAAATTTAGAGAAACTTGTAACTTTGTATTTTTTCAGAAATTTTCTCAACCTGGTTCATACTCCTGGGTAGAGACAAGCAAATTTTGGGCAACCTATTAAAGAATTCAGATTCGATCTGTCTCTCGTTGGTTCCTCTTCACTTTCAGGACAAATATGACTCAACTGTTACCTCAGTGCGAAAATCTGCAAGCTCAGGTTGATAGTCTACTGCATCTGTTGAATCAAGAACCGTCCTTACGGATGCAAGATATCACCGGGGTTCAGGCGTCCCTGAAAAAAGCAATTTCTCCTAAATTTGAAATCGTCTTCGCCGGTGCATTTAGTGCCGGCAAATCGATGCTGATCAACGCCTTGCTAGAGCGAGAATTGCTCTACAGCGCTGAAGGACACGCCACCGGCACCGAATGCTATATTGAATATGCTGAAGCCGAGAAAGAACGAGTCGTTCTCACCTTTTTAAGTCAGACAGAAATTAAAGAGCAGGCAGATGCTTTGTGTAAGCGTCTGGGATTAACAGCAGAAACCAATCTTCAACAGCGCGAAGCGATTGAATTGCTAACTGAAAAAGGCGAAACGATCATCAAGCTGGAAGGTGGAGAAAGTAAATCTGAGCGAGCGAAACAAGCGAAAGCGCTAGTTTTGTTACTGAAGGGTTATGCGGATAACAGTGAGCGCATTCATCCAACCCACAGTAACACGTTTTCGATGGAGCAATTTGACTTTTCCAATTTAAAAGAAGCTGCCGGTTACGCACGTCGCGGCAGCAATAGTGCAGTTTTAAAGCGAATCGAATATTACTGCCATCACCCGCTATTACAAGATGGCAACGTGCTGATTGATATGCCGGGAATTGATGCGCCGGTGAAGAAGGATGCGGAACTTACTTATCGCAAGATTGAAGATCCGGAAACATCGGCTGTCGTGTGCGTACTCAAACCGGCATCCGAAGGAGACATGACAACCGAAGAAACAGAACTTTTGGAAAAGATGCGGAAGAATCCAGGGATTCGGGATCGCGTCTTTTATGTTTTCAATCGAGTCGATGAAACTTGGTACAATACTCAATTGCGCCAACGACTCGATGATTTGATTAATTCCCAGTTTAGAGACAACAGCCGAGTTTATAAAACCAGTGGATTGCTGGGATTTTATGGCAGTCAAATCAAAGGAACAAGCCAGCGAGAGCGTTATGGGTTAGATTCTCTTTTTGCCCAAAGTGTCAAAGGCACCGGCATTCAGGAAGAAACGTCCCAATTTATCAACGAATTTAACCGCTATTGTGCCAACTCTGGCAAGCTTTCTCCCAATAAGTTTAAGATTGCTGTTTTCAGCTACGAAACCCCAAATGAGAATTATGCCAGAATTCTGAATGAACAGGGTTCACCCCTAATTGATCAGCTTATTTCCGATAGTGGAATAGAAGAATTCCGCACCGGCATCACTCGCTATTTAAAGGAAGAAAAACGTCCTCAACTTTTTGAAGCGCTAGCAAACGATCTTCAGCCGGTGTGTGTCGCCTTGCGCCGGCTTTATTTAGAGCAACACCGAGAGTTGGAGAGTCAACCAATTAATATTGAGGGTGTAAAGTCGCGGCGTTTGGAGCAACTGAATTACGAATTAGGGCAAATTGGTACAGCTTTGATTGAACACATCAGTCAGGAAGTCAATGAGACGATTACCAATCAGTGTCCAATCTTTGAGGAAGATTTTCGCAAGCTCAAAGTGAAAATGGTTTCACGCATGGATGAACTTCTGAATACTTTTTCTGTTGAAGAAGCTTACCGGCGTGCAACACATACTCATCCGCGCAACTCTACTGCGCCACTCCTGGCGATTTTAGTAGAGGCATTTTATTTCATGGCAAATGAATTAGAAGAAGTTCTTGTAGCAGAATCACAACAAGTCATTGCCAATTGGTTTGTTTATTTAATGGATCGCATCCGCCATCAAGAGTATTACCGGCAGATGTGCCGGCTAATTGGAACAGATGCCGGTGTTGAGCAAGCATTTAAAAGTTTGGAAACGCAAGTGCAGCATGCAATTCGCGCTGCCGCGAGTTCAGAATGTGATCGTTATGTGCGAGAAAGCGCTCGATTTTATGACGAGAACACATTTTCAATTTACCAATTCCGTCAAGTCTTGCAGCAAACTTCTCAAGCTTACGATTGCGCCAGTATGGTAGAGGCAGAGCCGGCAATTCGTCAGTTGTTAAAAATGGACTTTGAACCCAAAGTAAAACAAACCATTCAAAGTGCTTTTCGCCAAACAATCAATCAAACGTTCAAAACTCACTTGCTGCCCCTAGCAAAAGAGCAAGAAGAATCAATTTTACAGCAATACAACCGCGCTCGCGCCCATCTCGAAAAAACGTTAGAAAAGGAAGCCCAAGAACAACTCGATCAAAATCAGAAAAATCAAACACAATTGCAGCAAACTGTCAATACTTATAATGAAGCCGTTGGCGGAATTAATCAGTGTTTACAAGGGATGCAATTGGATCGCTATCAATTGCCGGTGGTTAAGTTCAAAGATGATTTTATTACTGCCGGTGAAGTTGCCGAAGCCAATCCTCCGAACGAGCAAAAACTGCTAGTAGAAGCGCTAGTAGAATAATTCAATTTCTTGCAAAAGTCTCCAAGTGCCAATTTATCTTAAACACCCGTTGTTAAACCATCGGTGTTTATCTGTGGTAAAAAAAACGACTTTTGCAGGAATTTGCAGGATATCTATTCAATCAATCCGATATAGAGAAGGACGACAAAATGTCAAAAAGAAAAATTGAAGCTCTGCTGGAGAGTTTGAATATAAAGAAGGATGAGAAAATGTCAATGAGAGAAATGGAAGACAAGTTTGAGTCTCTAGATCGTGAAGATGTTGTGTCTATCTATTCAGACCAAATTTTATTAACCAACCGCACTTTTACAATAAGTGAATTTATTGCAGCAATTCTACCACTTGTCAAGGGACAATACTCTTCATCCAACTGGACAGAAAAAAAGGAAAGTTGGTTTGGTAAAGGTATTGATTGTAAAATACTCCAACCCGGTAAAAATTGGCAAAAAGGCAAAGTGAGAATTACTTTAGAGTTTTGCCCGGAAACTGTTGAGGTAGAAGAAACACAGGCAAGTGAACCGGCTGCCAGCGAAGAAAGCTCACCCCTTGATGAGATACGGCAAATGAAGATTTAAGAGAGCCGTTGAAACTAACAGTTTGCCACGATTTTACGTGGCATAATACACAAAAATTGCGTACCCATAGAAAGACTTAATCCATCAGGCATTTTTGTAATTTAGGGAGGACGGATTGATATGAGCGATAAATTAAAGCCATTGGAAAAGCATGAGGTTGTGTGTTTTAAAGCAGACTCTTTAGGGCGCGAGTTAAATTTAAACTCTAATGGCTTTGTTTAAATAAATTTAACTGCTTTAGAGTTTAACCTAGCAACTAGAAAGAGATTAAATGTTTCAGAACCAATCAGAAACAAACTATTTGGTGAAGGGATAGAATGTTATGCTTTGAAATATAAGGCTGACGGCTGGGAAAGCGGAAAATTTAGAGTTAAACTGACTGTGGAATTTTGTCCAGATGAACCCGAAATAGAAGAAACACCGGCACCCAATACAGCCGAAGCCGGCGAAACTGGATCTCCCCTAGATGAGATTCGACAAATGAGCAAAGAAGAAAATAAATAAATGCCAGATGCCGGCGTGAAATAAGGCAGGGATTTGGTATTTAGGTTTTTGATATGATTTTTCCAAGAAGACGCCACCGGCACAGCCATGACTAAAACACCCAGAATTCCCATTCCCCCAGAAGTGAGGAAATATGTTTTTGAGCGGGATCGTTACCAGTGCAAAAGCTGTGGTCAAACACACTTAGAGACATCACTGACAATTGACCACATTATCCCCCTCGCGCGTGCCGGCAGCAACGACATCAGCAACCTACAAACCCTGTGTAGCCGGTGCAACCGGCAGAAAAAACACCACCTCGATCCCCGCTTTCGGCGTCATTTCGCTCTTTAAAAGGGTATTGATCAAGTATGATTTCTAATGCCATCTTAAGAAAGAAGTTGCGGTTAAGTGAGGCTTCGCAATTTGTTACAATCTGCCGAATCTTTTTGGGAGTGTAACCGCCGGCAGTGCTTAGCTTAGGCAGCGCTAAGGCGAAGGCAAATCCCTCAAAGCCGGTGGCAACTTCTCTTGGGGCGGCTGGTAAGTAACTTTGCCTACTATCCACAGCCCAAGTGCCGGCCCGCAACCACAGCTTAAGTCGTTGCGGTTTCAAAGTGAAATAACAACCGGCATCCAAACGCGTCTCGCGCTTAACCTTTTACTGCCTAGTAAAAGTAAACCAACCGCCGTTGGCTGCTCAGTTCCCTGTATCTTCTTGTTGCACAGCCTGAATTCTGTTGTAAATTGAGCTTTACTTCCGTAAAATCAGGGTTTGCATACAAAAATTTCCAGGGAGTTTCGGTAAAACCCAGACACAAGTTTTAAACTCGCGTCAATCGGTCAAGATCCTTGATCGATGGGCTTTCAGCCGATAATTTTCTAGAATGCTGGATAAACGACTATGCTGGGAGCCGCTCTCCTACAGAGTTGCTTAGTTGCCGCCAGAGCTTCACCTGGCGCTCGCCATCAGTCTGAGAAATCCTTCTTGCCCAGTTCTTAGAGCAAGGTTGTAGACATGGCCCCTGCCAAGATTCTTGTCGTTGATGACGACCCTGCAATCCGTAATTTAATTCATCGCTTCTTGAGCAAGCAGAGCTATGAAATGGAGTCTGCCGACAACGGCAAGACTGCCCTAGAGGTGTTTGAGCAGTTTAACCCAGACCTTGTGATTCTGGATGTCAATTTGCCAGATACCACCGGCTACCAGCTGTGCCAAGAAATGCAAAAGCGTACAGGTGTGTTTGTCCTGATGCTGACAAGCAGGACAGACGAGTCTGACATCCTCCAGGGATTTTCCCAAGGTGCCGATGACTACATCACCAAGCCTTTCCGCCTGGTCGAGTTAGCAGCCAGAGTCCAGGCAATTTTAAAGCGCCAGCGCCCCGTAACCACAGCAGAACAGCAAATTCTGACCTTGGGACAGATGTTCATCGATCCAGTGCGGCGTGAGGTCACACTCAACAAGGAGATGGTGCCTTTAACCGCGCTCGAATTCGACCTACTGTATTTTCTGGCCAGCCACCCCAACCGAGTTTGGCGGCGTGCTGAACTGTTGCAAGAAGTCTGGGACTACGACTATGTCGGGGATCAGCGGGTAGTCGATGTGCATATTGGCCAAATCCGCCGCAAAATTGAAGTGGATGTTAACCAGCCTTCGATGATTCAAACTGTGCGGGGAGTCGGCTATAAGTTTGAATTGCCTGGGGCACCCGGAACACAACAGGTTGAATGAGCTTTGTTGCTGCCTTCGCGTCCAGTGTGCCTGATCGGGACACGAATTTTGTACGCGCCGGCGGCCTTAGTCACCCGCCCACACCGGCTTCCATTCAGGGAAATGTCATCTGCCAGCCCTTTAAGCTTGCTTGCCGGCACAACAGAATACTGAAGAGATTTGGTAAGCGGTAATGGTAACTCCAACCAATTACCATTACCTTTTTTTCCTACCTTCCCCGGAGAATTCACACTGAGAAAAGCTTTAATTTTTTACGGCTAAATATTGCCCAACAACACTGGCACAATCTATGCCACGGCGAACGCAATCTCCCAAAGCAACGCCGTCGGTGTAGTTTCCGCATAAATATAAACCAGGCAACTGCCGCAAGCCCTGCTCGATTTGCTCAAGACGCCGGTGATGGCCAAGGGTATACTGCGGGATCGCACGTTTCCACACATTCACCGCCAAAACCTTCGGGGGCACATCCGTTTTCAGCAGCGACCGGCAAAGGTCTTGATGCACCGCCTCAACAATTTGCGCTTGATCTAAATCCCCAATTTCTAGGTCTGTTGCGCCGCCAATAAAGTTAATCAGCAAATTCCACCCTTCCGGAGCACGATCGGCAAACAAACTCGAAGCCCAAATGGTGCCCAATGTGCGAATTCCCTGACCTCTAGGAATCAAGTTCCCAAACCCCTGCAATTTATCCTTAAAAGCGTCCGCTGGATAGGCCAAGACGACACACGCAACGGGCGGATAAGACAATTCCTCTAAAGCATGGCTAATAGGGGGTTGTAGGGGCTGCAATAGCTCTGCCGTGACATAAGCGGGGGTGGTGAGCACTACGCTGCGAGCTTCAATCTGTTGGGAACCTTCCGGCGTTGAAAATTCTGCAATATAAGTTTGCCGGTCGGTGGGGCGCAACTGCAACAAACGCCAGTTAAGTTTCAAATTTTCGCCCAACTTTTTAGCAATGGCTTCGGGCAGTGCTTGCATCCCGGTTCGGAATGACCCTAACTCCCCGGGTTTCGTCTTGGGAACGTTGGGATCGGTAACAACCGGCTGGGATTTTGGCCGGCGAGACAGCACTGCCCCTGCGATTAGCCCTCCACCCACTTCTGTTAGTTTCGCCACCCGCCCAAAGGCAGCAGCCGCACTCAACTGATCGGGATCGCCGGCATACACCCCTGAAACGAACGGTTCTACTAAGCGCTGTGTCACCTCAGCACCCAAATGCCGGCGAAAGAACTGCCCCACGGTTTCCTCGCCTCCCATTGCCGGCGGCACAAAGCCCAGCGCACCCATCAGCGCCCGCAGTTTCCCCGATAAACTCAGCAAGTGGGACTTCACCAGTGCCGGCGGACTCATCGGCACGGGGATCAACTCACCCTTCCAGTACACGTAACGCGGCAGCCGGCGATCTGCGAACACCAACTCGTCTTTTAAGCCCACATCCACAGCCAGTTTCAGCAGTGCCGGTGTTGGGGAAAAACTGTTTGGCCCTTCTTCCCAAAGAAAGCCGTCTCCAGACGATGACACAATCCGTCCTCCCACCCGTCCTTGGCTTTCTGTTACCAAAATTTTCCAAGGACGGCTGTCGGTGGGCGCTTTGTCGTTTTGCAGGGTGTGGCCCAAACTCAGACCGCTAATGCCGGCACCCACAATCAGAGTATCTAGGACATTCGATGGATTGGCTGGTTGAGTTGTTTGCATGACTCTGGCAAAAAATTTTAAATTTTAGATTTTAGATTTTAGAGTGGCGAGCGATCCAAAATCCAATCTCTAAAATTTACGCACCCCCATGAAGTTTTAAACCGGGTGTTTGAACAGCGATTCAAGATACACGCGGGCAGCCTGACGATAGCTTCGTGACGATTCAGGGCTGCCACTACTGCCATTTTGCAGCAAAAACAGTGACAGAGCGGCAGAAAAAACCCGGTCTTGATCCCAGTCTGGATGGCTGTCCAAGTAGTTTTTGAGGGATTCGTGTAATTCTTCGGGAATTTCCGCCAGAATGCTGATGCTTGCGTTCATAAAATCTCCTTAGGCCGGCTACTTATTTTCTCCCTTCCCTGGGCCGGCGATTGCCTTCACTTCCACTACGCAGAAGCGACGAACAAAGCCCGTCCAGGTGAGAGCATTTTTAGGTAGGCCGGTTCATTTTGCGCTACCAGGGGGTGGGGTTGTCAATGATGCGAAATGTTACAACCGCCTTCATACAAAAAAAAGGTTTACGAAAAAATCAGTGTTTTAGGGCATTTTTCGTTACATAACTTTACACAAAAACAACTTTTGCCACAGGTTCCAGGTGTTGTCTGAGAAATCCCCAATCCAGCATCAAGCGTTGATGATACCGTTCCCCCCTGTGGAAAACTCTGTCTAAATTGTGGAAAACGCTCTGCTTACCTGTGGAATGTTTGTGGAATCTTTGGGGAAAATTCCGGCGAAAAATAAGAATTGCAAAACTTTTTGCTTTGTATGATTTTTTGTTCGCATTGATTAGAGCAAAATTTGTGAGCGCCGGCCTGTCGGTGATCGCCTCAAACCCAGTGCCGGCAGTGATTGCAGCGATGCCGGTGAAAAATAAGTTCGGGCCACGTCCACAAGAGCAGCACTGATGCGGTTGTAAAGTTCTAAGACAATTGGTTGTCAGGAATCAAATATTTTCTGTATCCTTTGTTACAGAACGCAATTGATTTTAGCCCACTGCTAAGCCGGCTTAGTATCCTAGCCGATCGGGAAGCCTTAGCGGTGTGCTGTTAACCCGAGGAGGAATTTATGAAACTCGACATCCGCACACCCAACTTCAATATCCCGTCCTGTCCCTATCCTCGGCCCGCTGCAAGACACCTAGATAGGCATCAGTGGCAACAAGAACTCCAGCCGAATACGTGGGTGACACTCCTAGAGGTTCCTAGTTCTTTCAGTTTTGACGAAGCCCTTTTGCTGTGCCGGCATTCCGATAGCGAGTGGGTTGCTTGGATTCCCGATCACGGAGAAAGCATTCTTCATGTCAGTCAATTTTTCCCAATGACATAAGCAAGCATTCGGTTACGCAATCTTTCATTCACTCCATCACTGTTTGCGCTGAATGCTTTGCAGGAAAATTCCAGTCCAGAGGCAAAATCTCCCAACAATCTCAATTGTTGGGTCCTCAAGTTCAAGAGTGCCGGTTAAAAAATATCCTTCGCTAGTAGGGTGCGTGACTTATGCATCCTACTCAACAATTTTTACTAAATTAAATTAGAGCAATCGAATTAAGCTCAAAACCTGACGCATTAGGTTGAGTAACTAGTCTTCTCAAGGTTATTTCAACGTTTTTTGCATCATTAACGACAGGTTGATTGACCAAAAGTTGATGAGCGAGTAATCGTTAACTTTTAGTTGAGCGCCTGTTGGGCGGAGTGAAACGGAGAGTTGCGCTTCGCTCAACCCAACCTACAAGTATTCAGCCGGCAAGTCATGAGGAGCGATTTAACAAACAGGTTTTTAAAGCTTTTTAAGGCTAATCTCTGTTTACAAATGACTAGGACGGCTTACAAGAACACAACATTGATTTCCAAAGATAGGGCAACCGACCGGCAAACCTGAAGGAAATATCAGTATATCCTTCAGATTTTAATAAAGTGGAAAGCGTCGGCACAGAGAAGAATTTAACGTGACCCATATCCCAAAGAACAGTAAAATGCTCATCCATTTTTCCTGAAGCAGCCAACATCAGGTTTTTTAAGTAGCCGTGATAGGGCGTGCTAAGAATTAAATACCCGTTCGGTTTCAAGCACTTTTGGGCGTATCTGACCAATTCTTTTGGATAAAATAAGTGTTCGATCACTTCAACTGCCATGACAATATCAAATGAATTAATCAGACCGGCATCTGGCAGATCGTAAATATCTGCTTCGATAAATTTGCAATCTGGGAAACTCTCACGGGCAATAGCAATTCCCTGTTCAGAACTGTCAAGACCAACAACTTCATACCCGTGCTGTGCCACAAGATGGGTGAGACTGCCATTTCCACACCCAAGATCGAGCACGCGCGTCTGGGCAGCACCGGCCTGGCTGTGGGCAGACAGTATTTCCAGCAGCGGAGTCATCAAATAGGGATGATGATACCTCGGTTTGCTATCTCGATAAGCATATTCGTACTTATTAGGGGTTTTTTCCACCAATCAACCGTCTCCTGGGGATCTTGACTAGAACCCAAATTGGATTATTATCCCTGATGGCAGAACATTTAGAACTATTGAGCATCTGAAGGCGGTGCCGATTGTTTGCCAAGCTGCTGAATCAGAATCTTAATTCCTAGAGCCATGAGTCCCAAAGACACTAGCGCAAAGATGCCGGTGGCCATCGTGCTGATTCCCACAACCAGGGTACGCACAGCCGATGAAATATTCACAACCGCAACATTGTCAGAGTGAATTGGCTTATTTGCAAAGCTTTGGGCAATTGAGCTGGTGAGCAGGTAGCCGGCAAAGGCGAGGGCGCTGGACACTAAAGAGCCGGTGATGCAGCGTAGCACACTGGGTTGCTCAGGGGTTAAAGAAGGGGAATTGGGCGTTGGGTTCAGGTCAGTCATTGCTTTATTAGGAGGTAAGGGAAAGAATTGAGGATTGAAATCTGTAGCGCATCAGGGTTCATAGACAGACCATTTTATCCAATCTCCCATTGTTCAGCCGGCAAGGGATCGGGCAGCCCATCTCAACGCCGCAAGCGAAACAAATTTCTTGCTTTCCTTATATTCTCGCTTTATGGGAAAGACTCACAGGGGTGCCCAATGCCTCATACCTGATTCCCACTTCTCCCCAAACCAGAATTCAAAACGCTTTCAGGCTAAGTGCTAACACTACTTTATGGGGGATGCTAGTTGAATGCCAGTGGAGATGAGCTTCGCCACCCATAGCTCTAAATCAGGGTCAGGAACAGCCGCTTTCACCGCTTCTTTAACTTGTTGTGCTTGCGCTTGAGATTCCGCCACCGCAAAGACAGTTGGCCCGGAACCAGACATCATCGCTCCCAAAACCGGCTGCTGCTCGAAGGTTTGGCGCAAACGCGACACTTGCGGATAGGCCGGCAACACCACGCGCTCTAAATCATTATGGAGTAACTGGCCAATTTTCGCGCCGTCGCGATGGGCAATGGCATTTACCATCGGCCCAGAGTGGACGCGCTGCCGGCGGTTTTCGAGGGTATTTACGTCAGAAACGTAAGTATTGCTAAACTGCTGCCGGAACGTCTGGTAAGCCCAAGCTGTAGATACTTCCAGACTGCGGTACTTCGCCAGCACCACATACAAATGAGTCAAATCCGGCAGGGGAGAAAGGGCATCACCTCTGCCGGTGGCGAGTGCTGTTCCACCGGCAATGCAGAAAGGCACATCAGAACCCAGCCGGCCTCCCAACTCTTGTAATTCCGTACTCGTCAAACCCAGTTCCCACATCAAATCTAGCCCCACCAGCACTGCTGCGGCATCAGTTGAGCCGCCGGCTAGTCCAGCAGCCACAGGGATGTGCTTGTGAATCGTGATGTCAGCACCCCCAAAGTTTTCAAAGCTATCTGGAAACTGCTCAGCCATGAGTTGGGCAGCGCGATAAGCCAGGTTACTTTTGTCAAGCGGCACTTGGGGATGATCACAGTGAATGCGAATTTCATCGGTTCCATTGGCACGCACAGCAATTTGATCTGCTAAATCCACACTTTGCAATACCATCGCCAGTTCATGATAGCCATCCGGGCGAGTGCCGATGATTTCCAGATACAAATTGATTTTGGCTGGGGCGATCAGGGTGTAGGTTTGCATGAGAGGGGCGTTTGAGGGGCTAAGGGCTAGGGAAGAGGGGCTGAGTCTGTGTCTTCCGTAATGTGTTCTGTATCTTGCCGGTTCAATAAGTCTCCAGTGTTTAACTGGTTGCTGAGGGCGACCCAATTGGCAACGCTGAGGTCTTCGGCGCGGACTTGGGGATTTAATTTTAATTGTTCCAGTAAGTGGGTCAAGCGATCGCGATCAATTAGCCCTTTCAAGTTATTTCGCAACATTTTGCGCTTGCTGGAGAAGCCTTGCTGAATTAATGTACCCATCAAGCGGGGATTGTCTGCCGGCATCTCTACGTGTCGGGGACGCAGCCGCACAACAGCAGAGTCTACTTTTGGGGGCGGGTGAAAGGCTTTAGCCGGCACAGGGCAGATTAATTCGCAGGTGGCCAAATACTGCACCCGCACGGAAAGGGCACCGAAAGCTCTTGACCCTGGTTGAGCGTAAAGTCGTTCTGCGACTTCTTTTTGTACCAGCAACACGATTGAATCAAAGGGTTTGGCAGCCGGCGCGTTGATGGTGCCTAGAAGTTTTTCTAAAATCGGGCCGGTGATGTTGTAGGGGATGTTGGCCACAACTTTATTCGGATGTTGGAATGCCGGCCATGCGCTTAGTAGGGCGTCCAATTCTAGGGAAAGGAAATCGCCTTGGAGGAGCAAAAAGTTTGCTGTTTGCCCTAGCTGTTTAGCTAGGTGTTGGCATAAATCGCGGTCAATTTCTACGGCGACAGCAGACTGGACAAGGGGCAACAGCTGGCGCGTCAAGATGCCGGTGCCGGGGCCAATTTCCAGGACACGGTCGTTTTGAGATAACTCAGCCGCACTGATGATTTGATGCAGCGTCTTTTCACTTTGTAGCCAGTGCTGAGCGAATCGTTTACGAGGTTGAAAAGTCATTTCTTCATTTTACGGGCCGGCAGCTACCCTGAAATTGCAAAAGGCGAGCTAAATGCCCGCCTTTTTCGCCAAGATATGATACTTTGACACAGTTAGATACACCCTATACTCTAAAATCTTGGAATGTCCTGTACAAAGCCGTGGCTAAAATACAGGAACAGAAGTCCGTCGGCTTAAACGTTCTTCCCAGTACATCTGACGCCCGGAGTCAGTGCCGGCAAAAGCTGCCTCACTGTCTGACAGTTCAATGGGAGATTCCGGTAAAGTTATCGGATCGATGGGGACTACCAGCAGCGTAATGCCTTCGCGTGCAACGACACTCACAAACTGGTTAGGCGACACAGTCGCTTGACAATCTGGATTGTAGAAGCGTGCCGGCCAGTATGTCCCGTCAAATTTAACTCGTCCTCGCTGATTGTAAGCGATGGCTTGTTCGACGATACCTAAAAGAGGTTGTGGGAACATTTTGACAGTGTCAGTGAATAGGGTGTCCATTCGCGGGATCTAGTAGCCCGTGTAACGGCTTGTATCTAGATCTCAAAATTACATTGTGCCTCATACACATCCGGAAGTTGTGTAAAAAGATTCACAAGTAGGGCGGTAAAACGTACCTGTAGCTCGCGCTTGCGATATGCTAAAAGACATGGCTCCATTTTAGAGTGCATGAATCACAACCAGTTCGATCAAGCCTTCGATAAGCTGCCTCATCGGCGCAAGCAGGTTTTGTTGAAGGTGTTAGCCGGCGAAACTGACGCAGAGATCGCCAAAGCTTTGACAATTACGGAAGCAACGGTTAGAAAACACATTGAAAATATTTGCAAAGAATTTGGTATCCGCAATGACTTTCCTGATGAACGTCGCTTCAAACGTCCAGAGTTAATTGCATTGTTTGATCGTTACAAGCCAGAATTAGTCAATTCACAAGTGCTGCAGCGGACAGACTGTGCCGGCTCCGCCACTTCCTTAAGTGAAAACTCAGCGGAAAAGGATGAATTGCGGTTTTCCACCATTTACAACCGGGACGTTTTTATCTTAATTGACCAAAGCGGGTCAATGGTGAGAAAAGATGCCGATACCGGCACCCAAACTCGCTATCAATATTTGCAAGAAGTGATAGAAGGACATATCGCCTCAATTTTATCTGCCGGCTGGCAATCGGTGAAACAAGTTGGACAGCAAATTTGTGAGTCTGTTTCGATTTATTTCTTCAGCCGGCATGAAGTTGCACCGAATCCCATTGCTATTGCCGATGCCTCCCAAGTCTGGAAAATTTTTAGCGAGAATCAACCGAAGACAACAACCTTCATCGCCCCTACTTTAGAAAAATGCTTAGATACTTGGTTGCGTGAGGGCAAACCAAAAAATCGGGGCGCTTTTTTTATTATCTATACCGATGGTTTATTTAATGATGAACCGCAGTTTATCAATTGCATTGCGAAAGCCTGCGCTAATATTGATAATCCCAATACCGTTAAGTTTTTTGTCTTGGGTGTGGGGAAAGATGTTGATATCAAACACTTTCTTGATCTTGATTTCAATGTCAACAATCAAATGCCCTATGATATCTTTGTCTTTGATTTAGTCAATGAAGTAGATGATATTATTTCACTTTTAAAACGCCAGATAACAAACGATCCACTTTTGATATTTCCTAAATGGGTGAAGGAGCAATATCCAGAATTTGTCCAGCAGGTATTAGCAGTGCGGCAGAGAATTTGAGGGCTTTTACTATCCCAATGTGATGGTGACGTACGACCCTCAAGAGACAGAAAAATATTATAAAACCCGTCATTGTGTAATTGTGGAAGTTCTTTCACCGTCCCTCAAAAGATTAGAACCAAATGCGGGTAAATTCTTCTGGTGTCCAACCCACGAGATCCGACACTTGCCCATCCCCAATTTCAACAACGCGCTGTCTTCCATCAACGGTTTCGACTACGTCTATGCTGAAAAAAGAGCTAGGAATTATTTGGGCGCATTCTCTAACCAAATCCGGGATGACCACTGTTTCTTTTGCTGCGTAAACATTGCCCTGCCAAATAAAATACCGTTGCTCAGAATTGTTCACCCAATTTTCTATCCGTCGAACACACAAACCCCCTTCAATCTGACCCCTAAATTTTTGCATTTCTAGAACCACCGCCGTAATATCTTGTGGAGTCTCGACAATAGAGCCTAGAGAGGTTTTAAGCGATTTTACGTGGTCTTTTATAAAAAATTTTTCCCAACCCAGTTGTTCTAAAGCATCCACTAAATTTTCGTCACATTTATAAAATCGAGTTTCAGGGGTTAGGTGCGAAATTAACGGATACCAGTTGGGCAAGTAGTGAGCCGCCGCATATTCACTGGTGCTGATAAGCATCATGCCACCCATTTTTTCAACACTTTGCACCAGAAACTCATATTGCGCTAATGGTAACATCCAGCCTCTGTACAGTACGGCATCTCCTGTATGAATAGTTGGCTTAGTTTTTAGCTCACCACTTTCTAAACCCTCGATCACAACCGAAGCAATTTCTGCACCACAAGCTTTAAATGTGTTTGCCTCATTGGAGAAGGCACTATCAATAGTTTTGGGATTAAAGTAGTCCGCCGGGAATAGGATTAGCATTGCGCTGATTTAAGTGTGTAATAATCTATTCTCTAGAGTTAGGCAAAGAAATTATGGAATTAGCGTCGGCATTTATTTCTACTGAAGACTACCTCACATCCGAAGAAAGTAGCAAAGGACGCCACGAATATCTCGGTGGTCAAATTTTCGCCATGTCTGGCGGTAGCGAGGAACACAACCGCATTGCCGGCAATATCTATGCTTCTTTACTGACTTATTTACGCGGTAGTGGGTGTAAAACTTTCATTGCCGATATGAAAGTTAAAATAGAAATTGCCAGCAATACTGCCGATGTCTTTTACTATCCCGATGTGATGGTGACGTGCGATCCTCAAGATACAGAAAAATATTATAAAACCCGTCCTTGTTTAATTGTGGAAGTTCTCTCTCCGTCCACAGAAACCTTAGATCGGCGTGAAAAACGTCTCAATTATCAAAGTTTATCGAGTTTGCAGGAATATGTCCTGGTTTCCCAAGAGGAGATGAAAGTAGAAATTTATCGGAAAAACGAAACGGGAACTTGGAACTTAGAAATATTAGAAACAGATGATATTTTACAGTTAAATTCTGTGGATTTGACGCTGGCAATGGCAGAAATTTATGAGGAAGTGTTGCCGGCTTAAATACTTGGTTTAAGGGGGATGCAGCTAAAGCCTAACTACGAGCCAACAAAAAAGCGCCCTCATTTCTGAGAGCGCTTTTTTAAGCAGTCGCTAAAACCTAACCATTGATAGAAGGAGCAGTCAAAGCAACAGGAGTTTGCTCGCCGGCCGCCAAATCAAGCGGGAAGTTGTGAGCATTACGTTCATGCATCACTTCCATCCCCAAGTTGGCGCGGTTGATCACAT